>CAZVCJ010000082.1:5589-17506 GCA_964625745.1 uncultured Anaerolineae bacterium | reverse complement strand
CGAACGCGGTCCAGGTGTTGCAGTTGCAGGTAGACCCCGCTGGCGGGCTTGAAAGGCGTGCCTTCTCCGCGTCGCAGCAGGTCGCCGATGGACGCCGTGTCAATCTCGTCGTCCTTCTCGTGGTGCATCATCTGTTGGTCCCGATTCTTCCTGACGGCGTAACTGTTGATCAACGTCACTGGCTGTGGTCGTTGACGCAGGTGTCGTGCCAGGTTCTCAAAGTAGTGGCCCGTCGGCTCCATGCCCGTCAAGACCACCTGGGCCTTCGTCCGAACGATAGCTTCGTCTATCGCTTGACACAACTGGTCAAAGCCGGCTTGAAAGATGTCGATCTCGAACGTGGGCGTCATGATCTCGCCCAGCGCGTTGTGAATCGTCACCACGTGGAAATACTTGTGAACGTCTATGGAAACGCACAGGATGCGGTCCAACGAAATGCCTCGAATCTGGTCGGCAAAGGCTTGCCCTCGCTTACCTCGTAGGTGAGTACGTCGTTTTCGGCTCATGACTGGTCCCTCCTGATTATGAGTGTCCCCGTCGGCGAGGCCGGAACGGAACGAAAACCCTGTGCGTCTCCCGTCTTTGTCAACAGGCTCCGACCTCACAGGATGGGGCGAAGATACTTTACCCGATTTGGTGGCAATGTCAACCACCACGAAACCTATTATACCAGGAGGATACTTGAGACACAAACGATTAGCGTTTGTCATGATCACGACTATGGGCTTGCTGGTGAGCTGCGGGCCGGAAGAGGTTCCCTTTAGCGAGGGGATAACGCCCAGGCCGACCAACACAACCGTACAGGAGGTGACTCCACCTCCGGCAACTGCGACGATAGCCAGGCCCTCCCCGACACCGAGCAGCGAACGGCCTTTGGCAGCCATGGTGAACGGACAGCCCATCCCCCTGGCCGATTATCAGGAAGAGACGGCCAGGTTCGAGGCGGCTATGGCGGGACAGGGCTTCGATCTGGAGAGCGAAGATGGCAAGGCCAGGCTGGCCCAGATGCGCCGCCAGGTTCTGGACTCGATGATCGAGCAGGTGCTCATCGAGCAAGCCGCCGCCCAGGAAGGCGTGACTATCTCTGAAGAAGAGTTGGAAGCAGTGATCCAACAGAGCATCGAGGAAGGGGGAGGACAAGCGAGCTTCGAGGAATGGCTGAGAACCAGCGACTTGACCTATGAGGAGTTCCAAGAGGAGCTTGGTTTCCAACTGCTGGCCCTGGCTATATTCGAGCGGATCACGGGCTCCGTCCCGACCACCGCCGAGCAAGTGCACGCTCGGCACATCCTGGTGCAGACGGAGGAGGAAGCCCAGACCATCTTGACTAGACTGCAAGCGGGAGAGGACTTCGCGACCCTGGTCAGAGAGCGATCCCAGGACGAGAACACTAAAGAAGCCGGGGGCGATTTGGGCTTCTTCCACCGGGGGCAGTTGATCTCGCCTGAACTTGAAGAGGCCGCCTTTGCCCTCCAGCCTGGCCAGATCAGCGGAGTCGTGCAGAGCCAGTTCGGCTACCACATCGTCCAGGTCTTGGAAAAGGCCCCCGACCGCCCCCTACCGCCGGATTTACTGAATTCCTTGAAGGAACAGGCTTTCGCCGGTTGGATGCAGGAGCAGTGGAACGGTGCTACTATCGAACGGTTCATTGATTAGATATTGGGTATTGGATATTAGATATTGGAGGGAACATGCCTAAGATCGCTATTACCGGCAAGGGAGGTGTGGGCAAGACCACGTTAACCAGTTTGCTGGCCTATATCTACGCTGAGCGGGATCAGAGGGTGCTGGTCATAGACGCCGATCCCAACGCCAACCTGGCCTCGGCCCTGGGCTTTCCCACGGAGGTGGCCGAGCAAATCGTCCCCATCGCCGAGATGGAGGAGCTCATCTACGAGCGCACTGGGGCCAAGCTGGGGGAGTACGGCGGCTTCTTCAAGCTGAACCCCCGCGTGGACGACATCCCCGACCGCTTCTCGGCCGAGTGGCGCGGCGTGAGGCTGCTGGTGATGGGAACTATCAAGGGCGGCGGCACCGGCTGCGTCTGCCCTGAGAGCGCCCTGCTCAAGAACCTGGTGCGCCATCTGCTTTTGCAGCGCTCCGAACTAATCATCCTCGACATGGAGGCCGGCATTGAGCACCTGGGGCGAGGCACAGCCGGAGCCGTTGACGCCATGATCGCCGTCGTCGAGCCAGGCCAGCGCAGCCTGAAGACGGCTCAAACCATCTCTCGCCTGGCCGCTGACATCGGCATCGAGGAGGTTTACGTCGTGGGCAACAAAGTGCGGGGTCAAGCCGACCGGGACTTCATCACCGAGAGCCTGCCCGGCTTTCGGGTACTTGGCTTCCTTTCGGAGAGCCCGCTGGCCATCGAGGCCGACCGCAGAGGCGTCTCGGTCTTCGACCTCGACCCTCAGATGGTGGAAGAGGCCGAAGCTATCGCTGATGGCCTATCTAATTTCTGAACCCATTTGGAATCGCCCAGGAAACCAATGACAGAAGAGCAGAGATTGGCCTACGAACACTTGCTCCGAGGAGGCGGAGAGCGGATGCTCCGCGAAGCGAGCGCTTACTTTGCCGGTGAGGGACGATTGCACGGCACATTGCGCCGATTGACGCGACGGTTGAATGCGGAGGGAATTCCTTACGCCCTGTTGGGAGGACTTGCTCTTGCCGAACACGGGTATCCACGACTGACGGAGGACATTGACTTGCTGCTGACGCCATCTGGATTGGAGCGTTTCCGCCAGCGGTTGGTGGGGCGGGGCTATCGGCCAGCCTTCAGCGGAGCCGAGAAAACGTTCCGCGACACTGAGACAGGGGTGCGCATCGAAATCGTGACCGCCGGGGAGTATCCTGGCGATGGATTGCCCAAACCAGTGGCTTTCCCCGACCCGACGACCCCAGGGGTGACGGTGGAGATAGAGGGTATCCGCGTGGTGACGTTGGAGAAACTGATCGAGCTGAAACTGGCCTCTGGGATGAGCGCTCCCCACCGGTTGCGAGACCTGGCCGATGTGCAAGACCTGATCGTCCGTCTGAAACTCCCCCTGACGCTGGCAGACCAATTGGACTCCTGGGTGCAGGCGGCATATCGGGATTTGTGGGAAAAAGCCCACGCCAGCAGACCGGCGGGTTCACAAGAAGAACGATGAAAAAGCCTCGCCCTCAGCAATCAGGGCGAGGCTCTTCTCTTTACCAACGATAGACATTGAGTGACCAAAACCCTCCGGCAATGGAGACGCTGGTGCTCTCCAAATTGGAAATCGCCTGGACGATCTGGCGATAGTTCATGTCTTTAACTGGATCGTTATCCTGGTATACAGCGAGGATGCCAGGGTGATCGGGATCCTGGTCGTGCAACTCTTTGAAGTCTCTCGGGTTCAAGGTTAGAATGGCACAGCCGACCGCTTTGGCATGGGCAAAATGGGTTGCATCGTCCTCCCCGGTGAGAGGGGGATGCACATCGGCAGGGGTCTCGACGTCGTGTCCGGCTCTGAGCAGCAATCGTCTCAGTTCGTGGGAGAAGGCACAGTCATCGAGGTACAGTGCGAGGCTCAAGTTCAACTCCGTGGGAGAGCAAGTATTGCTTTTCCTCGTCCATCTCGCTCTCAATGAGGTCGCGGTGGACCTGGTAGTAGGCGACGGCTTCCATGACTTGCCTCGCTGGCAGGTCCATGTCCTCGGCTGCCTGTTCGACACTCAATTGGTTGGCTCGCATCTTGTACACCAATTGCCCCACTGTCATGTTTCGCCCTTTCAGGTAGGGCTGTTTCCGTCCTTTCTCCGGGCGGGTGACCAGGTACTGATAGTGCCCAAAGACCAATGGCTCCACCGCTGGCACGCTCAGTTCTTTGAACCTCTCCAACTGATCCAGCATCACCGCTTCGACACTGACGATGCGTCGCCCCGATAGCATTTCGTCCACGATCCAAAGAAAGGTGCCGTAGGCCTGCTGGAGCAGATCGGCCCGCGAACGGACTGACAGTCGCCTCTGCAGAAGCTCCAGCAAGGTAGCCTCGGCTGCGGTCAGGTCTACCTGCACTCGCACTTTGTCTCGCTGTTTCGCTTTCAATGCCATGATCCACCTCCAGTTGCTCCAATTATACAGTAAAATGGAGTGACTGTCAAAGAGCCTCACCCTCAACAAGCAGGGCGAGGCTCTTCTTTATTTACCAGGATCCGCGCTCTAGCAGCCTGTCGGAGAGGGCGTGCTCCCAGACTTCCGAAGTCTTCTCCGACAAGCTCCTAGCAGTCGGATCAACCGAGGGCATCGTCAATGGGATAGGCGAACATGATGCGAGTGGTCTGCCGAAAGCCGACTTTCTTCCAGAAGCCTAGCTCGCCGGGCACGGTCACGGCCAAAGAGGAGGCTCCACGCTGCTTGAACCTTTCGGCTATCTCCCGCACCAGGGCCTTGCCGATGCCGCGCCGCTGGTAGCCGGGGTGCACCGAGGCAATGTGAATGATAGCTCTGGAGCCATCGTAGACCCCCCGGATGAGCCCCACCACCCTGTAGTCCTCCTCGGCTACCAGGAACTCGGCGGCCTGGCACTGGTGTACCCTCAGCATGGCCTCAGGGCCGTCAATCTCGGGATGCCCATACTGCTGGTTGGCTTTCAAAATCTCCACCAGTTGGTGAGCATCGCTGGGCACAAAGTCTCTGATTCGCATTCTACCGCCTCCTCTTCTCTGGTGTGAGTATTATACCAGGTTTCAGTGGCTCTGGCAAAATGGCGGCCGCACCGCCGTAAAACAGACGGTGCTGGTCGTTCTTTGCCCCAGCATCGGCTCTTTCAGGCCGATGCGCTACCATCCTGAAGCTCCCATAGTCGGAGCAACCAATCTGGCATGGTGGCTTCTTTGAGCAAGTCATCCCGTCTGAGGTAAGGCTTGATGTCCAGCACGGGAGTGCCATCGTAGGCATCCAGCCCCAGCACTTTCAGGACGTTCTTTTGACGTTCCAGCAGCTTCACCACCGTGACCCCGATGGGGTTGGGACGGACGGGACTCCGGGTAGCGAACACTCCCGTCAACGGCAGTTCCTTCCTGCCCTGAGGGTGAACTTTCAGCCGGGAGCGCCGGCCTTCTCCCACCTCGTGCAAGTAGAAGATGATCAGGATGTGGGAGAAGCCGTCTATTCCATCCAGGGCCTCCACCAACTGGGGAGCGATAACTACCTTAGAAGTGATGTTTTCCCACTTGACGTGGCTTGGGTATTCGATGTCGTTGATCACTTGCCCAATTGGCGCGAAGTTGATGCTACCCTGTTGGGTATTCTCTTCCATTTGCCCGGGTTCCTTTCCCAAAGTGCCGACCATTATAACACCAGCCCTTGCAGATGGCAAACTTGCACCTGGACTAAAAACGGCCAATCCTGTATAATAGTAGCAAGCCACATGAATGTTTTGAGGGAAGGATCAGTGGGTACCCTGTACGTAGTTGGAACGCCTATCGGCAACCTGGAGGACGTATCCCTGCGAGCGTTGCGCATCCTGGGCGAAGTGGACCTCATCGCCGCCGAGGACACCCGCCAAACCCGCAAGCTATTGACTCGCTACGGAATCGAGACGCCTCTCACCAGCTACTATGAGCACAACAAGCTGACCAGGCTGGACGAGCTTCTCGGCACCCTGCAGCACAAGGACATGGCCCTGGTCTCTGAGGCGGGCATGCCCGGCCTCTCCGATCCAGGTTACGAGCTCATTCAGGCGGCCATCGCGCAGGGCATCCCCGTGGTGCCGGTGCCCGGCCCTTCGGCACTGATCACCGCTTTGGTGGTCTCAGGACTGCCCATCGATAGTTTCCTGTACCTGGGTTTCTTGCCCCGCCGCCAGAAGCAGCGACGCCAGCTCCTGGCTACGCTGACCAGGGAGAGACACACCCTGGTGGCCTTCGAAGCGCCCCACAGGCTGCGTGCGAGCCTGTCCGACCTGAGAGACGTGCTGGGCGACCGACGCATCGCGCTGGCTCGCGAACTGACCAAGCTGCACGAAGAGGTTTGGCGAGGGCGCCTCAGCCAGGCCCTGGCCCATTTCGAGGAGGATCCTCCCAGAGGTGAGTTCACCCTGGTCATTGAGGGGGCAGGGGAGGAACGAGTAACGTGGGATGAGGAACGAGTTATGGAGGCGCTAGCCGAGTTGCTGGAGGAGGGCGTGGGGAGGAAAGAGGCAGTCAAAGCGGTGTCTGAGTTGGCGGGCTGGCCCAAGCGCGAGGTTTACAAGGCGGCGTTGAGGGAACACTGACTTTCATTTTTGTGCCGAATGTGGTACAATTTATACAGCATGAAACCAGAACCCCTTATTTTCTCGGCGGAGGTATATGCCATGGCAGCGATCGGCGAGAGGGCTGTTCTACTTGATTCTAAAGGGAGGATATCCATTCCCAAAGAAATACGCGATCAGGTAGGCCTGACGGGTGGAGTGCAATTAGGCATATCCAGCTTGGCAGGCTTGGTCATCCTCTATCGAGAGGACAAGGATCTCAATGCCTTCGACATTTTCGCTCGATTCGGCCAACTGTTGCGTGAAAAGGGATACGACACCCCCAACAAGATTGATCGGCTAGTGAACGAGATAAAGCGCGAGACAACGGAAGATTGGTTGCATAGATGCTTTCGAGTGCCTCGCGCCAGCGGAGTTTCTCGCAAAACATTCGACGGAGGAGGGCGAAGGTGATTGACCTCGATAACTGGACTCTTTTCCACAAGACAGACCCCGATGATATGCTGGGCCGCATCGCCGAGCTGCCCCAGCAGTGCCGCGATGCCTGGGAAAATGTGCAAAGCCTGGAGCTTCCCGCCGAGTATCGCCAGGTCAACAAGATCGTGGTGCTGGGCATGGGTGGCTCGGCCATCGGCGGGGATTTGCTGCGCACCCTGGCCGAGGGTGAGTGCGCTGTGCCCATCGCGATCAATCGCGATTACACCGTGCCAGCCTTCGTCAACGCCGATAGCCTGGTCATCGCTTGCAGCTACTCCGGCAACACTGAGGAAACGCTAACGGCTTTCGACGAGGTCAGCAACAGAGGCGCAGCCCTCCTGGCCATCACCACCGGTGGCCAGTTGGACCAGCGGGCACGAGGACTGGGAGTGCCTCTGTTGACCTTCCGCTACCAATCTCAGCCCCGCGCAGCTTTGGGATACTCCCTCGTTTCTTTGATCGGCGTCGTGCAAAAGCTGGGCTTTATCGGCGACAAGTCGGACGACCTCGAAGAGGCCATCACCGTGATGGAGGCCCTGCAAGAAAAGATAGGCGCGGCTGTCCCCGTAACCAGGAACCCCGCCAAGCAACTGGCAAAGCAGCTTTACGGGCATCTGCCCGTGATTTATGGATCGGGGTACCTGGCCGAAGTAGCTCATCGCTGGAAGACCCAACTCAACGAGAACACTAAAGCCTGGAGCTTCTTCGAGCCACTGCCGGAGCTTAATCACAACGCCGTGGTCGGTTATCGGTTCCCGGAGGAGCTGGCGGAGAGAATCCTGGTGGTGATGCTTATCCCCTCCCTGGACCACCCGCGCAACAAAGCACGGTTCCAGGTAACTCAGGAGATCTTAACCAGGCGCGGGATTGCCTACGAGACCATCCAGGCCCGTGGCACAAGCCCTCTGGCCCAGATGCTATCCACTATTCATTTCGGCGATTATGTCAGTTTTTACCTGGCCATGCTCTACGAAGTTGATCCCTCACCGGTGAAAGTCATTGACTACCTCAAAGAGCGCCTGGCTGAACTGTAGACTTCTGTTTGACAAAAGGGTGCAAAAGAAGTATACTATTCCCACGGTTTGAGATGGATCATTGGAGAGATGCAGCCATGATTGTATCCGCTTTACAAATCGGTAAATACTGCGCCCCAAAACACTGAGGTTTGATTCTGCCTTGGTGTTTTGTTGTTTATTCGCTAAGCTGTCCGCTACCTATTCTAATCGCCAAAGGAGGCAAAAATGGATTCAGGTATGATCGGCAAGATCCAAAAGGCCAAGCGCTACGCCCAGGAGCTCGAGAGGATCACTTTCAACGAGTTCCAGGTCACCTTCAAGGGAAACCACGACACGTATAAGATCACTTACGACCAGGGGCAATGGAGTTGCGGCTGCAACTTCTTTGCCAAGCGAGGGGTGTGCAGCCACACCATGGCTCTGGAGAGGATCCTGGGGGTGATGCTTCCACCGGAGGAAGAGGCCGCAGCGTAAACGGCCCTTCGACAAGCTCAGGACGCGGCCCTAAGCTGATCATGTGGGGTATCGGGCAAGCCGATACCCCTTTTTTGTTTCTTTTCCCATGATGTGGTACAATTAGCCCGCGGAGGAACTATGCTCAAAAGATGGCAACTCTGGCTTGGCTTGATCATCAGCGCTATCTGTCTCTACATCGTCCTGAGGCGCTTGCAGTTGGACCAGGTCTGGGTGGCCTTGAGGACGGCCAGGTATTGGTGGATCGTCCCTGGCGTGGCCGTTTACTTCTTCGCCGTTTGGGCGCGCACCTGGCGCTGGCATTACCTGCTGCGCCCCATGATGCCCGTGTCCCTGCCTCGCCTCTTCCCGGTGGTCTGCATCGGCTACATGGGCAACAACGTCTATCCCGCCCGCGCTGGCGAGGTCATCCGGGCCTACGTTCTCAAAAAGAAGGAAGGGGTGAGCATCAGCGCCTCCCTGGCCACCATCGTGGTGGAGCGGATTTTCGACGGGGTGGTCATGCTCCTGTTCGTTTTCTTCTCCCTGCCCTTCGTTCCCATGCAGCCGTGGCTCAAACAGGTGGTCGTCCTCGCCAGCTTGTTTTTCTTCGGCGCCCTGGCTGTTTTCTTCGTCATGGCCGCCTCGCCCCAGCGCTCGCAAGCGGTCTATAACTGGCTCATCGAGCGCCTGTTGCCGGTACGATTTCGGGAGCCGGCCCGTGGGCTGCTGGAGCGCTTCGTGGAGGGGCTGCATTCACTGCGCAGCGGCAGGGACGTGTTGATGATCTTCGTCACCTCGTTGGTGATCTGGCTGGCGGAGACGGTCAAGTACTGGTTCGTGATGCACGCTTTCGATTTCAGCGTGCCTTTCTACGTGCTGATGCTGATGAACGGCGTGGTGAATCTGGCCACCACCATTCCCTCCAGCCCAGGTTACGTCGGCACCTTCGACGCTCCTGGCATCGCTGTCCTGGCCGCCTATGGCGTAAACTATGAGGTGGCCACGGCTTACACCCTGATCCTGCACGCCGCGCTGTGGTTTCCCATCACCGCGCTGGGGGCAACCTACATGTGGCGAGAGAGCGTCTCGTGGGCGGAGTTTGGAGTGGCGGCGAAAGTGAAGACTGAGGGGGATCAATGAGAATAGGTATCATCGGCGGAGGGGTCGCCGGACTGACGGCGGCCTATGAGTTGGCCAAAAAGGGACACAGTGTGGCTGTCTTCGAGAAAGAGGCGGAACTGGGCGGGCAGGCCAGCACTTTCCCCATCGAGGGGACTCGCCTGGAGAAGTTCTATCACCATCTTTTCACCAGCGATCGCCACATCCTCCACCTTATCAACGAGCTGGGCCTCTCGCCCAGGATGCGCTGGATTGATTCCCAGGTGGGCCTCTTTCACGGCGGCCAGGTCTACGACTTCGTCACCCCCCTGGACCTGCTGCGGTTCACCCCCCTGAGCCTGTCCAACCGCCTGTGGGCCGGCCTCGTCTCCGTCTACCTTCAGCGCCAGACCAACTGGCGAAAGTACGAGGGCATCACTGCCAAAGAGTGGCTTGAGAAATACGCGGGGAAAAGCGTCTACAACGCCATCTGGGAGCCGCTGTTGCGGAGCAAGTTCGGCGACAGCTACGACGAGGTATCCATGACCTGGTTCTGGGGGAAGATGCACCTCCGCTTCGGCTCCCGCCCCAAGGGGATGCAAAAGGAGAAGCTGGGCTACATGGAAGGCAGCTTCCAGGCCCTGATCGTCGAGCTAGAGAAGCGGATTAAAGAACTGGGTGGTGAGGTCCACACCAACGCGTCCGTCGAGCAAGTTGTCGTGGAAGATGGCAAAGCCACCGGCCTCACGTTTCACGCTTCACGTTTCACAACTCGAAACTTCGATCTCATAATAGCCACCGCCCCCTCCTTCGCCTTCACCGAGATAGTGCCGGAACTGCCCTCCGACTACATCAAAAAACTGAGGCATGTCAACTACCAGAGCGCGCTCTGCCTGGTGCTGAAAATGAGGCGACCGCTCAGCCACATCTATTGGATGAACATCAGCGATCCCAGCATCCCCTTCGTCGCCGCCATTGAGCACACCAACTACATGCCGCCCGAGGCTTACAATGGCAAGCACGTTTTGTACCTCTCCAACTACTTGTCTCTGGGCAGCCCGCTTTTCTCCCTTTCTGAGGACGAGCTCCTGCAAGAGTATCTGCCTCACGTGCAGCGCATCAATCCCGAATTCGACCTGGATTGGGTGGAGGGGAGCTGGCTTTTCCGCGACGACGCGGGGCAGCCCATCATCACCTGCCACTACTCCCAACAAGTGCCCGATCATCAAACCCCTATCCAGGGATTGTACCTGGCCAACACCTCTCAGATCTACCCCGAGGACCGGGGCATGAACTACAGCGTACACCTGGGGCAGAAAATTGCTGGCATCGTTCAGGCTCAGTAGATCCAAAATTTCCCAGCAGAGGCGGCTCCCATGCCTGTCCTGAGCATAGCCGAAGGGCCGCCGGTTCGCGGGCGTGGGAGCCCGCTCTGCTGAGGCTTGCTGATCTATTGATTTGCTGATTTGAGGATATGGTATGCGCTACCTGATCATCTCCGACATTCATTCCAATCTGGCCGCTTTCGAGGCCGTCCTGGCCGACGCCGGCTCTTTTGACAAAGTGTGGTGCCTGGGCGATGTGGTAGGCTACGGCCCCGACCCCAACGAGTGCGTCGAGCAGTTGCGGGATTTGCCTCACGTCTGCGTGGTCGGCAATCACGATTGGGCCGCGCTGGGCAAGATGGACACCGAGGATTTCAATCCCGCTGCCAAAAGAGCCTGCCATTGGACCAGGGAGCAGTTGTCGCCCTCAAACCTGGAATACCTGGCGACCCTTCCCAAGAGTCTGGTCGAGGAGGATGTCACGCTGGTACACGGGAGCCCTCGGCATCCTGTCTGGGAGTATGTTCTGTATCCCTCCATCGCCGAGGCCAACTTCGAGTATTTTGATACCAGGTTGTGCTTTGTGGGACACACCCACGTCCCGATCATCTATCGCCATCGTCTCGAAAACCTCGACCAGGCTTGCGACACGGTGATGCCCTCCCTCAATGATCCCCTGGTCCTGGGCAAAGAGCGATTGATCATCAACCCCGGCAGTGTGGGGCAGCCTCGCGACGGCGACCCCCGTGCCAGCTACGCCATCCTCGATTCCGACCGTAAGCGGAGCGACCTCACCCTGGAATATCGCCGCATCCCATATCCCATCGAAACCACTCAGGCCAGGATGGTGGAGAAGGACCTGCCAGTGCGCCTTATAATCCGTTTGGGATACGGGTGGTGAGGGGCAGGTCGCAACTTGGCAAGCTGAGGGAACCATTCAGCTCCCTTCAGCGTCTAATGAGTGAGGCAAGGGATGAGTTAAAGTCAACAAGTGAAGTCAATTTACTCGTTGACTCCTCCCTCGTTACTCATTAACTCACTTACAAAAGGAGGAAAGCAAAATGAAAAAGGTATTCTGTTTAATCGTCGTCGTGGCTGTGCTAGCCGCCGTCGTGGGCTGCGCTGCGCCGCGCCCTGAGGTAGTCGAGGTCATGAAAGAAGTGCCCGTCGAGAGGAGGGTCGTCGAGACTGTCGTGGTCGAGAAGGAAGTAGCAGCGTACATGCCCTCGGCCCCTGGCATCCCGAGGGAAGCAGCCGATTTGGGGTTGGAGTCCGTCGAAGAGCGCATGATCATCTGGACGGGAGACGTCTCCCTGATCGT
>CAZVCJ010000082.1:0-5489 GCA_964625745.1 uncultured Anaerolineae bacterium | reverse complement strand
TGGAGTCCGTCGAAGAGCGCATGATCATCTGGACGGGAGACGTCTCCCTGATCGTGAAGGACGCGGAGGACAGCCTGGAGCAGGTCGAAGCCCTCGCCAAGGACCTGGGAGGTTACGTGGTCAACTCCAGCTCCTGGTACCAGGACGACCAACTGCGGGCTCGCCTGACCATCCGCGTGCTGGCCGAGGAATTCGATGCGGCCCTGGCGCACCTCAAAGACCTGGCTATCAGGGTCGAGAACAGAAACGTCTCCACCCAGGACGTGACCGAGGAGTACACCGACCTCGGCGCCCGGCTGCGCAACCTGGAGGCCACCGAGACCGAGTTATTGGAGCTCCTCACCGAGGTGCGCGAGCGGACGGGCAAGGCCGAGGATGTTCTGGCCGTGTACCGAGAACTCACCGACATCAGGGGGCAAATCGAGCAGCTCAAAGGGCGGATGCAATACCTGGAGAAGATGACGGCCATGGCCACCATCAACGTCGAATTGATCCCCGACGTGTTGGCCAAGCCCATCGTGGTCGCCGGTTGGCAGCCCTCCGGCACCGCGGCCAGTGCGTTACGAAGCCTGGTCAGAACTCTCCAAAGCGTTGTAGAGGCCGCCATCTGGTTGATCATCTACGTGCTACCTACCCTGGTAGTCATTGCCATCCCCTTCGTCATCCTCTGGATGATCTGGCGCCGGCGGAGAAGAAGTAGAAAGACGGCGTAGCGTCGGAGGATATCCAGGTTGCAGTGATAGGCCGAAGTAGCTACTGCACCCAACTCATTTGAATCAGACCCACACAGGAATAGGGCGATTAGCCAAAAGCTAATCGCCCTATTATCCTTTTCCTTATACCGATGTAAGGGTTTTCGGAAGCCCAATGTAGGGATTCCCTTACTCCAAATTAAGGGTTTTCCTTACTCGAAATTAAGGGTTTTCCTAATTGCGGATTGATATGATTTTATGATATAATATACATCATTGAGGAGACAACGATTGAACCCTACTGCGCCTCCGGGGGCAGATCAGAGGTAGGCTCTACTTTCCAGGGACCAAAAGACAACAAGCTCTTAAACAGGGTTATTTCCTCCTCGCTGAACGTCCCCAGTAGGATCAGAGCCAGGAGATAGATCAAGCCGCCCAGGGACACGGTCAAAAAGAGGCTTGCATCGCGAAGCAACCCCAACAGGCCACCCATCAACGCGGCGGCCAAGGCAGGCCGCCAGAGTAACTTGCCCCAGGGCACGGGGGCCAGATGCTTGCGCAGGCAATAGTAGAAAGGCAGCAGCAGGGCCAACTCGGAAAAGAGGTGGATGAGGGCCGAGGCACGGTAGCTGTAGAGCGGAATAAAGACAACGTTGGCTACAACGTTGAAGGTCAGGCCAATAGCGAAGGCTTTGGTCAAGAAGCGCTGCTGGTTCAGGGCGATGAGGACGTAGTGGGTGACGCTGTTGATGAAGCCAATGGGTATGGACCAGATCATCAGTTGCAGGGCGATGCGCGAATCGGGGAGGTATTGGGAGCCGCCCAGGAGATAGACCAAAGGCTCGGCCAGGGCGGTGGTGGCAATGGCGACGGGCAGGGCGATGATGACCAGCAGGCGGACGGACAGCAGATAAGCCCTCATCAGTGAGTCCTTGGCCGAGGCCGCGTAGCGAGACATGATGGGAAAGATGGCGATAGTGAAGGAGGCGGGGAGGATCTGCAGGGCGTCCATAAACTTGTAGGCCACGCTGTACAGCCCGACCACTGTGCTTCCCTGCATCGCCTCCAGGAGGAACACATCAACCTTGAAGAAGGAAAAGGAGAACAGATTGTTGAGCATCAGCGGCCAGGAGAGGCCGACCATGCGGCGCTGCAGGGAAGTGTCGAGTTCGAAGGCGTGCGGGGCGGGGACGCCCCCTGGTAGCAATCTGGTGCGGATCAGCAGGTAGAGGAGGATGGCCGCGGTGACGACGTTGATCACTATGGAGAGACCCGCCAGGCCAACGAAGCCCAGGCCGCGCAACAAGACCAGCGTGCCCAGCACGACTTTTAGCACCGTGGTGACAGTGGTGACGGCCGCCGGGTATTCCATCATCTCGAAGGCGTTGAAGACAGCAGTGAAGCCATTGGCCAGGCTGCCGGGGAGAAGACCTATGGCCAAAAGCACGATGGCGGCAATGGTATCGTCCGGCAGAGGGCGGGTGAGTTGACGCGCGCCAATGAAGATGGCCAGGAGAGGCACGGCGACGACGATGAGGATCAGGCGCAGGATGGTGGTGTTGGCCAGGTACTGGTTGCCCAGGGCGCGATCCTTGGCCACCTCCCGCTGCAGCAGGATGTTCAGCCCAAAGGTGGTGAAGATGTCCAGCCAGCCCCAGATGGTGACGGCGAAGTAATACTTTCCGGCAGCGTCGGGGGCCAGGATGCGCAGCATCAACGCGGCGAAGGCGGTCTCGATGAGCTTGTTCGCCAATTGAAGCAGGATGGGAACCAGGCTGTTCTTAGCCACCCGCGTGGCGTCGGAGTCCTCGACGCTTTCTCGGTAGAAATGCCTCCACAGCCAGTAACCCAACAACAAGATGAGCACTAACCCGGCCATGAAGCTGACGAAGAGCCCCAGCTTGACGGACATGGGCGTGTACTTGAAACGCACCGTCCAGCGGCCAGCCGGCAGGGAAACCGCTCGGAAATTGCCATCGGCGCGGTGGATCTCCAACTCCTGCTCCTCACCCTCTCCTGCCCCTTGGGGTCGGCGGTAGGCTTTCCAGCCAGGGAAGTAGCTATCGGCCAGGACGAGGAAGCTCGACTCTTCCAGTTCCACATCAATGAAGACTTGGTTGGGGGTGTAAGAAGTGACGGTTTCAGGTTTCAGGTTACAGGTTTGAGGTTGGATATTGGATATTGGATATTGGATATTTGTCTGTTGCTTCTCGAGGATCACGTGTTGGCGGGGGTCGTGGGTTCGCAAGGCTGCTGCTACGTCGTCGGTCACGATGGCACAGCTTGTGGGCAGGGAAAAGGCGCGGGGCATACACCCCTCGTTGCGATAGACTCGCACCTCCTCGTCGTAGACCAGGGTGTACTTAGGGCTCTCGATCTCCTGG
The DNA here is from genome assembly GCA_964625745.1 of uncultured Anaerolineae bacterium. GTDB lineage: Bacteria > Chloroflexota > Anaerolineae > VGOG01 > VGOG01 > CAZVCJ01. The sequence continues at coordinate 2,413 of CAZVCJ010000082.1, read as the reverse complement.
GTGGTCAGGACGTATTTGACGTTGAGCAGGTCCAACAGTGGTGAGTCCAGGGCCTGGCGGTGGTCGGCGTAGATAGGAGCAATGCGGTTGTGTAGGAGTTCTGTCTGGGCGTAGATGAGGCCCATGTAATCTGTGTACTGCCTGGGGATGATGGAGTCGTAGCCGCGTACGTCGCTGATGTCGTAGAACATGCCCACGTTGGCGTTGAAGGTCTTCTCGCCGGGGGCATTGTAGGTGGTGATGCGGTAGAGGTCCCTGTCCTGCTGGAGGAACTCCACCACCGGCGGCTTGAAATCAAGGAGCTCTGGATCAGCAGCGGGGTTGAAGCCGTAGCCGAAAACGAAAAGGTCGCAGATCAGCACCAGCAAGGCCAGGGGCTTCCAAACCTCATACCTGCCGAGGTGAAAGGAGGAACGAGCGACAAGCAACACCGCCCCGCTGGAGGCCACGAATAGCCCAAAGATGAGCAGGTTGCGGAACTCGTAGGAGTAAAACATCCGCCCGTCGGTGAAGGCTTCGGGGGCTTTGGCCAGGCTAAGCATGGCCTGCTCGGCGAGGGGAATGACGGCATCCGGGAAGAGAAGACTGATGGCCAGGGCCGCCACCAAGCCCAGGCCGGCCAGAAGGGCGAGCCAGCCCAGCTTGTAAACATTTTCGATTTTCGGTTTTCGGTTTTCGATATGCTGTGCCCCGATCCCTGCCAGCACCGCCACGCTCAGCGTGTAGGGGAATATCCAGCGGAACGGCGAGTGCAACTGTTTGATGCCGGGCAAGAGGTAAAAGAGCACAGCGTAGAGAGGAGTGCCGAAGGCAAAAGCCAGGGAGATAGCAGCCAGGCCAGCGAAAATCCAGACGTATCTGTTGCGCCGTCTGAAAACAGCGACCAGGGCCAGAAGTAGAGGCAGGATGCCCAGATAGCTGCCGCCCTCGACGTAGTTCTTGATCCCCCAGTAGATGGTGTTGATGACATTGCCGTAATAATCCTGGCTCACGGTCACCGCCTGGCGGCTGAAAACATCAAGGTAGCTGTGATGGCTGGGGTTGCCGAAGAAGTCGGGGATGAGAAAGGCGATGAGGCGTCGGAGGGGGTAAGCCCACCCCACCACCTGCTGGTAACTGGCCGAACCCTGCCGGAAGCTGCCGCTCACCAGCTCGTAGAGTGGAATCAGTTGCACCGCCCCCAGCGCCAGGCCCAGGACGACCATGACCGCTAACCAGAAAACGACCCGCCCCACCTTGCCGATCCGCTGATTCGCTGATGGTTCGACTGGGCTCACCACAGGTTTGCAGATTTGCAGTAGTCTGATGGCGGCATAGAAGGCCATGACCAGCAAGACGTAGTAAGAGATCTCTACGTGACCAGCCAGAAGTTGAAAGCCGAGAGCGACAGCGCCGAAGACTACGTAGAGGAGGGGAGGAGAAGCATCCCCCCGATTCTCTCCTACCTTCTTGACAATCAGCTCTATCATTGCCAGAAGCAAGGGAAGCCAGGCGGCAGCAGCGATGATCATAGTGAAGACCACGCTGGTGATCATGAAGGCGCTGAACATGTAGGTGATAGCGGTCACAGCAGCTCCCAGGCGACCCAGGCCGATGACGCGGGCGTAGATGAAAGCGAACAGACCGGCCAGGAAGAGTTGCAGGACGGTGAAATAGCCATAGGCGCGAGTGAGGGGCAAAACGTAGAAAAGGACGCTGAAGGGGTATAGCGCGGAATGTTGGCCTGCGGCCAGAAACGGCAGGCCAGCGAAGATGTAGGGGTTCCAAAGAGGAATCTGGCGGGCCTTAATGGACTGAACGATGAAACGCTTCCAGACGTAATTCTCCAGGATCAGGTCGCTCAGGAGCTCGTTGTGGGGCACGGAGACGCCGCCATCTCCGATGGCATCATCGGCGAAGGAGCGCCAGGGCTCAAAGGTGAAAAGGTTATCGGCAGGCAGGAGGATTTGGCCGCCAAAGATAACGGGCCAGAAGAAAACGGTAGCGAGGCTAAACAGACCGATGATTACGATCAGGGTTAGGAGCTTTTCTCTATCGAACCGGCTCATTACGTCTGGTACCTTTCGTCTAATTATCGCTCTTCACAGCGACGAACGGATTATACTACGGGGGAGGTAAAAGGTCAACAAGCCCCAGTTGCCTAAAAAACGATAATGCGCTATAATATGCTCGTCTATGGCTTATCATCTTCGATGAAACCCTTCTTATTCACCTCCGCTCTTTCGCTGCAATGCCGGCGCCGACCGAAGCTCACGGGGAATATTTCAGTAGCCGACCAGGAAAAAGCAATGACTATAAGCATTTTGCTCATCGAAAAAGCCAAATCTCCCATAGACTGGATTGTCCAAAGCCTGCAGAAGAAGAAATACAAGGTGGCGCTGGCTCGCAATGAGCAAGAAGCCATTGAGCGGGC
>CAZVCJ010000081.1:3583-17721 GCA_964625745.1 uncultured Anaerolineae bacterium | reverse complement strand
GCTCGTGGTCGTGATCCAAATCCGTCCAGCGCTCGTCTGGCTTGTTCACCTGGTAGTAGGAGTTAAGGTACCCATCGGCTTGCTGGGCGGCGACGATCAAGTCAATCGTCTCGTCCGCCATGCGCTCCACCTCCGGATCGTGGACGTTGGCTAGGTCGTAAGCCAGGGCCTCGAGCCACTTGTAGACGTCGGAATCCATAAACACCGGCCCCTGGTACTCCCCTTCGCCAGAGCCTGCGGCGAGCCGCAGGTTGTTGAAGTTGCCCGCACGCTCCAGTTGCTCGTAGCCGTGCCGCAGGCTGACCTGACGATTGATCTCCTGCTTGTGAGACCAAAATCCTTTCGTGAGCGCAATGCTTCCCAAGGGCAATGTATGCCACCGCGCATGTGAACTAACTGTAGTTGAGACGTGCATTTATGGCCTCCTACGCAAAAGGCTGCTCGATAGATGGACTGGGTTGGGTGAAGAACCTGGGGCCATCCTCTGTGATGTACATGCAATCTTCCAACCGCACGCCGAACTCGCCGTAGATGGCAATCATCGGCTCGTTGGTGAAACACATGCCCGGCGCCAGTGGCGTTTTGTTGCCGCGCACCAAATGATGCCACTCGTGGATGTCCAGACCGATACCATGACCCGTCCGATGAGGCAGGCCCGGCACCTTGTAGTCCGGGCCAAAACCAGCATCGGTGATCACTTGGCGGGCCGCAGCATCCACCTCTTCGCACGGCACGCCGACCTGGGCCGCAGCAAAGGCCGCCGCCTGTGCCTCTTTCTCCAGATTCCAAACGTCGCGCTGCCGCCGGGTCGGTTCGCCAAAAACGATGGTGCGGCTGATGTCGGAGTGATACCCCTCCACCGTACACCAACCGTCCATCAACACCACGTCCCCTTCCTTGAGATACGCAGGGTCCTTGCTCCCATGGGGAAAGGCAGTCCATTCTCCGAACTGACAGCTAATGCTGCCCTCCACACCCAACGCTCTATTCACCGCCACGCTGTTGGTGCGAAATTCCCCCTGCGACACGCCCTCTCTCAGCAGAGATAGGCACACCTTGTACGCTTCGACGGTGATGTCCATGGCGCGTTGCATCAGCGCAATCTCCGCAGGAGACTTGATGGCTCGACAGGGAATCGTCACCGCGTCGGCGCTGACGAACTCCAGGTGCGGCGCTTCCTTTCGGATGCCATCGAACAAGAAGAAGCGTACACTCTCCTCTATCCCTATCCTCCCGCTGGTGATACCCCGGTCCCGGAATATCCCCGCGACCAGCTCGTAGGGGCTTTCCTCCTCCTCCCAGGCGCGCACGTCGTCGCCAAAGATGATCAGCTCTCGCAGCCTCGCCTCTTCGAAGGCCGGACACACGTAGGCGATCTCGCCTTGGGCCGGGATAACGGCGGCCATCATCCGCTCACTGCGCTCCCATCTGACGCCAGTGAAGTAGAACAGGCTTGAGCCAGCCTCAAGGTACGTGGCAGCGATGCCGTTTCCAGCCATCAACGCGCGGGCTTTCTCAATGCGGCCCTGCCGCTCTTCGACGGTGATGGGTGATATGCCTTCCGTCATCGGCTTCAAGCCAGCCAGCTTTTCTTCCAGCATTGATCTATTCTCCTATTATGCGCTCAGCCTCCTGCTGGGCGCTGATCATTGCCTCTTCAGGCGTAGAACGCCCACTGACGATCTCGTCGAGCGCTGTCCAGAATATCTCCCAGACTCCTCCAAACTCGACCAGCCTGGGGGAGGGCAGCATCGCACTTTCCATAGAAGCCCGGGCGACAGCGGCAACATCGCTGCCCACTTGCTGCTCGTATGCAGCGGATTCGGCCAGCGACTTGCGCGCTGGCATCAGGCGATGGGATGTCTGCTCGCTGAGGAAGGAAATCCATTGCCAGCACGCATCGGGGTGCTGAGCCTGCGACGAGACAAAGTATCCCTCAACAAGCGTCAGGGTGGCCGACTGTGCATCGCGGGGCAAAGGTACCACCCCCCAAGGCATTTTCCACTCTCCTGGCCACGTATCTGATGCCTGCCTTCCTCCCCCCCGCTCAGAGAGCCACCCGGTCCATAAGCCTATTTTGTTCAGGTAGACGCTGACCACGACACTCCCAGCGCCGCCGAGGTCTTCATCGTACAACTGCTTTTGTGTGGGGGCAACGTTGTGCTCGTGTATCAGCCCGGCGTACCATTCCAGGGCCTCAATGGTCAACGGGTCGTCAAACGTCGGGCCGATGGGGTTTTGCAGATCATCGAACAGCCGCCCACCGTGCTGATAGATAAACGACACCGCATCATAGATTCTGTCAGTGGGGGCATAACCAAAGACGCTTGTCTCTGGATCGCGCAAGGCGAGGGCTCTGTCCAGGAAATCGCCCCACGTCCATCCGGCCTCAGGATAAGGAACGTCGTATTGATCAAACAAGTCCTGGTTGTAGAACATCACCAGCATGTCCACACCAGCCGGGATGGCCCACACCCCGCCTTCGCTGGTGAAAGCTTCTACCGTGCCAGGGTAAAAATCGGACAGATCGAAGGATGCATCCTGCTCGATGAACGGGTCCAGGCTCAGGACATCGCCTCGCTCCCGTAGCTCACTCAGGTTAAACGATGAGCTTACGAAGACGTCTACGTCGGGGTTGGTTTGTTGGAATTGTTGGAAGGAACGCCTGGGACGTATCTCGACGGTGAGGTGTGGATAGCACTCGTTGAACTCCTGGGCCAATGCCTCGTAGTATTCTGCGTCAGAGCCAGAATGAGCAAACGCGATGGTTACCGGCTCAGGCGTTGGCATAGCTCCTCCGCCGCAACCAGAGAGCGGGACAACAAGCAGACAGGCAACCACACAGGTCAGTCCCGACTGTACCAAGTTCTGGCTCATTTCTCTCACCCAGGTGTTGTTTCACCTAATAGAGGTTGACTTTCCGTCGCCACCCCGCCCGGGGCTGAAGCCATTGTAAGCGAAGCGACCTCAGCATACAAAGGCCTCTCGGCCTGTCAAATCCAGCCCCATTAGAAACTTCCCCTCACCCCTGCCCTCTCCCCAAAGGGGCAGGGGGAAATCCCCTCTCCCTCACAGGGAGAGGGCTAGGGTGAGGGTGGGACTTCGCAAGTCAAAATGAGCCGAATTCACAGGGAATCTTGGCCGTTTGTGGGGATTCACCCTCCCCCATCCCCTCCCTGGGAGGGAGGGGTGAACGCTTCACGGATCTCGACATCATGAACGTTTTCCAGACCTACGGGCAAATCCACCGTGATCCACTCGTCATCCCTGGAGCTGATCTGGTCGGCCAGTTGGCCGCCAATGTGCACACTGTAGTCGCCAGCCGGCAGACCAGCCAGGCGCAGGATGGCGACGTGCTGATCCTGCGTTCGGTTCTCCAGGGTAAAGCAGATGTCGCGCAGATTGTCGTCCACGACGATGGGCCGCTCCGCCGCGAAGCCGTCCCGATCCAGGAGTATATGCAGCCGTCGCTCGCCCCGCATCACGTGGAAGCGCTGGCGCAGGCCATCCCTGGGAATCACCTCAACGCGGCCATCAAGCTCCCTCAGCAGACCGCCGTAGGCGAACAGGCCAAACAGAGGATCCTCCATCACCACCGTCGCCGCCGTGCGGAGCGCAGCGGAGTAGCCAATCTCGATCTCGCCATCGTAGAACCACGCCCCTCGGCGGTTGTCCTTCCTGATCCACATTGGGCCATACTTTTCGGGCGTGATCGCCCAGCCAGAGGCGCCGTCGTTCTCTTCGCCGGGGTACCAGTAACCGTAGTTGGTCTCCGGGGTACCGGTATTCATCAGTGCCCACGAACTCAAATAGGAGGCGTAGCCCAGCCGCAGGTACGGCGCGGGGTTACTGGTGTGATACAAGGCGTAGTCGGCAATCGCCCAGCCCCCTGCCTGGGACATATAGCTCAGCGCGTACCGCGAAGAGATGCCTCCCCGGTAATCACCCCCCAAAAGGTAGTAAGCCGGCTCTACCCATCCCCGCAGGGCAATGTTGGCCTGGATTTGCTTTTCCATGAATTGCTCAAAATCCTCGCGTTTGACCTCCGGGTGCGAATACCACTTGTCCTTGTACTTATTATACCACAGATTTTCGTCCGACTCCATCGGATTGGCCAGTCCGTACCTGGCGATGGCATGGGAAGACTCGAAGGCGGTGGTATCGAAGGGATATTCCGAATCAAACGGATACGGGTCGTCGTACACGAAGTATTTGACCTTTTTCTCCCACTCGTTCTTCAGCCAATCCGCTTGCTCGTCCCGGCCTTCTTCGTACAGGACCTCAATGAGGTCAACGATGAGCAGTTCGTTGTAGAGACCCAGGGTGTAGGCCCAGTACCCCCGCGCCCCTGCGGGGAGATCGTCAATGCCCGCCAGGGTAAAGTGGGCTTTGGCCGTGCCGAAGGCCCGTTCCAGGTATCCGTCCTTGTCCAGGTACTTCGTCGTGCCCGGATACATCCTGGCGATCTGGTACAGGTGAAAATAGAGCATGGTCAGGTGGGGATAGTCATAGCTGCGCCACACGTGCTCCAGGCCCTTACCCTCCGAACCGAAACCGTGCTCGCTGTGGCGATTCTCGAACCAGTTGGGGACACCGTAGATGAAGTAGGGATACGGTTCCTCCTGATCGGTGCGCTGGAGCTTGCCCCACACGAAGTTCTCGATGTAGTATTCGACGGCGGCAATCTCCTGCTGCACAGGATAGTGCACGTTCTTCGCCGCGATGAAGGGCGCTTTGGGCAAGGCCGTATCGTCGCAGGCCAGGACGTAGCCCCACCAGCCGTCAAAGCCATCCGTATCGTCCGGGCCACGTAGGACACTGTAGCGCATATCCCACACGGAGAACAGACCGTTGTACCATTTGTTCGGATCGCGGTGTTGCTGCTTGTTCACCAGGAACGCCGCTCGCTTCTTGATCAGCGTCTCCAGCGGCTGCGTGACGAAGAACTCCAGCACCGTATGCCTGCCATCGCCGTAGTTCACCGTCAGCAGGTTCTCTCCCAGCCGCGAGAACTTGACCTGGTAGACGTGAGTGTCGGCTTCCCTCTCGCCCAGGTATTCGATCTGGGTTTGATCGGGATACTCCGGCGAGACGGTGTGGCTTGCATTCTTGGTCCGCAGCGAGAACATGGCGAACAGGTCTTCGGGCACGGTCATGCCAGGCACCACGTGAACGTCGAGCAGGCCTTCATCGTACAGCACATCGCGCACCCCATCGTAGTCGTCGGCCCAGCGGAACTTGAAGCCGTAGGTGATCTCGTCGCCTGGAGTGCCTTTGGGCGAGAGGGTCACGCTGGTGTGGGGCTGTCGCCAGGTGCCGCGCGTCTCTCCTGCCCCGCTCACCGCCGAGTGAATATAGGCCCAATAGGGCGCGCGCACACTTCTCTTCGGATCAGGCTCGTGTTCCTCGTAGTATTCGAGCTTGGTGCCTTCCAACAGTGTCATGACCAGGTAAGGCCCAACGCCGTTGGGGCGCTCCCAGAAGATGAACGACCCGTGTCCTGAGATGAAACTATGCCTGGCCACGACCCGCGTGTAGTTCGCCAGATTGTCCTGTATGAACTGCCTGTTGAAAGGCAGCGGCAGTGCAATGTCGCCCAGTTCGAGCGCCTGGTCGGTGTTGTTATGAAAGCTCAGTGTCCAGACCAGGCTGTCTCCTCGGCGGGCGAACTGCACCGTCAACTGAAAGTCTCGGATGCCGTGGGCACCCAGCGAGTCACCCTCATAAAAGTAGGTCAAAGCCTCCGGGTCGTCCTCCCCACTGATGTGGACCTGGCGAACATCGCCCGAAGCGAAGGCAGTTGCCTCCCACCAGTCCCCCTCATCGAGCCGGTAGCGGACCACGACCTCGCCCAGGGTCTCGCCTAGCCAGATGTAATCGGTATCGAAAACGTCGTCCAGCAATTTCAGGCTGGTGATGCCACCGTCATTCCACTTCAGAACAAAAGGTGCCTGTGAGTTTCTGCTTTCTACCACCATATCTCTCCCATCGCGCTTTAGTCAAATGACACTAACTTTTCAGGCGTTCGGAATCGCCCCTAGCCACTGGCGCGGGATGCGTACCTTACGCTGCGAGACAGCGGTCGGCTTCACCCAGATGTTAGGCGATCTTTTATCGGTTATTAGTATGCAATTCATCGGTAGCCGCGTTGATCTTCAACCTTCCAATATCTCGATAACAAGATCAGACTGTAGACGCCGCTAACAAACAGGATCGCATCCTCATAGACACCATATTTAGCGATTTGGACGAATGGTGTGAATGGAATCGCACAGAAAAGCAGCAGGACGTAGATTATCTTATCAACCTGCGGTAGAGCAGTTGTCAGCAGGAGCAAGCCAAGTGCTGTCGTTGGGCACGGAAAAGTGCCAGGAAAGATTAGCCTCGCAAAATCGTGTCCAAACGCGACACCAAACAAAGGGTAGCAAAACACCAATAGCATTAGAGTCAACGTAGCATACTTTCGCCATCCGACTGTTGGAAGAGAGAACTGCATCTTTTGCCTGAATATGTCGACCGCAAACAGCACCGATACAATGATAAATATAGAACCGAAGAAGTAATTACCGTAGCTATCACCGGCCATATCCTTGGCAAGGATCAAGAACCATAGAATGCCATTCCAAGCGAATGCAATCGAGAGATATAGCTTTATCAACCAATTCTGGACCCGAACGGGTTTGAGAAAAAACCACCCAATGAGTAGAATGGCTGCGATGTAGAAAACGATCTGAGCGGGCCAGATATGAGCACTATAGGCTTCTAAAATGCTTAACCATTCTTCTCTGGGTATCAATCTCTGCCTCCATGATCATATTACTTGAAGCGTCAAATCCGAAGTGCCTACAACATGAGTCGTGCGGCATTATCTCCCAGACCCCGTCAACAGGTAGGGAAGTTGCGTTCCCTCGTTCCGCATGAGGGCCTCGACGTCATCCAGTTCCAGTGGTGCGCCGCTGGTAAAGATCTCGATCCCATCGTCGGTGACAACCACTGTATCTTCCACGCGAATGTAGAGTTTCTCTTCGGGAATCCACATCTGCGGATCTACAGCAAACACCGTTCCCGGCACCAGTGGACGATGGTGGTATCCGCCGTCGTCGTGCACGGCCATACCGACCGGATGCGAGAGGTGGCCACGGAATTCAAGGGTACGGCGGGCGCCCTCTCTGTAGATGTCTTTCGAGAACTCCCAGCTTTCCCAGACCTCTTTCATCTCCTCGGCGGCTTCGTCCATCACCTGATCCGGCGTCACACCGGGGCGGATCCTGGACAGAACCACTTTGTGGTACTCGACGATGTAACCGTACAGCTCTCGCTGCCAGGTAGCATACGTCCCGTTGACGGGCCACATACGACCTATGTCATTGGTGTAGTAGTTGCATTCAGGAGCCACGTCCATTAGCACCAGATCGCCGTCTTTCAGAGGACAGTTGTTCAGGAAGTAATGGATGTGCCAGATGTTTTCTCCGCCTGCAATGATGGGACGATAACCCTCACCCCTTGCGCCGTTCAGCAGATAGATGTAATTTGCCAGGGAGCCGAGCTGGTATTCGAGGATGCCCGGCCGCGTCACCCGCATGGCTTCGCGGATGGCGTGGGCGCAAAGCTGGCCCGCGCGGCGCATCACGGCGATCTCGCGTGGGCTCTTGACCGACCGTAACTCATCCAGGATCGGCGTCAGGTCACGCACTTCCATGTTGGGGAATCGAGAACGCAGCAAGCTGACGAGGCGCTGTTCTCGCGACGGCTGCCCATCCCACGGATCCTGGGCCACCATCTGGTTCGCCAAAAGCAGGTGGTGACGGGTCGTGGCCCGGACTCCAGCCGGGGCATGAGGGGTGTAGACCAGTTTCGCGTCGGCCAGGTGTTCCGAAAGCTTTTCCAGGCCGTAGACTCCATCGGCGCCCGTCATTCCCTTCACGAGATCAACATCTTCAACCCCTGGTGGTGCTCCCTCACCGAGCTGGGCCTCACCCCGCCGGGCGAGATAGAGCGCGGTCTTGCGTTCTGCACCGTTCATCAACAGGTAGGACTGCGGTGTTTCGAGACCACAGCAGTAGAAAAACTCGTTCGTTTGGCGAAAGATGACGTATCCGCGAGGCGCTGGGGCGCTCTGCAGCAACGCCTGGCCCTCGCTTCCAATGGCGTCAAATATCTTCTCCCGTCGGGCGACAAACTCCTCGGCAGGAAAATCTGCCCGCCATTGTGGGGCAAGCTGAGCACCGCGTATCGTTAAGGAATCCATCGTTCCATGCTCCGTCAACTTATCCACCTCTGCACCCATCTGATATGGGTGCATCCAAAATGGGTTGGTAGGGGCGGGTCTTGCACCCGCCCAGAGCGACCGCAAGGGATCGCCCCTATATAGTAGAGAACATAGATGGACGGTAAAAGGCTGGCGAGGTACTCCTCCTGCCGCCAGTATGCGACGGGCGGGTAGCGCCTCGTCCACCGTTCACCGTCCACCAGCTCATACCAAACTGAGTCACGCTGTCCTATGGTGAATTGTTTTGTGGCGTTAACAGTGCCTCGGACGATGCCGTTTAGCCCTTCAGTCCGCTCAGCACGACCCCGCGGACAAAGTAGCGTTGTGCAAGGAAGAAAATCACGATGACGGGTAGAGTTACCGCCGCCGAAGCGGCCATCAGCAGATCCCAGCGCGTATACATCACACTCCTGAAAGTGGCCAACCCTACGGCAAGGGTGAATTTTCCGGGTGAGTTCAGGTACAAGAGCGGACCCATAAAGTCGTTCCAGCCATCAAGGAACGTGAAAATGGCCACAGTGGTCAGAGCTGGCTTGGCTAACGGCAGCATAATGCGGGCGTAGATACCAAACTCACTACAACCATCAATGCGAGCCGCGTCGGCCAGTTCCTCTGGAATGGTGCGGAAGAATTGGCGTAGGAGAAAGATGTAAAAGGCCCCTCCTCCGAAGAAAAAGGGCACAGTGAGGGGGAGGAAGGTATCAATCCATTTGAGGCGGGAGAAGATCACAAAGCTGGGCACCATCAACACGACGTAAGGCACCATCATAGTGGCGAGCACGACGGAAAACCAGAAATCGCGACCGCGGAACCGGATACGGGCAAAGCCGTAAGCACAGAAAGAGGAAGTCAAAAGGACAGCTACTTCCCTCAGCAAGACAACAAACAAGGTGTTCTTCAGGTAGATGTGGAATGGTTTGTAGGTCATAGCATCCACATAGTTGGCCCAGCGAATCGGGTTTGGAATCAACTGTGGAGGGAACGCGAAGACCCTTTGCTCCAACTTGAGGGAACTGCTGACCATCCACACCAGAGGCGCTGCCATAATAATGGCTCCCACGACCAACACGAGCCAGGTCAGAGCTCGCCCCCACCCCTCTCCGCTGCACAGATGCCTGATCACGGGCCTGGTCTTGATGGATTGTTTCATAGGAGATGTTGTCATGATCCGCCTCACTAGCCTGGCTCCTCGTAGTGTACCAGGCTGCCTATATACTTGAAGATCAATAGCGTCAGTCCCATGATGATGAAAAAGAGCACCCACGCCAGGGCAGCCGCATACCCCATTTCCAGGTACTCAAACGCATTACGGTACAGGTACAGGACGTAGAAGAGGGTTGCATTCTGTGGCCCACCGTCCGTGATCAGAAAGCCCGCCGTGAAAACCTGAAAGGAACCAATGATGCCCATGATCAGATTGAAGAAAATGACGGGCGACATGAGCGGTATGGTGACGTGCCTCAACTTGGCCCAACGCCCGGCGCCGTCAATCTCCGCCGCTTCATAGAACACCTCGGGGATGCCCTGTAGGCCAGCCAGGTAGATCACCATGGCCCACCCCAGGCCCCACAAGCTCATCAGGATCATGGCCGGCAAGGCCAACTCCGGCTCCTGCAACCAGCGAAACTTGGGCAGACCAATGGAGCGGAGGAACGCGTTCAACAAGCCGAAGTCCGAATTCAGGATCCAGGCCCACAAGACCGCGTTAGCCACCGCTGGCACGATGCTCGGCAGGTAGTAAATAGTGCGAAAGATGGTGATCCCGCGCACCTTGGTGTTCATCAGAAGCGCCAGCAGGAAAGCCAGAACCATACTCAGCGGCACCGAGACGACCGTGTAGAGAGTGGTGACTTTCAGGGATTGCCAAAAGAGCTTGTCCGAGAGAAGTCTCCGGAAGTTGTCCAGGCCAACGAAGTCAGGCGGGGAGATCATGTTCCAGTCCTGGAAGACCAGCCAGATGGAGGTCAACGCAGGGACCAGGAACCAAAACAGGAAACCGAGAATAAAGGGGGCGATAAAGATGTAACCGGTAACGTTCCGTCTCCCCTCGGGTTTTCTCAGCCAGTGGACTATCGCGGTCATCATATCCTCCTCAAAGGAGCCAACCGACAATCAAGAGTTGGCCGCGCAGGGCCTGTTCCAGCGTTCAATTGGAATGCCCTGCGCGGCCAGGGTTGTCCCCGCTTAGCCTCAATACTATCCGGATAAGGGAGCGAGCGCTGGCCGAGTAGGTCTAGAGCGTAGCAAAAGACCGTATCGAGGCCAAGCGAGCGGCTTCTTCGACGAATTTTGCATGGCATGGGCCGCGCCGTGGCCTCGATACGCTACTTGGTCGAGGGCGCTTATCCGAACGGTACTGCGCTTAGCCTCAGCGGAGCGCCTCTTCAAAGATGGCATTGGCGTCCGGCGCGACCTCTGACAGCGCCTCCTCAGCCGTCTTGTCGCCGATCCAGATGGCATCGAACGCGGGATTGAGGACCGACTCGACCTTGTTATAACCCGGTGGCTGATAGAGGATGTGGCCACACTTGGGCACATACTCAGTCACGATCTGTTCGTAGCCAGGCGGATGAATCCCTTCGGTCGGACTCGTTCGCAAGGTCATCCACCTAGCCAGCCCTTCCTCAGTCATCAGGTCTGTCTGGTTGGGCAGCCAGAGCCCCATTTTCAAGAACTGGAGCTGGTAAAACTCGGTGGACAGGAAACGCACCCAACGCCAGGCGGCCTCAGGGTGTTTCGAGCCCGAGAAAGCGGAGTGCAGGTGGGCTTGCAGGCCGGTAGCAGGCCGCTGTATCTTGGGCAAGACGGCTGTTCCCAGCGTGGCTTCGATCTTGCACATCCAGGCCAGGGCCCAGGAGCCATCTATCGCCATCGCCAGACTGCCGGACTCCAACATCTGGGTGTTGCTGATTCCCAGTTGCGCCAAGACCGCAGATTGGGGCATCACCTGATGCACCAGCATCAGATCGGCGATGCGCTGGATGGCCTCGGCCGCTGCCGGCTGACCAGCAGTCAACAAGCCGGTATCTGGGTCGATGTACTTCCCATAATTGGACTCGATGGGCCCCAGAAGCTCCATCCACCACGTATCCCAGTGGACCCCCCATCGTTTCACGTTTTCAACGTCGAACCCACTCTCCCCTGGGTGTTTGCCGTTGGCGTCCACGGTCAACTCTCGTGCCACCTCGACGAAGTAATCCCACTCCCAGGCCTCCTCAGGATTGTTGCTCGGTGGCTCGATTCCCGCCTCCTCGAAGACGTCGGCGTTGAGGTAGATGTGAGAGCCCGTCCAGCAGGAACCGATGCCGTACCAGCGCCCCTTGTATGTGGCGCGCTCTGTTTCCTGGGGCTCAATGAAGTAGCCCGCCCTGCCTACGACCGGGTCGGCCTGGAGCATATCGGTGATGTCGAGCAGCAGTCCCTCGTGGGCATAGGTAATGTAGTCCTGGTTCCTGATGAAAGCCGTGTCCGGTGGCGTGCCAGCGGCGACCATGGCCAGCATTTTCTCCGAATAGTTCTCCGGCGTGTGTAGCCAGGTGACCTTGATGTTGGGCTCCGCGCCCTCGAAAACCCTGATGGCAGCGCGAACGCCCTCATCCTCCTCAACTCCCCCCCAACCCATGAAGCTGATCTCCACCACTTCCTCTGGGGCGGGAGTCGCCTGGACGACGACGGTTTCTTTGACGACCTTCTCCACCTCCACAGTTCGCTCTACCGGTACTTCTACTGTTTCTTTGACCACCTGTGGCTGGCATCCCGCCAACAATGCCGCGCCACTCGCCGCACCTGCCAAAGTCAAGAACTCGCGCCTACTCATGCGTTTGATTTGCATGATTTTGCCTCCTCCTTAAATTTGATTAGTTGTTGTTCAGATTTTGTCACAAAACGAGCCAGACAGGAGAACCCTAACTCATCTGAAATCGCCTATCTATCACCCCCTTTCTTCTACTTAGCCCTTCAACCCGCTCACCACGATCCCCTGGATGAAGTAGCGCTGCGCCAGGAAAAAGATCACGATAATGGGTATGATCATCATCGTCGAAGCGGCCATGAGCAGGTCCCAGCGCGTCCGCTGCCACATAAAGGTTCTGAACATCGCCAGGCCCAGGGCGACGGTCCACTTGTTTGGGTCTTTCGCCAAATATAGCAATGGCCCCATATAGTCGTTCCACGTCCAAATGAAGGTAAAGACCGCTACTGTCGCCAGGGCAGGCTTGGCCAAGGGCAGCATGATGCGCCGATAGATGCCAAACTCGCTGCACCCATCGACGCGTGCCGCATCGGCCAACTCCTCGGGCAGGCTAAGGAAGAACTGCCGCAGGAGAAAGATGAAGAACGCCCCACCCCCGCTAGCCGCGAAGAAGTGCGGCACGGTGAGTGGAAGGAAGGTATTCACCCAACCCATACGGCTATAGAGCACAAAGGTCGGTATCATCAAGACCACAGCGGGCAGCATCATGGTGGACAACACGATGCCAAACCAGAAATTCTTGCCCGGAAAATCAATGCGCGCCAACGCGTAAGCACACAGCGAGGTAGACCCCAGGATGCCGATCTCGTTAAGGATGACGATGAAAAAAGTGTTCTTGAGATAGATGCCAAAGCCTGGATGGCGTAACGGTTTGGTGGTCCAGGCATCAATGTAGTTCTGAAATTGGGGGGGGTTGGGAATCCACTTCGGTGGATACTGAAAGACCTCCAGCTCGGTCTTGAGGGAACTGGTGACCAGCCACAAGAAGGGCAGCAGCATCACACAAGCCCCGACAAGCAACAGCGTCCATATCAAGGCGCGCCACAAGCGCTCCCCATTGACCAGTCGCCCGATCGCCGGCCTGCTTCCAGGCGCTCGCCTTACGGAAACAGTTTCACTTTGCGTTGCCATACTGCCTCCTATAGTGCTTCATAGTACACCAGACGCCCCACATATCTGAAGACGAGCAACGTCAATCCCAGGATGATGAAGAAGAGGATCCACGCCAGCACAGCCGCGTACCCCATGTTAAAGTATTGGATCCCGGTCCTGTAGGTGTAGAGCACGTAGAACAGCGTCGAGTTTTGTGGTCCACCTGCGGTGATCAGATAGCCCGCCGTGAAAACCTGAAAGGAACCGATGATGCCCATGATCAGGTTGAAGAAGATGACCGGGGACATGAGCGGAATCGTCACATGCCGCAGCTTGGCCCAGCGGCCCGCCCCGTCAACCTCGGCTGCCTCGTACAGCACCTCAGGAATCCCTTGCAGCCCGGCCAGGTAGATCACCACGGTGTAACCCAGTCCCCATAAGCTCATGATGATCAAGGCCGGCATGGCCCATTCTGGATCCTGAAGCCACGGGACCTTGGGCAGGCCCAGAGCGCGCAACAGCGCATTCACCAAACCGAACTCCGTGCTGAACACAAAGTTCCACAGTACCGCGTTCGCCACCGCCGGTACGATGCTAGGGAGGTAATAGATGGTGCGAAAGATCGCCATCCCGCGCACCTTGGTATTCAGCAGCAGCGCAAACAGAAAGGCCAACACCAGACTTACCGGAACCGAGCCCAGCGTATAGTAGGTGGTGGCCTTTAGCGACTGTAGGAAAAGCGTGTCCCGGAAAATATGCCTGAAGTTCCCCAATCCGATAAAAGTCGGATCCTGGATCATGTTCCAGTCAAAGAAGGCCAACCAGGCCGCGACTAACGCGGGCGCCAGGAACCACAAGAGGAAACCCAGTATGAAGGGCAACATGAAAAGGTAGCCGGTCACAGTCCTTCTGCCCTTCGCCGTTCGCGGCCAAAGACGCCCCAACCAGCGAGTTTGCACACTCACGTCCTGCCTCCTTTGGCGACCCCGGCCGTGCAGGGCCGGTTGCCGCGCGCGCAGCCGACCC
>CAZVCJ010000081.1:0-3483 GCA_964625745.1 uncultured Anaerolineae bacterium | reverse complement strand
GCAGCCGACCCCACGCAGCCGGGGTTCGTCCACATTGGGCCGATCCAGCGAGTTACCCGTCAGCTCCGGCGGCTTCGGGCGCATGCAAAACCTGGGGGAGCGAGCGCCGATTGAGTAGCGACTTGGGCTGAGTAGTGGAGCGTACCGAAGCCAGCGTATCGAAATCAAGCAAGCGGCTCTCTGGGCAACCCGCTTGGCCTCGATACGTCGCTTGTTTCGACAAGCTCAACACAAGCCGCTCCTACTCGGCCGGCGCTGGACGTGCTCTTTTCTCGGCACTCCCCCAACTCGTATATGCGCCGGCGGCTTCGGTTCGTCGCGGAATGAGCCGCATTGCATACACCTATCAGGGCCTGGCCTGCTCTTCCTCCATGATGCGGTTGGCCTCTGCCACCGCTGCCGGCAAGACGTCCGCGGCCTTCGCGTCGCCGATCCAGAGCTTGTCGAAAGCTGGCGTAAGAACGGCTTCGGTGGCCTTCACGTATCCCACTGGCATGGTGAGGTAGTGGCCATACTTCGGCGCATACTCGGTGACGATGAGCTCGTACCCTTCCGGGTGTACGGGCGGGGTGCACCAGCGGGCGATAGCCTCGGGGGTCATCAGCGCGGTCTGGCTGGGCAGCCACAGGCCATTTTGGCAGTAGCGCTCCTGGAACCACGGCGAGGCGAGGAACCGGATCAGCTTCCAGGCCTCCTCCGGATGCTCTGTCTCCTTCACAATCGTGATCAGGTGGGCCTGCATGTCGGTAGCCGGTCGCGTCATCTTGGGAAGCACCCCAGTGCCCAGCCCCCCCTCGATCTCCCACAGCCAGTTCACGGACCAGGAACCGGTATTATACAGTCCCACCTTCTTGGTCGACAGGAAATCTGCCTCGGCCATGCCCAGAGTGTCAAAGGCTGCCTGGCTCAGCGCCACCTGGTGGACCAACTTCAGGTCCGCGACGCGCTGGAGCGCCTCCATCGCTGCCGGGTTGTCGAGAGCGATCTTTCCGGTCTGCGGGTCCACCCAGTCAGCGCCATTGGATTGGACCGCCGCGTGCAGCGGGATCCACCAGGTCGGCCAGAAGGCCCCCCAGCGATCGATGTTGGTCGCGTCGAACCCCGCTTCTCCCGGATGCTTGCCGTTGGTGTCCACGGTCAGTTGCCGCGCGATCTCCAGGAACTCGTCCCACGTCCAGGCCTCGTCTGGGTCGTTGCTGGGCGGCTCGACTCCCAGCTCGTCGAAGAGAGACCTGTTGTAGTAGAAGTGAGGCGCCACCCAGCAGGAGCCGATGCCGTACCATTCCCCTTCGTACTCGCAGCGGTCCCGTTCCTGCGGCTGGATCCAGTAGTCTGGCTTCGACAGCTCTGGGTCGGCGGCGATGCGGTCGGAGATGCCGAGCAGGAGTTCGTACTTGCAGAAGGTCCGATAGACATCGCTCTCAACCCTGGCGCAGTCGGGCGGCGTACCGGCGGCGACCAAGGTCAGAAGTTGCTCCAGTCTCGACACCACCTCCGGCTGCTCCACCTGAACCCACTCGATGTTGGGGTTCTCCGCGCGGAACTTCTCCTGCTCCTCGTCACGCCATTCTGCACCCCCTGGCTCGCCCAGGAACTCGATGGTCACCTTCTCGGCAGGGGGCGGTGTCGCGGTCGGCTTCGGGAGCGGTGTGTCGGTCGGCTTCGCAGGGACGGCCGTTGGTGTCGCCTTCGGCTGGCAGGCCGCCAACAATGCCGCGCCACTCGCCGCACCTGCCAAAGTCAGAAACTCGCGCCTACTCATACGTTTGGTTTCCATGATTTTGCCTCCTCCTTAAGTCTAATTGGCTGTTGTTGATTTCCTCACAAAACGAGCCAAACCGGAGAACCCTAACTGAAATCGCCTATCTATCACCCCCTTTCTTCTACCGAGCTCTCAAAGATGGTTCATTGACGGAGCCTTCGAGCCCGTCTACGCGGTAGACTACCCCGCTCAGGTTCAAACTTCCACTCTCCCTCCCCTCTGGCTCCACAAGATTGGCGTACCACCAGCTCCCCTGGAATAAATATCGGCTCTATAGCTTCGGTTTCCCCAGCGATAAGGCGCAAGAGGGCCTCGGCCGAGGCCCGCCCCATTTCTTCACAGGGCATTCTGATGGTGGTGATCGCTGGTCGAACAAAGCCAGACAAGTCACGATCGTCATATCCCACAACTGCCATGTCTCCAGGCACTCGCAATCCTGCTTCCTGGATGGCATAGATTGCGCCAAGAGCCATCAAATCGTTCCCAGCAAAAATCGCCGTAGGGGGATCTTGCAGCGCTATTAATCTTTTGGCAGCAAGATACCCGCTTTGGACTTCCCAATCGCCTCGCTCTACCAGGGCTGGGTCAAAGGGTATGCCCCAGGCCATGAGCTCCTCCTGGTAACCTGCCATCCGATTGATCGTCGCATCCCATCCCTCTGGCCCGTTGATGAAGGCAATTCGCCGATGCCCCAGTTGAGCCAGGTGCCTGGTCGCCAACCGCGCTCCATAGTGATCATCGGGGACTACTGAGTTTAAAGAGAGGGAGTTAAAAAGGCGATGGACAAACATCTGAGGCTTGTTCGCCAGCTCGGATACTTCATCCGACGAACGAATGCACGACTCCACGAAGATGATGCCGTCTATCTGACGCTTGCTTAAGGTCTGAATGGCTTCTGCTTCGACCTCAGGATCCCATTCCGCATTGATGATGATGCCAAAATAGCCATCCACCTCCAAACGATCCTGGATGCCGCGAACGATGGGGGGAATGAATGGACTCAAGATGTTTTCGACAATTATGCCAATAGAGTAGGTTTGGTCTGTACGGAGACTTCGGGCGACCAGATTGGGCTGGTACCCCAATTCCTCGGCCGCCTTCAGCACTCTCAACCGCGTTTCCTCGGCCACGGGGTGATCACTGCCGGCGAGAACGCGGGAAGCGGTGGCGATGGAGACATTGGCGGCTTTTGCTACATCTGTTAGCGAAACAGGCATACAGCTACCCTCGTCAGCGTCAGCACGTAGGAGTAAACGTTTTCCAGCCGCACTAATTATACCGGAAAACGTTTACCTTGTCAAGTCGAGTTTCCTGGCCTGAAATTGCACCATAAGCAGGACTAGGTGATGGCTGGAGCTTCGAGCCCGTATCGTCGTTTAACTTCACAGAGGTCAACCCGCCAACAGATTTCCGGTTCACGTCCCATGAGGACGAACAGTTCCTCGATATCGAAGATGTCATAGTACTCGCCAGCCACAACCAGCACCTTGTTGGCATCCTCCCAAGCCAGGCGCTGGCGCCGAATACCTCGCTTGGTCAGATCTTGTCCAATCTCAGTACGATAGGCGTTGGTCATGTTAAACATCACCAGGGTCAGGAAGACATGAGCTTGCACTACTTCGGCTGTCTCCTTGGGGAAGTTGCAGGGCCGGATCATGGGTTCAGAATCCGCCCGTCCTGCAGATGGTACACTCGATCGGCGTATTCGTCCGCTGTCGGGT
>CAZVCJ010000080.1:13718-17810 GCA_964625745.1 uncultured Anaerolineae bacterium | reverse complement strand
TGGAAATTGGAAGGTGTTCCAACCTCCAACATCAAGGGAGCAGAGAGCAAAGGAGCAAGGAGTCCCACCCGAAACTCCGAAACTCGAAACCCGAAACTCTTTCTGCCTGGTGCTCACCCTGGCTGTCATCGGGGAGCTATTCGCCGCCAGCCGTAGCCTGGCCTACAACCATCCCACTGCCCCGGAGGCCTACTCCTCCCTGCGCACCGCCCCGGCTCACCTTTTAGCCGCTGGGCAGCCCACGGATCGCTTCCTCAGCATCTCGGACCTGACTTTTGATCCCGGCGATCTGGGGGAGATACAGCAGATTTTCGAGGCTCAACTGTCTCCGCAGGCCATCTATGACTACGTGGTGGCGACCAAGCTGAAGGAGATCCTGGCCCCCAATTTGCCCCTCGTCTACCGCATCCCCAGCGTAGACGGCTATGACGGCGGGGTGCTCCCCCTCAGGCGCTACGTCGAATTACAACGGCTGTTCTTGCCCGAACCTTCGCCCGATGGCCGCCTGCGGGAGAGCCTGAAGGAGATACCCCCGTCGCGGATCCTGAGCCTGCTCAACGTCAGATACGTCGTCACGGACAAGATCCGCGATGTCTGGATGGACGGTGTCTACTACGACCTGGGTCACGAAGCCGTTCTTGGCCCTGGGGCAGCTTCTCAGGTGGAAGTGACGGAACTGCCCGCGGAATCGTCCGCGTTTGCCGCTACTTCGCTGGGCCTGGTCTCGTATCTGGAGGGTGCGGCTGATCTGCCCAACGGGGCGCCCGTGGCTCAGGTGACAGTTACCGATGGGACGGATGCGGTGCAGAGCCGCCTCCTGCGGGCTGGCATTGAGACAGCGGAGGGGGAGTATGCCATGATTGAGGTTCGGCACGACCAGGCCAGAGTCTGCCGTCACTGGCCCGACAATCCCCAGGGAGATGACTACCTCGCTCGCCTCGACTTTGGTGAGCCTATGACCCCCCGGCAGATTTTGATTGAGTATCTGGCCCCGGTTGGCCGGCTGCACCTGCGGGGACTCAGCCTGATTGACGATAGGACAAGCACGTTTGTGCCTGTGGTCGTTTCTACTGCAGGGCGCTTCCGGCTGGTGCACAGCGGCGATGTGAAGATCTACGAGAACCTGGACAACCTGTCGCGAGCCTTCGTCGTTCATCGGGCGCGAATCCTGGACGACGAGGCGGCCATTGCTGCGATGCAAGCTCCCGCCTTCCGCCCGGAACAGGAGGTCATCCTGGCTTCGGACGGACACGAGGTGCCGTCTCCTCCCTTCATCCCCCCCAAGGTTGGGGGGGAAAGAGGGGGGGCCAGGAAGGATGAGGTGGCAATCTTGTCTTACGAGCCGGAGCGCGTCGTGATTTCCGCCAAACTGGCTGAAGAAGGCTACCTGGTCCTGACCGACGCCCACTATCCGGGCTGGCGCGCGCTGACCGACGGGCTGGAGACACCCATCTACCGAGCGGACCTTCTCTTTCGGGCGGTGTACCTGCCAGCGGGCCAGCACAGAGTAGAGTTCATCTACGATCCTCTCTCTTTCAGGCTGGGGGCCGCCATCAGCTTGACGGCGCTGTTGGGCCTGACGGCTGGCATCGCTGCGCTGGCTGGACGAAGGAGGAAAGATGGTGTATAATTGCAGGTAGAGCGCGAGTTTCTGCATAACTGCAACTAAAAAAGGAGGTTTTCTAATGAACAAATTTAATCGCGTGGTAGTGGTCTTGCTCCTGTTGGCGACCATCATTGTTGCGACCATCGTGCTGGTCGTGCCTCGGCCGGCGATCGAGGTCTTGCAGGAGTGGCTGTGGAACCTGGACATGAACCTATCGCTGGCCGATCCGCTCGTCTTGCTGGTGGCGGGCGTCGCCCTGGCTCTGCTGGTGGACGTCGTTTGCGCCGTACTGATCTGGCTTGAGCTCAGGCGAAGGCGTTCCAGTGCCATCAGGGTGCAGAGCATCAGCGGCGGCGAGGCGGAGCTGGCCGTGGATTCCATCGCTCGTCGGTTGGAGCGCAGCATCAGCCGCCTCGATGGCGTTGTTTTGATCCAGCCGAATGTCTGGGGCAGGCGGGGAGGCGTGGAGGTGGAGCTCGACCTGGAGACCAGCCCGGAGGTTGACGTCCCTACCAAGACTGAGGAGGTCTGCCAGGTGACCAGGGAGGCTATCGAGGACAAGATGGGGCTGAAGCTGCGCAAGGTCAGGGTCAACATCAAGTATGCCCCCTATTCTACAGAGCCGCCGAAGGTTCCAGAGCGAATACCTGATGTAATAGAGCCACCGATAGTCTCAGAGGACACGACCGTCAGTCCCATTGAGTCGCCGATGGCCTTGGACATTTCCGATACCACAGAGCTGCCAGCGGCCTACGAGGATGCCTAGTATGCCTCCACTCCCAGCCTCTCCCCCGACCCTTCAACCTTGCCCTTCGGCAGGCTCAGGACACCGCTCAGGGCAAGCTTTGGGGGAGGGGAGCTTGGGAATCAAGTCCCTGATCGAAAGCCTACTCTTCGTGGCAGATGAGCCGGTGGCCGTTGAACGTTTGGCGGCGGCCATTGACGCCCAGCGAGTGGAGGTTGAGGAGGCGTTGGAAGAATTGAGTGAGGAGTATGAGCAGCGAGGGCTGCGTCTCCAGCGCGAAGGAGGCCGGGTGCAGATAGTCACCGCCCCTGAGGCGGCTCCGCACGTCGAGCGCTTCCTTGGTTTGGAGCTGACCAGCAGGCTCTCCGCTCCAGCGCTGGAGACCCTGGCCATCGTCGCCTACCAGCAGCCCATCACGCGGGTCGGCGTCGAGGCCGTGCGGGGCGTCAATTGCGACAGCGTGTTGCGCACTCTGGTCAGCAAGGGCCTGGTCGAGGCGGTGGGGCGTCTGTCCCAGGCTGGCCGCCCCATCGTCTACGGCACTACCTTCGAGTTCCTGCAGTACTTCGGCTTGCAGGACCTGGCCGAGCTGCCACCACTGGCTGAAGAGGAGCGAGGCAAAAACTGATGGAGCGTCTCCAGAAGGTTCTGGCCCACGCCGGCGTCGCCTCGCGGCGAAAGTGCGAGAAGTTGATCCTGCAGGGGCGGGTGCGGGTTAACGGCCAGGTGGTCACTCAACTGGGCACCAAAGTGGATCCCGTCCAGGACGCCATCGAGGTGGACGGGCAGCCCATCGCTCTGGAGGAGAAGGTCTACGTCCTCCTCCATAAGCCACGGGGCTATCTGAGCGACACCCGCGATTTCCGGGGCCGTTCTTCGGCGCTGAGCCTGGTTCCGGATAGAGAGCGACTCTACCCGGTGGGTCGCCTGGACGCCGAAAGCGAGGGGCTGCTGCTCCTCACCAACGACGGGGAGCTGGCCAATCGCCTCACCCATCCCCGCTATGAGCACCAGAAAGAGTACCTGGCTCTGGTGGTGGGGAGACCCACGGAGGCGACTCTGCGGCGGATGCGGAAGGGTGTGGAGCGGGACGGAGAGATTCTCCGCGCCGATGCCGTCCAGCGGCTGGAGCGGCTGGGGCCGCAGGCGCAAATCCACGGCTGGCAGGAGGCCCCCAGGGGCATGGTCTGGCTGGGCATCACCCTCCACGCGGGCAAAAAGCGCCACATCCGGCGGATGTGTGCTGCCCTGGGCTACTCGGTGCGGCGGCTGATCCGGGTCCGAATCGGGCCGCTGGAGCTGGGAGATTTGTTGGTGGGGGAATGGCGGTATTTGACGAAGAGGGAGATTAGGCAGTTGCGGTCAGCCTAATCCTGGAATGGGGGGAAGCCCATCCCGAGGAAGTGCTCGTCGAAAGCGAAGACCTCGCTATCTGGATGTTGACGTAGCCAGGCAAAGCTGGTACAATCCACGAAGGAGAAATCCTGGTCAGCGTATTTCTTGAAGATTTCCCAGGCTGCGTCATCCACTGCCGCATCAGCGTAGATGATGTCCAGGTTCCCCACAACCACGTCGCGGCGTATGCCTTCGCCGAACTGTACTGCAGTGGTGTGGCCGCACTTGCGGCGGATTAGGGTGTGGGCTTCAGCGAGGACGTAATTGGTTGTGACGCGGGGGAGCCGATCAGCGATGACCCATTCAGCTAATCGCACTGCATCGGCGTGAAATTGATCCCTGGTAT
>CAZVCJ010000080.1:6164-13618 GCA_964625745.1 uncultured Anaerolineae bacterium | reverse complement strand
GCGATGACCCATTCAGCTAATCGCACTGCATCGGCGTGAAATTGATCCCTGGTATGTGCGAGGGCCACGTAAGCGCTGGTGTCAAAGAATACGTGTCGCATTAGTCCTCATCGTAGATGTAGCGATCATGATGAATCGAGCCATCGGCGATTCCGCTGTCCCCCAGCCCAATGATGTCCCACAGGGGGTCGGTTGGATTGACCGAAGCCTTTCTGAGGTTTTCAATATCCATTCGTTGGATCACGTACTCTTCGACCGCTTCGCGGATCACCTGAGCCATCGTTTTGTGTTGAAGCTCGGCCAAGCGCTGGATCTTCTCGCGTTGTTTTTCGGTTAGATAAATCTGAGTCCGTGTCATAGCCATCGTCATGTCTCCTGAACGCTGTATACATTGCTATTGTAGCATAGATGCTGTATAATGTCAAAACCTTCTACCATCACCATTGACGGCCCCGCCGCCTCGGGCAAGAGCACCATCGGGGAGCTCCTGGCCCGGCGGCTGGGATACCTCCACCTCGACACGGGTGCGATGTACCGGGCTGTCACCTGGGTTGCTCTTGAGCAGGGGATTGACATCGCTGACGAGGAGGCCATCACTGCTCTGGCCGAAAGCATCGTCATCAATATCACCCGGCCCACTGTTGACGATGGTCGGCAGTACACCGTCCATGCCAACGGGCAGGACGTCACCTGGCAGATCCGCCGGCCCGAGGTGGACGCCAACGTCTCGCCCGTCTCAGCCTACCCCGGCGTGCGCCAGGCCCTCACGGATCAGCAGCGGCGAATCGGGCGGCGAGGACGCATCGTCATGGTGGGGCGAGACATCGGCACGGTGGTTCTTCCTGAGGCGGACCTCAAGGTCTACCTGGATGCCACTGTTGAGGAGAGGGCCCACCGTCGTCAGCGGGAGATTTTGGAAAGAGGAGAAGAGGCCGATTACGAGAAGGTTCTGTCGGCCATGCGCCGGCGGGACAAGATTGACAGTGAGCGAGAGGCGGCTCCGCTTCGCCCCGCCGACGATGCCATCATCATTGACACGACAGGGCTGAGCATAGCTGAGGTGTTGGCCAAAGTGGAGGAGTTGATATGAGCAGAGGACGATTGATCTTTCGACGTTGGGCTTGTTTTGCCTTGAGGGTGTTCTTGAGGCTCTGCACGCGCCTGGAGATAAAGGGTCTGGATAACATTCCTCAGGGCGGACCCCTGCTGGTTGCCTTTAACCACCTGGCGCATCTCGATGCCGCCCTGGTGTTACCTTTTCTGCCCCAGCCCGTAGAGGGCGTAGCTCTGGAGGATCTCTATCACGTCCCCGTCACTGGCCAGTTGCTCCGGCTGTACGGCACCATCCCCGTGCACCGCGACCAGTTCGACCGCGAGGTCATCCGACGAGCTCTGCAGGCGTTGACCGAGGGCAAGGTGCTGGCCCTGGCCCCGGAGGCCAGGCAGAGCTTGACCGGTGCTCTGGAGCAAGCGCGGCAGGGCGTCGCCTACCTGGCCCTGCGCAGCGGTGCGCCGATCCTTCCTGTGGCCCTGACCGGCACGGAGAAGACTTACACTGAGTGGAAGCGCCTGCGCTGCCCTCGGCTGACCGTTACCTTCGGCGAAGTCATTATCACGCCGCCCCGGGCCAGCAAGCCTCAGGCGCGGCGTCAGCAGGTGGCCGAGCTCACCGATGAGATCATGTATCGCATCGCCGCCATGCTGCCGCCGGAGTATCGGGGTGTCTATGGCGATGAGAAACGAGGCAACGAGGAATGAGGCAACGAGGAACAAGTACTCGTGCCACTCGTGATTATCAAGGGTGAAAGATGTGGACTCGTCGCTTTTGTAATTCTGTCGTCCGGGTCCTGGCCAGGATCCTCCTCAAGTTGGAGGTCGTCGGCCTGGAGAACGTGCCCCTCGAGGGTCCGTTGATCCTGGCGATGACCCATACCAACTTCCTCGACCCGGCGTTGGCGGGCGCGGTGACGCCTCGCGAGGTGGTGATCATGTCCAAGATCGAGAACTTCCATCATCCCTTCCTGGGCATCATCGTCAGGCTCTACGGCGCTTTCCCCGTGCGCCGGGGGGAGGTGGATCGCCGGGCCATCCGCCGCTCCCTGGAGGTGCTGGCTGGCGGCCAGGCATTGCTCATGGCTCCCGAAGGCACCAGGAGCGGCGACGGGCGGCTGCAGAAAGGTCACGATGGCATGACCTTCATCGCTTTGCGTGCCGACGCCCCCATCTTGCCCATGGCCATCACAGGGGGAGAG
The DNA here is from genome assembly GCA_964625745.1 of uncultured Anaerolineae bacterium. GTDB lineage: Bacteria > Chloroflexota > Anaerolineae > VGOG01 > VGOG01 > CAZVCJ01. The sequence goes on along the minus strand of CAZVCJ010000080.1, from coordinate 11,366 downwards.
CACTTCTGGGCCAATCTGTCAAGATTGCGTCGCACTTCCATCAAGGTAGTTATCGGCCGGACCTTTCGCTTCTCCGTTGGACAGAAAAAGTTCGGGCGAACGGTCATGGGCAAGATAACCGAGGAAGGGATGTATCAACTGGCTTCCCTGTTGCCTCCTGAGCGCAGAGGTGTTTACAGCGACCTCGACTCGGCCACCGAAGACTATCTCGCTTTTCCGCCGGGCAGCTCCGGCAATCTGCCAGGCGAGAAAGGACGGTAGTCGGTGGACAAGGACGGGGTGATCGCGGAGGTACGTTCAGGCAGTATCGCTGCGGAGCTGGGCTTGCAGCCTGGCGATGTGCTTCTCTCCATCGATGGCCACGTCCTGCGCGACGTCATTGATTACCGTTTCTATGGAGCTGAGGAAGAACTGGAGCTGGTCGTAGAACGGGGTGGGGAGCGGAGCGTCTACCAGGTGGAGCGGGGCTACGACCAGGAGCCAGGCATTGAGTTCGCCGAGCCAACTTTCGACGGCCTGCGCCGCTGCAACAATCGCTGCGAGTTTTGCTTTCTCAACGGGATGCCGCCGGGGATGCGGCGCTCCCTCTACATTAAGGACGACGACTATCGCTATTCCTTCCTGTTCGGCAATTTCATCACTTTGACCAACCTCACCGAAGACGACTGGGATCGCCTGGCCGAGCAGCGCCTCAGTCCCCTCTACGTCTCCGTTCACGCCACCGACCTCGCTTTGCGTCGCCGCATCCTGGGCAGTCCCGCCGCTCCCGACGTCGTCGAGCAATTGAAGCGGCTGGGTAGCCTGGGTATCCAGGTTCACGCCCAGATCGTCCTCATCCCCGGTCTCAACGACGGCCCGCATCTGGCCCACACCGTGGCCAACCTGGCCGCCCTCTATCCGACCGTGCAGTCCATCGCCGTCGTCCCCCTGGGCCTCACCAAATACCATCGTGGTCCTTTTCGCGTCTACAGGCCTGAGGAGGCGGGGCCGATCCTGATTCAGATCTCAGACTGGCAGCGAGAGTTCCGACGCCAGCGCGGCCTCAATTTGGTCTACGCCTCCGATGAATGGTACCTGCTGGCTGGCCTGGAAGTGCCTCCGTCTGAAGAGTACGATGGGTTTCCCCAACTGGAGAATGGGGTGGGGCTGACCAGAGTTTTCCTGGACGAAGAGTTTCGAGTTGAGGGTTTCAGGTTTCGGGTTGGGAGGGTCACTCTGGTTTGCGGGACGTTGATCGCGCCGGTTTTGGGGGATGTGGCGGCGAAGCTGGCGGGGAGGACGGGACTGGAAATCGAGGTCGTCCCGGTGGAGAATCGCTTCTTCGGGCCGACGGTGACTGTTTCGGGGCTCCTCACGGGCTGGGATGTGATCGAGGCTTTGCGGGGGCGCGAACTTGGCGACCTGGTGTTCCTCCCACAGGCCATGTTCGATGCCTCAGGGGGACTGACCCTCGACGATATGACTGCTGCTGCGATAGGCGAGAGGCTGGGCGTCAGAGTCGAGGTGGCGGGGACGATGGGGGAAGTGGCCGACTTTTTGCGCGGTCAGGGTCGGCTGTAGTTACTTGCGAAAGCGAGGGAAAATAAGGAGGGCTTGAAAATGATCAGGAGACTTTTGGTGATAGTTGGGGCCACGATGGTTTTTGGCTTGCTGGTGGCTTCTTGCCGCCCAGCAAAGCCGGAGATGTACAAGATAGGGTTCATCAACCATCTGACCGGAGACGCAGCCGTGTATGGCCAGAGTATGAAGAAGGGCACGGAGGTAGCCCTCGACGAGATCAATGCGGCCGGAGGGATCAATGGCGTTCCGGTGGAAGTGATCTACGAGGACGACCGCTTTAGCGCCGCCGACGCGCGCACAGCTTTCCTCAAGCTGGTGGAGACCGACAAGGTACCTGTGATCGTGGGCTCAGGCAGCAGCACGGTCAGTCTGGCCCTATGCCCCCTGGCGCAGGAGAAAAAGGTTGTTCAAATCTCGCCCGCCTCCACCGTGCCGGCCCTGATGGATTGCGGCGAATACTTCTTCTCCCTGATGGCTTCAGACACGGCTCAGGGCCCTGAGTGGGTGAGGATGCTTGAGCACCTGGGGAAGAGGGAAGCGGCCGTCGTGTACATGAACTACGACTACGGCATCGGGGTGAAGGATACCTTCGTGGCCGAGATGGCGGAAAAGGGCTACAGGGTGCTCGTTGCTCAACCGTTCGAAGTCGGCGGCACGGATTTCCGCACCGAGATCCTGAAGGTCGAGGAGGTGAACCCGGAGGTCACTTTCATCGTTGGCAGCGCGAAAGAGGCAGCAATAATATTGGAGCAAGCCAGAGAACTGGGCTTCGATACGCAGTGGGTGACGTGTGTGTCTATCGTAACGAAAGAGGTTCCAGAGCTTGCCGGTAAAGAAGCTACCGAGGGCATCATGGGCCTTCGCGCCGGCTCCATGGAAACCTCTGAGTACAGGACATTCGCTGAGGCCTTCGAAGAGAAACACGGGGAACCCCCCACTATCTGGGCCGACTTTTCCTATGACACCACGATGATGGTGGCCAAAGCCATCGAGAAGGGTGGTTATACCGCAGACGGCATCAAGCAGGCGCTCTTTGAGGTGGGCGAGGCATACAGCGGGCCATCCGGCCCCAAGAAGCTCAACGAGTACGGCATCGTGCATGGTGTCTACGATTGGGTGGTTGTGAGAAACGGAGCCTGGGTGCTATACCAGGCCGCTCAATGAAATGCGCTACTACTTCGGAAGCGCCGGTTCCTTAACTCCTTGACACCCCAAATTCCTTACATAATGAGACAAGATTTGGCCTGTCATGCTGAGCGGAGCGAAGCATCCCGTTTCTGGCTTGCGGAACGAGATTCTTCGCTCACTCCGCTCGCTCAGAATGACACATTTCGCCTTGTCGGTTTGAGGCGAAGCTTCGCCGGGCGATTACCATTACTATTCAAGAAAGGTGGGTATAGACGATGAAAGACAGAAAACTACTCATGATCCCTGGGCCTATCGAGTTCACGCCGGAGGTGCTGCGGGCCATGGGCATGGCTACCACCAGCCACGTGGATCCCAACTTCATCGAGGTTTTCGGTCAGGCGCTGGAGCGGTTGCGGCAGGTGTTCCTGTGCCTCAGCGGACAGCCCTTCGTCATCGCCGGCTCGGGCACGCTGGCCATGGACGTCGCCGCCGCCAACCTCATTGAGCCTGGCGACAAGGCCCTGGTGGTGAACACCGGCTACTTCAGCGACCGCTTCGCCGCCATCTTGGAGCGCTATGGCGCGGCTGTGACCCACGTGCGCGCTCCGGCCGTCGGCGACGCGCCGGCCCTGGAGGAGGTGGAGGCTGCTCTCAAGAGGGATAGCTACAAGCTGCTGACCATCACCCATGTGGATACCTCCACCGCCGTGGGCGCGGACGTGAAGGGTCTGGCTGCGTTGGGGCGCGAGCACGGCGCGCTGGTGGTGGTGGACGGCGTGTGCGCGGTGGCCGGCGAGGAGATGCGTCAGGAGCAGTGGGGCATTGACCTGGCGCTTACGGCTTCCCAGAAGGCCATCGGCGTGCCGCCGGGACTGGCCCTGGTAGTGGCCGGGCCACGGGCGTTGGGCGCCTTTCACAATCGCCAGACGCCGGTGGGCAACTATTACGCCGATTGGACTCAGTGGTTGCCCATCATGGAAGGCTACGAGTCCCGCCAGCCCCGCTACTTCGGCACGCCGGCGGTGAACCTCATCTGGGCCCTCAACGTGAGCTTGGGCCAGATTCTGGACGAGGGAATGGATGCCCGTTTCGCTCGCCATCGTCGGCTGAGTGAAGCGCTCAAGGCGGCGGTCACCGCCCTGGGGATGAAGCAGGTGCCGGTAAGCCCCGACAAGACGGCCACCACCCTGACCGCCCCTTATTATCCGGACGGGGTGGACCGCGCAGTGCTGGGGCACATCAAGGAGGCGGGAGTCATCCTGGCTGGCGGCCTGCATCCGGCCATCAAGGCTCGCTACTTCCGCATCGGGCACATGGGCGCGGTGAGCGAATCCGACATCCGGGCCACCGTGGGAGCGATCGAGCAGGGGTTGGCCCGGGCCGGGTACGAGTTTGAGGCCGGGGTGGGGTTGGCCTCTGCTCAGTCAGTCCTCATCGGCCAGTGACAGCAACGCGCCGAGATCCGGTAGCTGGTTCATAGTGTGCACGGCGATTTGCTTTTACTTTCGGAGGAGCTTATGGCGAAAGACACCTATCCAATCTGTGAGCGGGATGGATTTCCAATGTTGAAGATCAACGGTCGTTGGGAATGTGTCGCCGAGTATCTTGACCGCTGCATCGGGCAACAACGAGTTGTTGATCTGGTTCAGCGGGGGAAAACAGTTTACCTCGCTTTTGAAAATGGGCACGAGTTGCCAATGCTGTGCTTCTGCTGCGGTAGACCATTGGCGTATAATGATCTGGAGCGGGGCCGGCGGAACATGCGTGGGCGGAGGTTGGAGTCAATGTCTGTCGGGCCGGTGACGCTCGAGGACGGCAGGGAGATGCTCCAGTTTGTGTTAGAGTTTTCAAAGCGGGGGTTGCTATCACGAAGGGTTTATGTACCAGTCGCTATCAAGGCCGCTGCCCGGTTGAAACATCCTGATCATTGTCCTTACAAGGGAGACTCATCAACGAAGAAAAATCGTCGGCGAAGAAGGCGATGACGGAACAGACAGCCATTTGACAATTCTGGGCAAACGTAGTAGTATCTGGCTGTGCAAAAAGCATTGGACAGGAGGTAATGATCATGTGAGCTAAAACTATCAAGGGGAGGACAGCGCATGGACTGGGGCTGGAACCAATATCCAACGTCCAGTTTCCAGTTGACGAGGAGGAGGTTCCCCGTCGCGAGGCGGGGCTAAGAACACGAAAACGCGGAAAATGCCGTGACTTCCGATCTTCCGTGATTCCGTGTTCAAAAATCGAGAGATCAGCGGAAGCCTCCAGGGATGGTCACGTTCCTCATCTTCCCCTCCTGAGATGTAGCGCCCCGTACAAAACCGCCAGGCGACTGGCGGGACAAAGGGGAGGCGCAGTGGCACGAAGCGGCAGACGTGAAGTGCTGATGTAAGGCTCTAGCACCCGTCCCCGGGTGCGTCGTTGACGGCCCGAGATGGGCCTTGGAGTTAATATCAAAAGGCCGCACCAATCACCAGGGAGGGCCACAACCGGCCAGGGCTCTCGCTCTGGCTC
>CAZVCJ010000080.1:0-6064 GCA_964625745.1 uncultured Anaerolineae bacterium | reverse complement strand
GGCCGCACCAATCACCAGGGAGGGCCACAACCGGCCAGGGCTCTCGCTCTGGCTCCCTCAACTCTTGAAGGATCCCTTGACACCGAAGCATTGGCGCCCGTTTGGGCAGTTCCCGATTGCTTTTGCTTGTCATTGCGAGGAACGAAGTGACGAAGCAATCCCCAATTTGTTGGCGGGAGATTGCTTCGCTGCGCTCGCAATGACATGCTACTCGCAACCTTCTCACCGACGGCGCAAACGCTGTACGGGAGTAGCGTAACATCAAAACATGAAAAGGAGGAATCGAACAATGAAAGTCGGATTCTATGGTCACGTCAGGCAGTATCACAATCTGAAGGAAGAGATTGATGCGGCCATTTTGGAGGTAATTGAGAGCGGCAAGTACGTGATGGGGCCGACGCTGGCGCGCTTCGAGAAGGAGCTGGTGGATTACTTCAACGTGAAGCACGCCATCGGTTGCAACTCAGGCACCGACGCGCTCTGGCTGGCCTTCATGGCCCTGGGCATCGGCCCTGGCGACGAGGTCATCACGGTGGCCAATACCTTCTTCGCCACCGCGGAAGCGATCTGGATCGCGGGCGCCAGGCCGGTGTTCGTGGACATCGAGCCCGATACGTGCAACATTGATCCCACCTTGATCGAAGCGGCCATCACCGACAGGACCAGGGCCATCGTGCCGGTGCACCTCTACGGCCAACCGGCCAACATGCCGGCCATCGCCGAGATTGCCAGGTGGCACAACCTGCTGGTGATCGAGGACTGCGCCCAGGCCATTGGCTCGGCCGGCGATACGTTCGCCATCGGCGAGCTGAGCGACGCGGTGTGCGTCAGTTTTATCGCCCAGAAGAACCTGGGCACCTTTGGCGATAGCGGCGGCGTCATCACCAATCGCGATGACATCGTTGACCGCATCCGCGCCCTGCGCAACCACGGCTCGCTCAAGCGGTCGCATCACAGCATGGGCTACAACAGCCGCCTCGACGACCTGCACGCCGCCGTCCTCAGCGTCAAGCTGAAGAGGATTGACGAGTGGAACGACCGCCGCCGAGAGATCGCTGCCATGTACGACGAGGGCCTGAAGGACACCGGCCTCCAGCTCCCGCATGAAAAGCCCGGCTACAGGCACGTCTACCACCTGTACGTCATCGAGGCGGAGCAGCGCGACGAGATGCTCAAGTACATCAATGAGGCGGGCATTGACGCCAAGACCCATTACCCCATCGCCATCCACCAGCAGGAAGGGTATCCCTGGGGCCAGCCCGCCGACTTGAACGTCTCGTTGCCTCTGACCGAGAGGTCGGCCGCCAGAGTCATTTCCCTGCCCATGTTCCCCGAACTGACGCAGGAAGAGATTGACTACGTGATCCACGTGGTCCGCACCTGGGAGGGGTAAATGAACAACACAGCGAAAACCTACACCGTCGCCATTGCCGGGCTGGGCAAACGCGGCACGCATCACGCCGAGGCCTTCTCCCAAAGTCCACGCTTTGATATCGTGGGCCTGTGCGACATTGACGAGGAGCGGATGGACGCTGCTGCGCAAAAGTTTGGCGTCTCCTACACCAACGCCGACGCCACGCAGATGCTGGCCGAAACCAGGCCCGACGTCTTCGCCTTCTGCACGCTGCCCAACATTCGCTGGGAACTCATCCGGGCGGGCGTGGAAGCGGGGGTACAACTCATCGCCTTCGAAAAGCCGATGGCCACCTCGACCAACGAGGCTTTGGAGATGATGAAATTGCTGCGCGATGCCGGCACCAAGTCGGTGGTCAGTTTCCAGCATCGCTATGGCGATCACTACCAGAAGGTCAAAGAGATCATCGCCAGCGGAGCCATTGGGCGGGTGCACACAGTCTATGGGCACGCCACCGGGTGGATGCTGCACATGATGCCCCACCTGATCGCCTACACGCGCTGGTACAACGACGACGCCGAGGCCGAGTGGGTGGTGGGGCAGGCCGCGGGCAAGGGGAAGTTCGAGGACGTTCACCCTTCGCCCGACTACATCGCCGGGCTGATCCAGTTCGAGAACGGCGTGCGCGGCATCGTCGAGTGTGGCGAGGGTGCGCCCGACGTGCCTGAAGTGGATTACTGGTGGCGCAAGTGTCGCATCGGTGCGCAGGGCACTGAGGGGTTCGCCGAGGTCTTGACCGGCGGCGGCTGGCGGGCCGTCACCCGTGACTCGAATAGTGTGATCTCAGGCCCTGGCGGTATGAACTATACCCATGACATGCCGCCCTACGTCCAGCAGATGGCCGACTGGCTCGACGACGATGCTCAGGTGCATCCCTGCAATGGCGAAAGCGCGTTCAACGGCTTTCAAGTGATGATGGCTATCTGTCGGTCTGCGGTGCAAGGCGGCAAGGTGTTCCTGCCGCTCGGTCCAGGCGAGCCGGAGCTGGAGGCTCTCAAGAACGCGTTGCCGTGAATCGCGAACGAGTAACGAGGCAACGTGAAAACCCACCCTCCCCCAGCCCCTCCCTGAGAGGGAGGGGTGAATGCTTACGGCGGTCGAAAGATCGTTTCTTGTTCCACGAGTGGCGCGGACGCGCCACGTGGAGCTACTCAGAAACTTCCCCTCACCCTCGCCCTCTCCTCAAAGGGGCGAGGGTGCAAGTTCCCTCTCCCTTGTAGGGAGAGGGTTAGGGTGAGGGTAGGACATTTCTGCCTCCTACGAATGGCGCACCGCGCCATGGAAGACTCGCAATGACACGGAGGTAATGATAACAATGTGTGGAATCGTAGGCTACGTCGGCCCTCGTGAGGCCACGCCCATCATCGTCGAGGGGCTCAAACGCTTGGAATACCGTGGCTACGACTCGGCGGGCCTGGCCGTCATCCAGGATGGGCGCATCCAGGTCCGCCGCGACGTGGGGAAGCTGGCCAATCTGGAGAGGATGCTGGCCGAGGATCCAGTGGGTGGGAACATCGGCATCGGCCACACCCGCTGGGCCACCCACGGGGTACCTTGTTCCCGCAATGCCCACCCCCACGTTGACTGCCGGGGTGAGGTGGTGGTCATCCACAACGGCATCGTGGAGAACTTCCTGTCCCTTCGCCAGGAGCTTACGGCAGAGGGGCATCGCTTCACATCAGAGACGGACACTGAGACCATCGTCCACCTGGTGGAGAAGTACCTGGCCGAAAGCGGCGATTTGGAGGAGGCGGTGCGACGAGCGCTGGGGCGCATCAAAGGTGCTCACGCCGTGGTGGTGATGAGTAGCCGCCAGCCGGATCGCATGGTGGCTGCCCGCCTGGGCAACGCTGGTGGGGTGGTGGTAGGCGTCGGCCAGGGAGAGATGTTCGTCGCCTCGGACATGCCGGCCATCCTGGAGCACACCTCTCAGATGATCTTTCTCGAGGATGGCCAGATGGCCGTGATCACCCAGGAAGGTTTCAAGTGCACGACCCTTGATGGACGGCCCGTTGCTAAACAGGTAAACGACGTGCCCTGGGATCCGATTTCGGCGGCCAAAGGCGAGTACAAGCATTTCATGCAAAAAGAAATCTACGAGCAGGCTCGCTCCATCACCGACACCATCCGCGGACGGGTGGACTTTGAGGCCGGCCAGGTGTGCCTGGATGAAATCAACATCTCGCCAGAGGAGGCACAGGCCATCGAGCGGATGTTCATCGTGGCCTGCGGCACCTCGGCCTACGCCGCCCTGGTGGGCAAGTTCATCATTGAGGCCCTGGCCAGGATCCCCGTCGAGGTGGACTACGGCTCGGAGTTTCGCTACCGCGACCCCTTGATCAACGAGCGAACCCTGGTGCTGGCCATTACTCAATCGGGAGAAACAGTGGATACCCTGGCGGCGATTGAGGAGGCGCGGAGCAAAGGAGCCAGGTTGCTCTCCATCGTCAACGTCATCGGCAGCCAGGCGGCCAGGATGTCCGACGGGGTCATCTACATGCAGGCCGGGCCGGAGATCGGAGTGGCTTCCACCAAAGCGTTCACTGCTTCGCTGGTGGATCAGTACCTCCTGGCGCTGCATCTGGGGAAGCTGCGGGGGCTGATTGACACGACGCGAGTGAGGAAACTGGTCGAGGACTTGGCCGAGTTGCCCAACGTAGTCGGTCGGGTTTTGGGGGACAGCAACGACTACGACTCGTTGGCAGCCGAGTACTTCAAGCGGGAAAACTTCCTCTACCTGGGGCGGGGGATCAATTATCCCATCGCTCTGGAGGGGGCTCTGAAGTTGAAGGAGATCAGCTATATCCACGCGGAGGGCTATCCGGCGGGGGAGATGAAGCACGGCCCCATTGCCCTCATTGACGAGCGCATGCCCGTGGTAGCCATCGCCGTGCGAGATAGCGTATACGAGAAGATGATCAGCCAGATCGAGCAGGTCAAAGCGAGGGGTGGCATCGTCATCGCCCTGGCCACCGAGGGCGACGTGGCCATTGCCGAGAAGTCCGACCACGTCATCTACGTCCCCCCGACCTCGCCGCTCCTCTCGCCCGTGGTCAACGTCGTCCCCTTGCAGCTTCTGGCCTATTTCATAGCCGTGCGTCGAGGCTGCGACGTGGATCAGCCTCGAAACCTGGCCAAAAGTGTGACGGTGGAGTAGAACTGCGGACGACTCCCGCCCTCTAGCAGCCTGTCGGAGAGGGCGTGCTCCCAGACTTCCGAAGTCTTCTCCGACAAGCTCCTAGAAACGAAGTAAACAACGAAGCGATGAAACGCCAGCCAGGGCCACGCTTTTGCGTGCCCCAAGGCTGGCGTTTTGCTTTAGCTTTGCTGTTGCAAGAGGTATGCTGGAATGCAGTTGGAGCGGGTGAGGGGGGCGGAGAGGTAAAAGCAAATCTGTTGCCTGCCCTCAACGACGCAGGGGCAGGTACACAATCTGATCCCGAAACTCACCTGGCAGGCCAGCGCCCCATAGGAGTAACAAATCATCCACAATGGCATGGATGTCCATCCGACGGGGGAGTTGGACAATCCCAGGGACGTGACGTCCTTGAGCCAGGTGGTCGTGGAGGTGTACAGGCATCGTGGCCCGGTTATTGGTGATCAACAAACAACCCTGGGCTTCTATCCAAGAGAGGATGTCTGGATCAGGAGTGCCTTTCGGGGGCGCGATGCCATCCCCGATGGCGTACACGCGCATCTCTAGGGCCCTCTGTTCCAGTAGCGCCTGGAGGATAAGTGGGACGTGCTCGTCGAGGAGGAGGAAGCAAACCCCGCTCATGCGGTAAAACCCGTCCTCACTCGTTGCTGTTCACGCTGGCGGGCCAACTCACGCAAGCGTTGTACCGCCGGTGAGGGGTGTCGGTCTTGTTCCTGCCGTTGGCGTTCCAATTCTTTCTCCACCGCGCGCAGGTAGGCTTCTACCCGTTCGCGGTTGCGCCAGTAGTAAGTCAGTGTGGCATACACTTGTTCAAGGGAGAGGGTCCGGTAACGCGTCGCAATCTGTTCAGGAAACAAACCCAGATCAAGGTAGTCCCACAGGATGGTCTCAATGCCCACACGGGTACCTTTGATCCGGATGTCATTCGGAGCCAGAAAATCTAAGTAGTCTTCCAATTGCATAGATCACCTCTCAACTTCTGGAATTAGTCAAGACCGAGACAGAGGGGATTAGCCTCTTATTGATGAGTGTAGCATAAGTTCTACCAAAAGTCAAAAAGGGATGGCGATTTCTTGCAGCGAGGCTCCTTTTGACAAATTCTCCTTTCTCCGCTAGAATTTCTTAAGTGGGCAATCACATTCGGGGCGAGGGTGGCCTGGAGAGGAGTGACCTATGCAAGTTAAATGGGATGACATCGTCTTTCTCATCCTGTGCACTTTGTCCTTTGGTGTTCTGTGGTGGCTGTCGGCCAGGTTGCACAATCCTCGCTTTGGCAGATTTATGTGGGATTCGTTCTTTCGCGTGCTCGCACTCGCACGCCGAATGTGGGTTTTTTCTGCGGAGACAGTCAGGACCCAGGAGGTTGAGTTCATAGACGAGCATCCCCGTGATTTATCAGTATTCTTTCTCTGGATTGCCAGGGCACTGCTATTCATGCCGGTAGTTTCGCTCATTCTGGCAGGCAGTTGACACAATAGCGGTAACAGGTGTAT
>CAZVCJ010000079.1:0-18152 GCA_964625745.1 uncultured Anaerolineae bacterium | reverse complement strand
CAGCTTCCCGATAACGGCCATGATGTAGGGGAATTGAACCTTTGAGGCCGCTGAGAGGAGCACCACGCTCAGCGGCCTCAGTGCTGTTCAGCGCGGTCAGTGATTCCAGCGCATACAAAACGCCAACCTGGGGGCACGCAAGGGCGCAGCCGTGGCTGGCGTCGGGGTTGGGAGCGATGTGGGTTAGATTGGCTTAGCACCGCCAGAGGCGTGCTGTCGCGCCCTATCTCGGCTAAATCACGCGAAATAGCTTTCTCATGGCACACCTGCTCTGAATTCGAAGGTTGTCTTCCGGGCAGATCTATCAAATATCACAATGAAGTGGTCAAAGAATTCTTCCTGGCCAAGCAGAAAGGGGACTTTGCCCCTGGCGAAGCACACCGGGATAGTAAACCACCGCTCGACCTCAGGTACGAAAAAGTCCACGGGGTGTACCCGTCCCTTGATGGCACAGACTTTCCGCCGGGATATGCCCCGCAGGGTTATGGACTGACCGTCTTCCCATCGCTTCCCCAACTTTCGGAAGAGATCGTAAGGGGCCATGGAAAGGTCGGCACCGCTGTCCACCAGAAAGTTAGCTGGTAGTAACCCGTCTACGCCACGCACTAACACATCGAGAACAGGCCGCCAGATAATGGTGCCATCTGGCAAGGCGAACGCGCGCCAGTCCTTGGGAACCGCATCAATAGATCACCCATGCATCCGGTTCTTCAATGTATAGATAACGTACACGATACGTCAGCTCCATGCGGTCGAGCTTCTTGAACAGCCGGCCTAGAGAATCGTCAGCGGCGACGATTTCCTTGTTCCTGGCCGCGATATACTGTCCCCCGTAGCGAGTCAGCATCTCTGCGGACAAAGAGTTGAGCCACGTATCCATCTCAGGACTGACTAATTCCAACAATTCGGGAGAAATGGCCTCCACTTCCCCCGGTTTGCTGTTTACCATCGTAATCCCTCCTTATCAACAACTCATCATAAACCACCAGAAAAACGGCGGCCTCAGGACACACAAGTGCACGGCCTTGACTGGCGTCGGGTTTGAGGGCTGTTGTGTTTCCTCATTACATTGTATCATTAGTTGGACGAGATGTCAATCATCAAAACGCTGATTCTGGCTTCCAAAAATCTGATTTTTTGGGGGTAGATTATAAGCCGCTTTCAAGGAACGAGGTCACGTACTCCCGGATTTCCCCGTAAGAATCACTGAGGACATCGAACCAGTGAATGTTTTCGTCGTTCAGGCGAAACCAGTTGTACTGGTGGCGCACGAAGCGGCGGGTGTGACGCTTGATGAGCTGGATGGCCTCCTCCAGACTGACCTGGCCTCGCAGATACAGGCCGATCTGCTGGTAGCCCAGCCCCGACATGGAGGGCAGGTCGTAGCCGTATCCCCGCTCCACCAACCCCCTGACCTCCTCCACCAACCCTGCCTCGATCATCCTATCCACCCGCTCGTCAATGCGCCGGTAGAGCTCCTGGCGTCCCATGGTCAGGCCGATCTGCAGGATGCGATAGGGCGGCGGCTTTTTGCGCTGCAGCTCGGAGATGGGGTGACCAGTATCCAGGTAGACCTCCAGGGCGCGAATCACCCGCCGCACGTTGCAGCGATCAATCCGCTCGGCAGCCGCCGGGTCCACCTCCCGCAGGCAGGCATGGAGGGCCGCCTCCCCTTCCATCTCCGCCCGACGATAGAGCTCCGCCCGCAACTCCTCGTTGGGCGAAACCCTGGGGATGCCCCACCCCTCCACCACCGCCCTCACGTATTGCCCCGTGCCGCCGACCAGGAAAGGGAGCTTACCTCGGGCTAAAACGTCGCCGATGGCATCGTAGGCCAGCTCCTGGTATTGGGCCAGGGTGAAGGCCTCGTCGGGAGCGACCACGTCAATCAAGTGATGGGGCACGCGCGCGCGCTCCTCCAGGGTAGGCTTGGCCGTACCGACGTCCAGGCCCCGATAGACCTGGCGGGAATCGGCGGAGATGATCTCGCCGTCGAAGTCCTGAGCCAGGCGCAGCGACAAGCGTGTCTTCCCCACCGCCGTCGGCCCCACGATGACGATGAGGGGAAGTTGCTTTGGTGAGGTGCTGTGTTTCATCGTCAACCTGCCAATTGCCTATTGTGCGAATTTATGGTAAAATGATGTTAGCACTGAAGAGACCGGTGTCACGCCTGCAAGGGGGAAATGATGACCACGCAAACTGTTACTCTCAAACTTCCTGAGCCGCTTTATCGCTCTGCTCGCCAGGTGGCCGAAGCGACCAAACAGCCGTTGGAGGCCATTCTTACGGACAGCATCGCACGCACGCTGCCCCCTCTCAATGATGTTTCGCCGACAGAGGCGGCTGAGTTGGCCAAGCTGGCCAGTCTTGATGACGCTTCTCTCTGGCGAGAAGCGCGCGCGACGATGAATCCAGTTGAACAGGCGATGACTCACGAGTTGCTGGATCGCCAGGGAGCCAACGAACTGACACCTGCCGAGCATGCTCGTCTGCAAGGCCTGCTGGATGTCTATGGCCGGCTGATAGTGCGCAAAGCCCATGCCTACCTTCTCCTGGCACGGAGAGGCTATCGCGTCCCCATGCCAGAGGACCTGAGGTAGTCCGTGGCACGCCCCTACATTCCCAAGGCCCTGCGAGAGAAGATCGCCGCCACGGCCGGCCACCGATGCGGCTACTGTTTGACCCCGCAGGCATACACGGCCATGCCTATGCACGTGGAGCACATCATCCCCCAAGCTGCTGGCGGCCCGTCCACAGAAGAAAACCTGTGGCTGGCTTGCCCGTTGTGCAACGGCCACAAGGGAACGCAGACGCACGGCACCGACCCTGAGAGCGGTGAGCAGATACCCCTTTTCAACCCACGCCGTCAGGACTGGCACGAGCACTTTCGTTGGAGCGAAGATGGCACCCTGATCGTCGGGCGAACCGCCTGTGGGCGCGCCACGGTCATTGCCCTTCGACTCAACAACGAGCACCTTGTAAGGGCACGCCGACGCTGGGTGATGGCTGGCTGGCATCCCTCAGAAGAGTGACCCTCATAGGCATCCTCCACGATCACCGTAACCTATTCCCCGTCTGAGCATCAAAGAGGTGCAGCCACTCTTCATCGAAACGCAACGACACAAAATCGCCAACCCTCACCGGCACCTCGCCCCCTGCCCTGACCACGCAGGTGCTCCCCCCCAGCCCCCCAACTTTGGGGGGAACAGGGGGCAGCCGCGCGTAGACGATCTGGGCGCGCTCGGTCACCAGGGGCTGAATTTGCTCCACCCTGGCCCGCAAATGGCCCTCCGCGCCGATGGCGATGTGCTCAGGGCGGACGCCCAGGATCACCTCCTGACCAGGCTGCAGCCTCCTCTTCAGACGCGGCAGGAAGGGTAAGCTGAAGTCGGCGAAGCGCAGCCCCCCTTCCTCCACCCGCCCCTGGAAGAAGTTCATGGCCGGCGTGCCCACGAAGCCGGCCACGAAGACGTTGACGGGCCAATTGTAGATCTCCGCGTGGGTACCGACTTGCTCGATGCGACCCTCGTTCATCACCGCCAGGCGATCCGCCAGAGCCAGGGCCTCGGTCTGGTCGTGGGTGGCGTAAACACTGGTGATGCGGAAACGCCTGAGGAGCTTCTTGATCTCCACCCTGGTCTGGACCCTGAGCTTGGCGTCCAGGCTCGAGAGTGGCTCGTCGAAGAGGAAAACGCGAGGCTCGCGGATGATGCAGCGAGCAACCGCCACTCGCTGCCTCTCCCCCACGGAGAGAGTGCGCGGCATCCGGCCCAGCAGTTTATCGAAGCCCAGGCCCATGATCTGGGAGGTAACCCTCACCCGCTCAGGAATCTCCTCCTTAGTAAACGTCCGCCCCAACTCTTTAATGCCATCCAGAATATGGCCCTCTATCGGGAAGACCTTAGTCACATCCTCCAAGCGCACCTGAGTCATGGCAACCCCCAATCTGTCACCGCGTTCTTTATCAACTCCACCCGCAGCAACTTGCCGCCAGACGTCATCTCCACCGCCACCACGTCAATGCGCCAATCGCCCTCCCAACTGTGCTCCTGCAAATAGGTCTGGGCCACTTCCACCAGCTTAGCCTGCTTGGCCGGCGTCACCGACTCCTCGGGTGTTCCAAACTCCGCACCTCGACGGGTGCGCACCTCGACGAAGACCAGGCAGCCGCCGTCCTCGGCCACGATGTCCACCTCGCCGGCCGGGCAGCGCCAGTTGCGCTCGCGCACCGCGTAGTCCCGCTGTTCCAAATAGGCCGTCGCCAGACCCTCCCCTCGCTGACCCAGTTTCTTCCTGGCTCCCTTCATCCAACGCCCTCTTTCTTCTCACGTTTGACGTTTCACGCCGTCGCCCTCTCCACCATCCGCCGGGAGATCCGGTTGTGGCAGGCCACGATCTCCCCCAGGTCAAAATCAACCAGGCGACCATCTTCCGCCACGATCCGACCGTTGATGACCGACAGGTCCACGTTGACTGGCGCACAGAAGACTAACGCGGCCAAAGGATCGTGCAAGGCCCCGGCGTACTCCAGCCTGTTCAGGTCAATGGCGATGAAATCGGCCGCCTGGCCCGCTTCCAGCGAGCCGATGTCGTCGCGGCCCAGGATAGACGCCCCGCCCAGGGTAGCCATCTCCAGAGCCTCCTGAGCGCTGAGGGCTCCCGCGCCCTTCTGAACCCGCTGCAGGAGCATGGCCAGACGCGCTTCGGCCAGCAGATGGGAGCTGTCGTTGGAAGCGCTGCCGTCCACGGCCAGGGCCACCCTCACGCCCGCGTCCAGCATCTCACGGATGGGGGCTATCCCTGAGCCCAGGCGCATGTTGGAGCTGGGACAGTGGGCCACCCCGGTGCCTGTCTCGGCCAGGAGTGCTATCTCCTCCTCGTTGAGGTATATAGCGTGGGCATAGAAGACGTCGGGACCCACCCAGCCCAGCTTTTCCATGTACTCCACCGGGCGGCAGCCGAATTTCTCCCCACAAAAGCTCTCCTCGTCCAGGGTCTCGGCCACGTGGGTGTGGAGGTGCAGACCGTGCTGTCTAGCCAGGGCCACCGACTCCCTCATCAACTCCGGCGTTACTGAGAAGGGGGAACAGGGGGCCAGGACGATGCGGCGCATCGAATAGGGCTGCGGATCGTGATACTCCCTGATGACTCGCTGGCAGTCGGCCAGGATAGCACTTTCGCTTTGGACGACCCGGTCGGGCGGCAGACCTCCCTGGGACTGGCCCAGGGACATGCTGCCCCGGCAGGGATGGAAGCGAATGCCCAGCTCGCGAGCGGCGCGGATCTCGTCGTCCAGCGAGGCGTCGTTGGGGAAGAGGTACAGGTGATCGGCGGTGGTGGTGCAACCGGAGAGAATTAGCTCCGCCAGGCCCACCAGCGCGCTGACGTAAACAGCCTCCCCGGTAAGCTCAGCCCACAAGGGATAGAGAGTACGCAGCCAATCGAAAAGCTCTACATCCTGCACGGCGGGCAGGGCGCGGGTCAGGGTTTGGTAGAGATGGTGGTGGGTGTTCACCAGCCCCGGCAGGACGATCATCCCTGAGGCGAAGATGACCCGGTCGGCCTCCTGTGGCAGCTCTCCAGTCGGCCCCACCGCCTCGATGACGTTATCCCGCACAAAGACGCCGCCGTCCTCGATGCGCCTCCTCTCCTCGTCCATGGTCACCAGCAAGGCTGCGTTTTTCACTAGCAAGGTAGACATGGATCCTCCCTCATTGCTTATTCACCGCTGACTCGTTACCTCCAATTTCCCTATTTCATCTTCTTCTCAGCGTAAAAATGGAGGCAGCTCAACACGTCCGTAAGTATATCACAAGCTCACACCTCATGCAAAGTTTGACGTTTGCTCTTTTTTGTGGTACACTGAGCGCTGTTCTGATGGAAGCATAGGTTCACCTTGACGCACCTACCCTCCATCGGCTCAAACTCTAATCTTTAAGTCGGAAAGGTGATCTGAAAATGCCATTAGTAACCAGTAAAGAAGTACTACAGCAAGCTTTGGCTGAACGCTTCGCTGTGGGGGCTTTCAATGCCAACAACATGGAGATGGTGCAGGCTATCGTCGAGGCGGCCCAGGAGGAGCGGGCGCCGGTCATTCTCCAGGTAAGTCAGGGAGCTATCCGCTACGCTGGCCTGGACTTCGCGGTCGGTCTGGTGAAGATCGCTGCCAACCAGGTTGACGTCCCTGTGATTCTCCACCTGGACCACGGCACTAGCTTCGAGCAGAATGTCCGCTGTCTCAGAGCTGGCTTCACCTCCCTGATGTTCGATGGCTCCAAGCTCCCCTACGAGGAGAACGTGGCTATCACCAAGAAAGTTTGTGAGATTGCTCACATCGTTGGCATCCCTGTCGAGGCGGAGTTGGGCTGCGTGCTTCAGGCCGCGGATGACGTAACGCCTGAGGAAGTGGAGGCAGCCATGACGGACCCCGACCAGGCTAAAGAGTTCGTTGATCTGACCGGGGCCGATTCCCTGGCCGTGGCCGCCGGCTCGGTGCATGCCATGAAGTCCCGCCAGGCTGCGCTGGACATCCTGCGTATCGAGGCCATCCGCCAGAAGGTTGGGGTGCCATTGGTGTTGCACGGCTCGTCGGGCGTCCGGCACGAGAGTGTGGTCGAAGCCATCGAGCACGGCGTCTGCAAGGTCAACGTGGCGACTTACCTGAATCAGGCTTTCGTGCGAGGGATGAAGGAGGGTTTCGAGAGGCATCCCGACGAAGTGGATCCCCGCAAATATCTGAGCATCTCTCGCGAGAATATCAAAGAAGCAGTGCGGGAGAAGATCCGCCTCTTCAAGAGCAACGACCGCATTGACTCCAGCGGCGGCTTCAAAAGTCCGCCCAGGCAGTACCGCAGTGTAGACCTTGGACAGACTGAAGAGTAGCAGTAAGCATAGGTGCCAGGCACTTTCACCGAAAATCTAAAAGCAAGAGCACTTTCCAAATCGTCTTCAGCGTTGGGCAGGTTGGCTTTTGCGGAAGTGCCTGGCACCTGACGGAGTTTTCTCACAAAGTAAGGTGCCATGACTTCAGAGATTATCACCATTGAGCGCCACATCCTGGACCAACAGCGATTCTTTCCCAGGGCGACGGGCGAATTCACCTATCTGCTCTACGACATCGCCCTGGCGGCCAAGATCATCTCCCGTGAGGTGAGCAAGGCGGGCCTGGCGGAAATCCTGGGCCTCGCTGGCGAAGTAAACGTCCAGGGTGAACAGGTCATGAAGCTGGACGTGTTCGCCAACGAGACCATGATCCGCATGAACGATCACACTGGCCGGCTGTGCGCCATGGCCTCCGAGGAGAACCCCGATGTCATTCCCATCCCTGAGCGGTTTCCTTGCGGCAAGTACGTGCTCATCTTTGACCCCCTGGATGGCTCGGCCAACATTGACGTGAACGTCAGCGTCGGCACGATTTTCTCCATCCACCGCAAGGTCTCGGATGAACGACGGGGTACGTTGGAAGATTTCCTGCAGCCCGGTTACAAGCAGGTCGCCGCGGGCTACATCCTCTACGGCTCTAGCACTATGATGGTCTACACCACTGGTCAGCGAGTGCACGGTTTTACCCTCGATCCCAGTGTGGGCGAGTTTCTCCTCTCGCATCCCAATATCCAGATTCCGTCTCGAGGCAAGTATTACAGTGTCAATGAAGGCAACTATCACTACTGGAGCGAGGGCGTTCGCCGCTACGTGGACTGTCTGAAGGCGTCCGACGAAGCCACGGGCCGGCCCTATTCGGGGCGTTACATCGGCACGTTGGTGGCAGACTTTCACCGCAACTTGCTGGCGGGTGGCCTCTTCATGTACCCGGCCGACACCAGGGACCCAGAGAAACCGCGCGGCAAACTCCGGCTGCTCTACGAGGCGGCACCCCTGGCCTTCATCGTCGAACAGGCGGGCGGGCGCGCTTCCGATGGCACGCAGGACATCATGCACATCCAGCCAGAATCGCTGCATCAGCGCGTGCCCCTGTTCATCGGCAGCCGGGAGGGCGTGGACGAGGCAGAACAGTTCATCCGCGAGTTTGAGTAGAGCGGACTGAGCCTGACGGAGTCCAGAAACCAGGTTTTTCGCTGAAGAGAATGTGGCTTTCCGTACAGCGGAGAGCCTTAAAAGCAACAGTGTGTCCATTCAAGCAGGGTAAAAACCTGGTTTCTAACAAATTGCAGGAGGAGACTTATGAGGATTGGAATTCTAACAGGCGGCGGGGATGTCCCCGGTTTGAACCCCGTCATTAAGACGGTAACCTACCGTGGCGTGAGTGAGGGTCATGAGGTAATCGGCATTCGGCGTGGTTGGATGGGGCTTCTGCACTACAACCCGGACGACCCTGAAACTCACGAGCTCTTTATCCGACCTTTGAACAAGGCTAACACACGCACGATTGACCGTACCGGCGGTACCTTTTTGCATACCTCACGCACGAACCCAAGCCGCATGCGGCCGCAACAGGCCCCTGCCTTCCTGAAGCCAGAGGAACAAGAGCCCGACGAGGAGGGGCTCCTGGACTTTACCCCTCACGTGCTCAAGAACCTGGAGCACCTGAAGATTGACGTGCTGATCCCTATCGGGGGAGAGGACACGCTGGGATATGGTGCACGGCTTCACCGTGAGAGGTTCCCCATTGTATCCATTCCAAAGACGATGGATAACGACGTCTTTGGGACCGATTTCTGCATCGGCTTTTCCACCGCAGTCACCCGCAGCGTCGGTTTCATTCACCAACTGCGCAGCACCTGTGGCTCTCACGAGCGCATCGGGGTTATCGAGCTATTCGGTCGCCACTGTGGGGAGACCTCGCTCATCTCTGCATATCTCGCTGGCGTAGATCGGGCCATCATCTCCGAGGTCCCCTTCGACATCGAAAGACTGGCCGATTTCCTGATGCAGGACAAACGCGCCAACCCCAGCCATTACGCTATGATGACCATTTCTGAAGGGGCTCGAATGCTGGGCGAGGAAATCGTCTATAAGGAGGACAAGATTGACCCTTATGGGCACAAGAAGCTTGGCGGCATCGGCGCTGTGACCGCTGACATGCTGCAAAGGATAACGGGCGAAGCAACGTTGATTCAGGAAGTCGGCTACCTGATGCGCTCCGGGGAGCCGGATGCGTTGGACATCATGGTTGCCGTCAACTATGCCAACATTGCCATGGATCTGATCGCGACGAAGAAGTTTGGGCGCATGGTGGCATTGCGTGATGGGCGGTACACCGACGTGACGGCGGAATCGCCATTGCTGGGCGTCAAGACGGTGGATGTGCGTGCCCTGTACGACGTCGAGGAGTACCGGCCCAAAGTTTGGCACGCTCACGGCAAGCCGATGTTCCTGTATTAGTGCATTCAGACCCCTGGGGTTTTCCAAAACCCCAAGGGCCTCACGTAACGAAAACGCTCGGGAGTGCTAGGTGCCCCCGAGCGTTTCTGCTTTCATCAAACAGATTTGACCTGTTGGCACGGATTCACGTTTGACGTTTGACGTTTGACGTTTCACGTTTCATGTAACCCTAGTTGATTATTTCTACCTCCCCCATGTAGGGCCGCAGTACCTCAGGAACGACGATGCTGCCATCAGCCTGTTGGTAGTTCTCCATGACGGCGATCATTGTTCGGGGCAAGGCCAGGCCGCTTCCGTTGAGGGTGTGGGCGAACTCAGGCCTGGCACCAGGCTCCGGCCGGTAGCGGATGTTGGCCCGGCGGGCCTGGAAACCCTCGCAATTGGAACAGGAGCTGACCTCCAGCCACTCGCCGCAGCCGGGTGCCCACATCTCCACGTCGTACTTCTTGGCAGCGGCGAAGCCCAGGTCGCCGGTGCACATCTGCACCACTCGGTAGGGGATGCCCAGCCCCCGGCACACATCCTCCGCGTTGTCCACCATCTTCTCCAGTTCCTCGTAGGAGTTCTCCGTGGTAGTGAACTTATACATCTCCACCTTGTCGAACTGATGCCCTCGCTTGATGCCCCGCGTGTCCTTGCCAGCGGAGAACTTCTCTCGTCGGAAACAGGGCGAGTAGGCCACGTAGTACAGCGGCAACTGGTCTGCCTCGAGGATCTCGTCGCGATGCAGGTTGGTCAGCGGAATCTCTGCCGTGCCGATGAACCAGAAGTCGTCTTCGACGTCGTGGTAGATGTTGGCCTCAAACTTGGGCAACTGCGCTGCCCCGACCATACATTCTCGCTTGACCACGTAGGGGGGGTAGATTTCAGTGTAGCCTTGCTCGTTCACGTGCAGGTCGAGCATCCAGGCAATGAGCGCCCGCTGAAGCCTGGCCCCCAGGCCCTTGAGCACGTAGAAGCGCGTGCCAGAGAGCTTCACTCCCCGCTCGAAGTCAATGATGCCCAACACCGGCCCCAGGTCCCAGTGAGGTAGCGGCTCAAAGTCGAACTGGCGGGGCTCACCCTCGATACGCACCACCACGTTCTCGCTGTCGTCCTTGCCAACGGGCACCGACTCGTGGGGCATGTTGGGCACCAGAAGCATGGCCTCCTGAAGCTGTTCATCTACATTACTTACCCGGTCATCCAGGGCTTTGACGCGCTCCCCCACCTGGCGCATCTCCGCGATGAGCGACTGGCGATCCTCTCCCTTCTCCATGCGTCCTATCTTTGTAGAGGTAACGTTGCGCTGATGCTTCAGGGCTTCCACCTCCGTCAGCAGCGTGCGCCGCTCCTCGTCCAGGGCCAGGATCTCGTCAACAGGCGCGCCGGTGTTCAATTTGACCAAAGCCTCTTTGACCTGGTCTGGGTTCTCGCGGATGAAATTTAGGTCGAGCATGATTGACCTCCCTCTGTTTTTAATGGAAAACGCTCTTCACTCCTGATAAGGACGAAGAGCGCTCGTGGTGCCACCTTTCTTCGCTGCCGCCTCACGGCAAGCAACCTTGTGGAGTCCTCGGACTCCAACTCGATAACGGGAGCGCCCGGCCTGGCATAATCTGGCCTATCTGCCATTTCCGCTGGCGACTCAGGAGGGGATTTCAGCAACCTGTGACTATCGCCTTCCACCAGTCGGCGACTCTCTGGAAGTCTAGCGCTGCTTACTCGTCTCCGTCAGCGTCTTTTGATCTCTTCGGTTGTAATGCCTCCGTTGGCTAGGCGTAGGCCATTGCCGGCATCTCAATGTAGCGGTCCGGCTCTTCATGTTTGTGCTGAATGGCAAAGAAGCGCCGTTCGATCTCCTTCAGGACAGCCGCATCGTAATAAACCATTCCGCAGTTGAGGCAAATCTCAACCGGGGTGTTGGGCACCAGCAAGTATTTACCCTTGTGGCTATAGAGATATTCGATTCGACGTTCTTCGTAGCGGTCACTGCCGCAGAAATTACATTGAGTTTTCCGCATCACTCTTCTCTCCTCGTGTCCAGGGGTCAACAAACTTCGGTGGGCGTGGAATGTAAACCGTGATTAGTGCTACTTTCTCCCGACGCCAACCGCAGACGGCGTGAGTCGGTACATCCTTCGCAAAGCCCACAATCAGACAACTTTCGCCACGCCCTGTATCAGGATATTGCTCGAGTATCTCTCCGTTCAGCAGGGCTTTTTCAACCTGGGCAAATGTCAACTCATCTGCCTTGCGCTCAATATCCGCGTGATGGGTGTAGACATACTGGTCGGCTCGAACTTTAGCTTTGATCTCTTCAATGTCCATGTTTGCCGGCAGTTTCGGCTAATGGTCCCGCCCGGTAAGCGAGGCACCGAACCGGGTCGAAGGCCCAGTGGAGGCATCTCCGCTTACTCGAAAAAACCTGGGCTCTTTTCAGGAGGGGATTTCAGCGGCCTTTGGCTATTACCTTCCACCAATTGGCGACTCTCTGGAAGTCTAGCGCTGCTTACTCGTCTCCGTCAGCGTCTTTTCGACGATGTAAGGCTGTCTCAGACAGGCTTATTATATCCCAAAACAACGCTTTTGTCCAATTGATTTGCCTGCTAGAAAGTTTTGTGATATAATACCCAGGCCAAGAGACGGGCGGTCGGACCTGTCTCTTTATACTGTCAACTGACAGCAAGCATCCGAAATTCCCACTCTGGAGGAGAGCGTGCCCCTCGGCCCAACTAAACATATCTACGAGCTCACTCCTCTTGGAGCTTTAGCTCTCAAACCCCGCTGTAAGACGTCCTCTACGACCTTTGCGATTTGGGAAATTGGCCCCTCTGGTAGTTTTGTTCCCTTTCGTTGGGCGAAGGTCTCCGACCGAGCCCCCAGCGGCGGCGGTCGGGACTTCGTCGTGAGCGCTCAGTCGAACGAGACCTCGCCGAACAGAAGTACCCCATCTGGTAATCCTATCCAGTTTGTCTTATCATTACACTAACAAACGGAGGAACAATGATGTTAACCGAAAAACCCGTGACCACCTTTCTGGATGAGCTGGCCAGTTCGGCTCCCGCCCCCGGAGGCGGAAGTGTGGCGGCGCTATCAGGCGCTTTGGGCGCAGCGTTGGTCAGCATGGTCTGCAATCTGACGGTGGGCAAGGAGAAATACGCCGATGTGCAAGAAGACATTGAGGTTCTGCTGGAGAAGTCGGAGGCGCTGCGCAAGGAGCTGACCGATCTGCTGGAAGAGGACGTTAGAGCCTACACCGCCTACTCAAAAGCGGCCAAGATGCCACGCCAGACCGAGGAGCAGAAGGCCGAGCGCGCCACGGCCATGCAGGAGGCACTGAAAGGCGCCACCGATGTGCCGCTGCGCATCGCCGAGGCTGCGGTCAAGGTCATGCACCTGTGCTTGCCCGCTGCTGAAAAGGGCAACGTCTGGGCTGTGAGCGACGCCGGCGTGGCGATACTGATGGCCGAAGCCGCCCTGCGCGGTGCGGCCCTCAACGTGCTCATCAACCTGGGCTCCCTCAAAGACAAAGGGTTCGCTGCCCAGAAGCGCGCCAGGCTCGAAAGCCTGCTCGAAGGCAAAGGCGTCATGCGCGACGAGATCTACGACCTGGTGGTGGAGAAGCTGTGAGAGGCCCTTCCAATTGACGGACTTTGACCACGAGGCTATCGAGCAGCACAACGTCACAGCACAGGACATAGATAACGCCCGACGCTATGTGGCGCTTCTGCAGGGGACAGACTCCCAGACCTACGCTGACATCGCGGGCGGATGCTACTACGGCAGCAGCGCGCTGTTGCACGAGGTGATCGAACTGCGCATTCTGCTGAAGCGGGATCGGTGGCTACTGTTCAGATCACATCAGAGGGTCACTAGATTCCTGCACGACAATGAGGATGCGCACGTGGAAGCACTGAAAGTCGAGTATCCCTATCTACAACGAGCGATCACAGAGGAATCAGATGAGAAGATCGAGTTAGGTGACCTCATGGTTGCCAACACATCGCGCCAGGACTACGAGCGTCTGGTGGAGTCTGACTTGCAACTGCCGATTTTTCCGCCAACGCGGTTAGGGGTTCGGTGTGCCATAGACTTGCTTGATAGGCTGAAAGAGTGCGATTGCTCAAGAAGAGAAGCATGATCACAAGATACAGAGTGCTACAAACCCGCAACCTCGAAAGTGGGGTCTGGGAAACATCAGGAGCTGTCTATGAGAGAACATTCGGGACCCCCGAGTTGGCCGTGATACCGGTGGCTGGGGCCGGTGATGTCAAAGTCAACTGGCAAGAATGGGATGACATTGCCCGGCGTGAGCGGGAGTACGGTTTCTTCGAGCCTACTCTCGAAGAGTACGACAAGGTCTTCATTGACCACGCCGACCGCTACCGCCTCTCTGAGGAGATCTACACTATCGAGGGCGATTCGTACAAAGAGATCAGAGCAAAGCTGTACCAGCACTACGTCCTCGACCCAATGCACGAACGGGAAGAGGCAGAGCATCCTGTCTTGATCTATGAAGTTCCAGCCGAAAGTTCCCTCGCTGCGGCGAGGGCGATCCGAGAGACGAAAGGCGATGAGCCTTGCCCTTCCAATTAGCCGATTTCGACCAGGAAGCCCTGGCTGAGCATGGTGTCATCCAACGGGACATTGAGAACGTCCGGCGCTACGTGGCTATCTTGCAGGGGATGGACTCCCAGACCTACGCTGATATTGCAGGCGGCTGCTATTATGCCACCAGCGCACTGCTGCACGAGGTGGTCGAACTGCGCGTTTTGCTGAAGCGGGATCGGTGGCTGCTGAGGAGGTCAGGCCAGCGGATCAAGAAGTTCCTGGAAAACAATGCGGATGCGCACGTAGAAGGACTGAAAGCGGAGTACGTCTATCTCCAACGGGTGATCAGAGAGCGGTTAGGAGAACAGATTGGCCTGAGTGCACTGGTTCGGACCAACACCACCCGGTTCGACTACAACCGCCTGCTTGAGTCGGACCTTCCACTCCCATTCCTTAGGCCAACAGCAGAAGAGGTAAGCAAGGCAAGTAAGTTACTCTCGCGACTGAAGAAGCTGTGCGAGGAGGGCTCACGGTGTTAACTCAATACAGGATCATCACGAGAAAGAACACCCAGACGAATTCGTGGGAACCACTGGGCTTCGTGTATGATAGGGAACTCGATGATGGCAACGCCTACGCCTTCCCTGTCATCGGGCCGGGGGAAGAGAAGGTGAACTGGCGTGACTGGAACGCTATTGACAAGAAAGCAGACGACTATGGCATGTTCGGTCCCCCGCTAGAGGAGTACCACAAGGTCTTCGCCGATCACGCCGACCGCTACCGCCTCTCCGAAGAGGTATACACCATCGAGGGCGATTCTTACAAAGAGATCAGGGCAAAGCTGTACCAGCGCTACGTCCTCGACCCGGCGCACAAGCGAGAAGAGGCAGAGCACCCTGTCTTGACCTATGAAGCTCCAGCCGAAAGGCCCCTCGCTCCGGCGAGGGCGATCCATGAGACGAAAGGAGACGACAAATGACCGCTACGATTCTGGATGGTCGCACTCTGGCCAATACCATGCGCGCAGAGCTAGATGAAGAAATTGCCGCTTTCAAGGAGAAGTACGGCGTCACTCCCACCATCGCTGTGGTGAGAGCTGGCGAGGACCCAGGCTCCGTGTGGTATGCCAACGCCATAAAGAAGACGATGGCCGGCCGAGGCATGGAATCCCAGCTCCACGTGTTGCCCGAGACGGCTAGCCAGGAGGAGTTGGTGGCCCTGGTCGCTAAGCTGAACGCGGACCCCATCGTCCACGGCATCATGGTGCAGGAGCCGATGCCCAAGGGGATTGACGAGGCGGCGGTCAAAGCGGCCCTGTCGCCTGACAAGGACGTGGACGGCGTGCACGAGGTCAACGCCGGACGGCTGGCGCTGGCGGCCCCGGCTGGGCGACCGGCGGGCGTAGGGCCGTTTTTCGTGCCGGCCACACCGGCCGGCGGCATGGAGCTGATGCGTCGGCACGGCATCGAATTCAAAGGCCAGCACGCCGTGGTGGTAGGCCGATCGAGCATCGTCGGCAAGCCGATGGCCCTGCTGTTGCTGCGCGAAAACGCCACTGTCACCGTCTGCCACTCCCGCACCGTGGACCTGGCGGCTGTCTGTCGCCAGGCAGACATCTTGTGCGCGGCGGTGGGGCGGGCTGAGATGATCCGGGGCGACTGGGTCAAGCCGGGGGCGGTGGTGGTTGACTTTGGCGTCAACGATGTGGAAGGCCAGATGGTGGGCGACGTGGCCTACGCTGAAGCCGCCGAGGTGGCTGGAATGATCACCCCGGTGCCCGGCGGCACAGGCCCCATGACCAATATCATGCTGGTGAAGAACGTGATCGAGGCAGCCAGACGACAGGTGGTGCGTTAGCGTCATTGCGAGCTACTCCACGGCGTAGCCTTTTGTCATTGCGAGGCGGCGCTTTTCCGCCGCCTGTCCTGAGCTTGTCGAAGGGAAGCAATCCCCAGGTAGCTACATTGAGGAGATTGCTTCGCTCCCTACGATCGCTCACAATGACAGATGCAATTCAGTTTGACAATCTCTTTGCCCTGTGGTAATATATCGCGGTGCTGCGAGTAGCGAAACAGATGTGAGCAATGCATCATGCTCTTGACAGACATGATGCCTAAAATAAAACCTGTTTTTCAAGGAGGAACCAATGATAGTAGACGTCAAGTCGCCAGTACCTAGCGACATTGAGATCGCTCAGGCGGCCAATATGAGACCCATCCGCGAGGTTGCTAAGGAGATAGGTCTCACCGAGGATGACCTGGACCTATACGGCAAGTACAAGGCCAAGGTGCATCTGGATGTGCTGGAGCGGTTCAAGAACCGCCCTAATGCCAAGTACATTGACGTGACGGCCATCACGCCCACTCCATTGGGCGAGGGGAAGACCGTCACCACCATCGGCGTCAGCCAGGGGTTGGCCTATCTGGGCAAGAAGGTCTTCACCTGCATCCGCCAGCCCTCGCAGGGGCCGACCTTCGGCATCAAGGGTGGCGCGGCCGGCGGCGGCTATTCGCAGATCGTGTCCATGGAGGACTTCAACTTGCACCTGACGGGCGACATCCACGCTGTCGGCGCGGCCCACAACCTGTTGGCGGCAGCCATTGACAACCGACTGGCGAAGGAAGCTCGTTGGAGCACAGACTATTTGGCCAAGGCGCTCTGTCCGGATGACGAGTACACGCCAAGTATGCGCATGCGGCTGAAGAAGCTGGGCATCGAGTCGGAGAAGCCTTCCGATTTGAGCGACGAGGACAAGGAGCGAATGTTCCGCCTGAACATTGACCCCGACTCCATCCAGTGGCGGCGGGTGGTGGACGTGTCCGATGCCGCCCTGCGCAACATCATCATCGGCCTGGGCGCGAAAAACGACGGTCCCACGCGCCAGGCGGGATACGACATCACCGTGGCCTCCGAGATCATGGCCGCGCTGGCCCTGTGCAGCGGCCTGGCCGATCTGCGCGAGCGCATGGGCCGCATCATCATCGGCACGAGTAGTTCAGGGGCAATGCGCTCGAAATGGCCGGTAGAACCGATCACGGCCGAGGATCTGAACGTGGCCGGTGCGATGACCGTGCTGCTCAGAGAGGCCATCATGCCCAACCTGATGCAAACCCTGATGGGCAGCCCGGCCTTTGTCCACTGCGGGCCGTTCGCCAACATCGCCCAGGGCAACAGTTCCATCATGGCCGACAAAATCGCTCTCAAGCTGATGGGGCCGGATGGCTACGTGGTCACCGAGTCCGGCTTTGGCGCTGACTGCGGCATGGAGAAGTTTTTCAACATCAAGTGCCGCGTCTCCGGTCTGGTGCCTAACTGCGTCGTTATCGTCGCCTCCGTCCGTGCCCTCAAGATGCACGGCGGTGGCCCCAGGGTTGTGGCTGGCAAGCCCCTGGACAGAGCCTACACCCAGGAGAACCTGGACCTGCTGCGAAAGGGCCTGTCCAATCTGACCCAGCACGTCGAGAACGCCCG
This sequence comes from uncultured Anaerolineae bacterium, assembly GCA_964625745.1. Classification (GTDB taxonomy): domain Bacteria; phylum Chloroflexota; class Anaerolineae; order VGOG01; family VGOG01; genus CAZVCJ01. Next base: position 806 of record CAZVCJ010000079.1, on the reverse strand, counting down.
CAAGTTTGGCGTCCCGGTGGTCGTGGCGGTCAACAAGTTCACCAACGACACCGCTGCCGAGATCGAAGTGGTCAAAAAAACGGCCCTGGAAGCGGGTGCCGAGGCCGTCGCCATGAGTAACGTCTGGGCCAAGGGTGGCGAGGGCGGCGCAGAACTGGCCGAGGCGGTCATTGCAGCCTGCGAAAAGCCAGTCAACTTCAAGTTCCTCTACCCCGACGACATGCCCATCAAGGAAAAGATCGAGACCGTGGTACGCGAGATCTACCGCGCTGACGGGGTGGACTATACGGCCGATGCCGAGGCTAAGATCAAGCTCTTCACCGACATGGGATTGAGCCATCTGCCGCTCTGCATGGCCAAGACCCACCTCTCCTTCACCCACGATCCGGCCATCAAAGGCACGCCGCGCGGCTGGCGGATGCCCATCACCGATGTGCGGGCCAGCGTAGGCGCGGGGTTCATCTTCCCGCTGTGCGGCACCATGCGCACCATGCCCGGCCTGCCCACCAGGCCAGTTTTCACGGACATTGACATTGACCTGGAAACTGGCAAGGTCGTTGGGCTGTCCTAGGTCCCATACTATCAAGGCGGGGAGGGCACCTTTATTCTCCCCGCCTTCCAAATATCCAATACCTAATATCTGACAGCAGATGCCACTGCCAGGAGCTAAGGGCTATTGGATATTAGATATTGGGTAATTGAATATTAGGGAGGGAACGCAAACGTGGAGAAGACTGTGTTGCACGTGCCGAAGATGTACGCCGACCATCACGTCAAGGCTGTGCGTGAGGCTTTGCTGCCATTGG
>CAZVCJ010000078.1:14149-18191 GCA_964625745.1 uncultured Anaerolineae bacterium | reverse complement strand
CGTGGATCGAGTGATGGCCCCACTCGCCCAGGCTCGCATGGCCCGTCCAGACGCGGAGCTGATTGCCGACGAGTTCCGCAACGCGGCCGCTCTGCTACGGCACGCCTGCCGCCTGGGAATCGCTCGCCTGCGGACGGAGAGCGGCAAAATCGTTTCGATTCCAGTGGAGACGCGGCGGATTCTGGCCAACGATCTGGAGGACATCGCGGCCGACTACCGGCGGCTCTGGCTGATCCGCAACCGTCCCGGCGGACTGGCTGACAGCGTGGGACAGATGGAGCGGCTGCTCGGCATGTATCGAGTGGAATAAGAGCGGCGGTTGAAACCGCCTCTGGGGGGCGCGAATGCGCCAATCATCCACCATCGTGAACGATTTCCGCGACCACGGAGGTGGTCGCCCAGCACGGAGTGCTCTTTAGCTGCGATTTCAATCGCCATTCCCGTAGGAGGCGACATGACCAACAAGCAACTCGAAACTCGAAACCCCAAACCCTGGCGCACGCTGCCGCGCAACGTCTGGGCCGTCAGCCTGACCAGCTTCTTCATGGACATCTCCAGCGAGATGGTGATCAACATCCTGCCGCTGTTCCTGTCCAACGTGCTGGGGGTGAAGACCAACGTCATTGGCCTGATCGAGGGCATCGCCGAGGCTACGGCCAGTCTGCTCAAGGTGTTCTCCGGCTGGCTTTCGGACAAGCTGCGGGCGCGCAAGTGGCTGGCGGTGGCCGGGTACGGGCTATCCTCGCTGGCCAAGCCGTTCTTCTACGTTGCCAACTCGTGGCTGGTGGTGGCCGGCGTGCGTTGGGCCGACCGGGCGGGCAAGGGCATCCGCACCGCGCCCCGCGACGCGCTGGTGGCCGATAGTATTGACGAGCGACATCGGGGGCTGGCCTTTGGTCTACATCGCGCCGCCGACACCGGTGGGGCAGTGCTGGGACTGGTCATAGCCCTGATCGTGGTGTGGATGGCACAGCGCAGCAACATGGTTCTGGGGCGCGCAACGTTTCAGACGGTGGTGCTCATCAGCCTGGCTCCAGCGTTCCTGGCCGTGCTCTCGCTGGCCATCGGTGCGCGGGACGTGCCGGTCAAAGGGGCACGTCGAGCTCCGACCATTTCCTTCCGGAGGCTGGGTCGTCCTTTCGCCGTCTTTATGCTCATCGTTGGCATCTTCGACCTGGGCAATTCGTCGGATGCATTCCTGGTGCTGCGGGCCAGTGAGCGAGGGCTGAACGTGGTGCAGGTGCTGGCGATGCTGGTCACTTTCAACCTGGTGTACACCCTGCTCTCCATCCCCGCCGGGTCCCTCTCCGACCGCGTCGGGCGGCGCAAGCTCATCATCGGCGGCTGGCTGATCTACGCGCTGATCTACTTTGGATTCGCGGCGGCGGGGACGGGTTGGCACGTGTGGGTGCTGTATGCCGTTTACGGGGCCTATTACGGCCTGGCCTACGGCACCACCAAAGCGATGGTGGCCGACATCGTGCCGGCCGAGCTGCGGGGCACGGCCTACGGGACGTACAACGCCGTGCTGGGCATCCTGGACTTCCCGGCCTCGCTCATCGCCGGACTGTTGTGGTCGGGCATGCCGTCGTGGGGGTGGGATGGCTTTGGGCCGTCGGCGCCGTTCTTCTTTGGCGGGATGCTGGCCCTTTTCGCAGCGGTGTTGATGGCTCTGTGGTCGCCCCGGACCGGCCAATCCTCGGCCCGCGAACCGTGATGGGCCGGATTTGCCCCGGCTGGCAATTGTGCTATAATTACCTGAACAATCTACTTTACTGGAGGTTACATGAATCTGAAACGTTTTTTCTACCTGGGGTTGCTCATTACGGCGCTGATCGTGGCCGCCTGCAGCCCCCAGGCCACGCCGGAGCCAACGGCCACGCCTGTATCGCCGACCGACACGCCAGCGCCAGCGGCAACCACGGAGGTGCTTATACCCTCCATCGGCACAAGCGGTGAGGTGGCCATGGGCTTCACCGAGGAGGGCGCGCCCTACCGCGGCAATCCTGATGCGCCGGTAACGCTGCTCGAGTATTCCGACTACCAGTGACCGTACTGTGCCCGTCATACTCTACAGACGGACCCGCTTCTGTATGAAGCGTACATAGCAACTGGCAAAGTCAAGCACGTTTTCCTTCAATTTCCCATGGATTCCCTCCACCCCAATGCGCGGCCGGCTGCCGAGGCCGCGCTCTGTGCCGCCAAGCAGGGGGCCGAAGCTTTCTGGTCCATGCACGAACTCCTCTTCGAGAAAGCAGGAGAATGGGGCGGGCAAGAGAACCCGACCGAGTTATTCAAGGGGTACGCCGCCGAACTGGGCCTCGATACCGATGCCTTTGTGACCTGCCTGGAATCGGGGGAGACGTCCGCCCAGGTTCAGGCGCAGATAGAACGGGGCGCAGCCGCCGGAGTGGATGGTACTCCTGCCTTCTTCGTCAACGACTGGTTCGTCTCTGGCGCACAGCCGGTCGAGGTATTCCAACAGGCCATCGAGGCAGCGCTGCGCGGGGAGCATCCGGCCCCCACGCCCACGCCGCTGCCGCCTGGCGCGACGATCTTCGATCCCAATCCGGAACAGCCGGGCTATACTTACGGCGGCGACGCCTTCTGCGGCTCAGAGGAGGCGGCGATTGGCCTCATCGAGTTCGTGGACTTCCAGTCAACGGAAAACCAACAGCACTTCCTGGAAGAGTGGCCTGATCTGGAGAAGGAATACGTGGGGTCGGGCAAGGTGCGGCTCATCGTCAAGTATTTCCCAGCCCTCGATCATATCCAGGGGTTCACGGCGGCCGAGGCAGCCGAATGTGCCGGGCAGCAGGAGGCCTTCTGCGCCATGTACGATCTGCTGTTCACGAAACAGGACGAGTGGAGTCAGGCAGAGGGCGTCTCAGTTGTGCTTAAGGGGTATGCCACTGAGTTGGGCCTGGACGCTGATGCCTTCGCTACTTGCCTGGACGAAGGCCAGACGGCAGACAAGGTGATGCAGGATTTCACTCTCGGACAACAGAACCAGTTCCCACCCGCGCCGGTGCCTTTCATCTTCAAAGGAGAACAGGGCGGCTATGTGCCTCTCGACCAACTTCGGGACGCCATCGAGCAGTTGCTGGCGCAGTGAGGGAATGAAGTAACGGGTTGCCAGGTCAATGAGGTAACGAGTCAACGAGTCATTCTTTACACTCAAAAGGCCCGGATGCTTATTTGCATGTCGGGCCTTTTGTGTTATACTCTGCCCATGCCTGAACTACCAGACCTGGAGGTCATCAAAGAGTTTCTGCAAGCTCACGTCATTGGCCGGGAAATAGCCGAGGTCGAAGTAGTGCGGCCCATCGTGGTGCGCAACCTGGCGGGAGGCGATTTCGCCTCCCGCCTCACGGGACAGAGGATTGAGCAGGTCAGCCGGCGAGGCAAGTCTCTCATTCTGACTCTGGATTCCGGCGATTACCTGGTCATCCACCCCATGCTGGCTGGGCGGCTGCACTATGCGCCGCGACGGGAGCGCCGTCTGCGCAAGACCTTCGTGATTCTGCGCCTGGCCGACGGCATGGACCTGCGCTACACCGACGCCAGGAGCATGGGCAAGGTCTACCTGACCGACGATCTGGCCGAGGTGCCGGGTCTCGGCGACCTGGGGCCCGAGGCACTTGATCCTAACCTGACCCTGGATGTTTTCAGAGAGCGGTTGCGCAAGTATCGGGGTGAGATCAAGGGCATCTTGACCAGGCAGAGCTTCGTGGCCGGCATTGGCAACGCCTACGCCGACGAGATCTGCTGGCGGGCGGGGATCTATCCTTTTCGCAAACGTCCCAGGCTCTCGGATGAGGAGATCGAGCGTCTCTATGGGGCGATGCACGAGGTTTTGAACGAGGCCATAGCGACGTTGCGGGAACAGGTGGGGGCAGACATCCACGTGGAGATACGGGACTTCCTGAAGGTTCACCGCAAAGGAGGCCAACCCTGCCCTCGCTGCGGCACGACCATCTCTGAGATCAAAGCCCGGCAGCGGCTCACCAACTTCTGCCGCCAGTGCCAGCCGGGCAGCCTG
>CAZVCJ010000078.1:0-14049 GCA_964625745.1 uncultured Anaerolineae bacterium | reverse complement strand
ATCACAAGTTCTCCCGCACCATCTTCGCCGCCTTTTTGGTCATTCCCTTCGCGGCGGCCAACTCCTCGACCGAGGCCTGGCGAATGGCTTCGATGGAGCCGAAGTGCTTGAGCAGGGCCTGGCGGCGCTTGGGGCCGATGCCGGGGATCTCCTCCAGAACCGAGGCCAGGCTCTTCTTTGTTCGCAGCTTGCGGTGGTAGCCAATGGCGAAGCGGTGGGCCTCGTCGCGGATGCGCTGCAAGAGGTACAATCCCTGGGAATCGCGGGGCAGGACGATGGGATCTGAGCGGTCAGGGAGAAATATCTCCTCCTGCTTCTTGGCCAGCCCTATGGCGGCCACTTCGTCCTTCAAGCCGTGTTCCTCCAGCACCTCCAGGGCGGCGTTCAGTTGTCCTTTGCCACCGTCAATGATGATGAGGTCGGGCAAGATGGTCCAAACGTCGCCGCTTTTGGCTTCTGCTTCAGTCTTCCCTTCAATGGCTCGCTTGAAACGTCGCCGCAGCACTTCCTGCATCATGGCGTAATCATCCGCCCCCTCCACCGTGCGGATCCTGAAGCGGCGGTAATCGCTCTTGCGAGTCATGCCTTTGACGAAGACCACCATGCTGCCCGTGGCCGCCGTTCCCTGGATGTTGGAGATGTCGTAGCCCTCGATGCGGGTGGGCGCCTCATCCAGACCCAGGTGCTCTTGCAGTTGAGCCAGGGCTTCGACGCTCCGCCCCTCATCCACCATCCACTGGGCCCGCAGGCTGGCCAGGGTCTCGGCGGCATTCTCGGCGGCCATCTGCACCAGCTCCTTCTCCCGACCCCGCTGGGGCACGTGCAATTTCACCTTGCTGCCGCGTTTGCTTCTCAGCCAGGACTCGATAACTATGCCCTCCTCGACGTTGGTCGGCAGGATGATCTTCATAGGCACGTAGGCCGCCTCGTCGTAGAACTGCTTGACGAAGGAAGCCACTATCTGAGCCTCGTCTTCCTCCGCCGTGCCGTCCAGGATGAAGTATTCGCGGCCGATGAGTTTCCCCTGTCGGATGAAGAACACCTGGACACAGGCGTCGTCGTTTTCTCGGGCCAGGGCGATCACGTCCTCGTCTTTTCCCACCGCCAGGGCGATCTTCTGTTGCTTGGTCACTGTCTCCACGGCCCTGATCTGGTCGCGAAGGGTGGCCGCCCGTTCGAAGTCCAACGCTTCGGCTGCTGAGGTCATCTGGGCTTGTAGATCGGCCACGATCTCCTCGGCCTTGCCCTCCAGGAACAGGCAGATGCGCTTGATCAGGGCTCGGTATTCGTCCTTAGAAATGGCGCCGATGCAAGGCCCTGCACAGCGGCCGATGTGATAGTAGAGGCAGGCCCGTTTGTCCTGCCCTGTGATCTCGCGCTTGCAGGTCAGATAGGGGAAGAGTCGGCGCAGCATGTCCAGGGTCTGGTGGACGGCCCGGACGTCGGTGAGGGGACCAAAGTAGCGGGCCCCGTCGCGTTCCATGCGGCGGGTGACGATGATGCGGGGGTAATCCTCCTGCCAGGTGATCTTGATGTAAGGATAGCGCTTGTCGTCTTTGAGGCGGATGTTGTACCTGGGGCGGTGTTCCTTGATCAGGTTGCACTCCAGGATGAGGGCCTCTATCTCTGAGTCGGTGACGATGAAGTCGAAATCGGCGATGCGGTATATCAGACGGTGCAGCTTGAGGGAGTGGCTGGCCGAAGCCTGGAAGTAGGAGCGCACCCGATTCCTCAGGTTCACCGACTTGCCCACGTAGATCACCTCGTCCTGTTCGTCCTTCATCAGGTAGACGCCGGGTTTGGTGGGGAGGGTTTGCAGTTTGTCCTTCAATAGCAGTTGATCCATACGTGCATCCTTTAGAACACGGATTCGCGGGATTTGCGGATTTAATCCGTGAATCCTGTTGATCCGCTGTTCTCAATTCTAGCACACTCTATTCTTGACGTCAATTGCTCATTACCCGGAACCATTTCTCCTGGAGACTCTTCAACATGCCGTCCTCCCTTATCTTCACCAGAGCCTCGTTTATGGCCTTCAAAAGCAGGTGACTATCCAACTGCACGGCGATGACGTACAGCTCATCGGTCAGTGGGTTGCCGACCACCTGCACGCTTCCCTCAGTTGCGGCGAACTGGTAAGCGGAGACAGCGTCCACGATGGCCGCCTCTACCTTGCCCTCTTTTAGAGCTGACAACACGTCCTGGGGAGTCATGTAATTCTCCAGGCTCAAATCCTCGATTTTCTTCTCCAGCCGCCTACCTATGACATCACCTTCCGAACCCCATTCTACCCCTAACTTTTTCCCAGACAAGTCATTCGTTTCGCTGATTCGCTGATTCGCTGATTCGCCAATCTCTGTCTCATCGGCCCGCACCACCAACACCTGCCCGGCATTGAAGTAGGAGATGGAATAGGCCACGTCCCCGTACAGCAGGGGATCGTAGGGCAAGGCGGAAACGATGGCGTCGAACCGGCCCACGTAGAGGGCATCGTAGAGGCTTTCGAAGCCCACGTTGACGAACTCCACCTCCACGCCCAGGCGTTGACCGATGGCTCGCGCCAGGTCAACGTCGAGGCCGGCGATCTGACCCGTTGACTCGTCAATGTACTCGAAGGGCGGCCAACTGGCATCCATCCCCACCCGCATCAGCCCCTCTCGCTGTATCCGCCCCCAGGTTTCGTCCTCCATTCTGCCCAGCCGCGCCAGCACGAACCAGGCCGCCAGAGCGATGACTGCCAGGGCCAGGATTGCCAGAAGTGCGCGCCTGCTTCCTACCAGTTTCCTCATTCCCTCTCACCTCGCGCGTAGCTCTGCACTTCTAAGTAGATGGGCTTGGGAAGAAAGTCCACGGTAACAAAGGTGAAGTAGTCAGCGTAGCCCTTGGCTGGCCGGGGGTAGCGGAAGGCCCACAGGCAGACCGCCTGGCACCAGTCCCACTCAAGAGCCTTCTCGTAGGCGCGGATGCTGTACTCGATGCGCTGATAGGGGCGCACGGCCTTGGTCCAGCGGGGATGATCGTTCCAGCCGCCCTCGGTGATCAGGCATGTTTTGTCGCCGTCACCATTGGCCACCATCACCTGGCGGAGGAGCTCAGCGCGGGCGAAGTTTACCTTGTCCGCAGCCGGGGGATCGTCGGGGGGGAACGTCCAACCGTAGGCGTGGATGGCCAGGATGTCGAAGTAGTCCTTAGCCCCAGCGTCGTACATCCGTTGGAGGTAGGCCAGGTCGTTCAGGCCCTCTGGATCGCCCTCTGGAGCCAGGGTCGGAGCCAGGGCGCCGGCCAGGACTTGCACTTGTGGATTGGCCTCCTTGGCCCGGGTGTAGGCCACTTTAAGAAGCTCGGTGTAGCCTTCGGGGTCCACGGAGCGGTATCCCCACTCCAGGCTGAGGTTGGGCTCGTTCCATAAGATGATGTGCTGGACGCGACCCTTGAAGTGGGTCACGAAGGCGTGGACGAAGTCGCCGAAGTCGCCATAATGTTCTGGATCGAGATAAGATGTGATGGTGTCTTCAGGCCGCGCCCACTCGGGGACGAAGCCCAGCCGGGCGATCACCGTCAGGCCCTGGGCCCGAGCGTGATCCACCACCACGTCGGGGTGGCTCCAGTTGAAGTGCCCCTTTTTGCCCTCGTAGTAGGCCCAGGGGAAGTACTCCACGATCCAGGGCGCGCCCATCTGCCGCACCATCGAGAGTGTCTGCTTGACCTTCCACTCCTCTACCTCATCGGTCAGGCGGATGTGAACGCCCATCTTGGGATTGATGGTTACCACCTCTTGCTGGGGGCCCAGGGGCACCACGGGCCTGGTCGGCCTCACCAGGACGAGGAGCAAGGCCATGGCTAGAGCCAGCTTAGTTGCCCTTTTTTTGCTTAGATTTTTCGGCGTTTGTACTGACCTCAATTTCCCACCAATCTGCTTTTCTTAGAGATCACTTGAATCCTAGCCCCCTTTCTTTCAAACTAACATAACGCTGGTGGCCGATAATCAGGTGATCCAGTACGTCAATGTCCAATAGCTGACCAGCCTGGGTGATGAGTTCCGTTACTGCGATGTCCTCAGGCGAAGGGGTGGGGTCGCCGCTGGGATGGTTGTGGGCGACGATCATGGCTGCGCAGTTCTGTTTGATCGCCTCCCGAAATAGCTCACCGACACGGATGACGGATGTGTTCAAGCTGCCGACGTACATGGTGGGGGTATCCAAGACATAGTTCTTGCTGTCCAGGAGGATGAGACGCATGTGTTCTTGTTCCAGCATACCCATCTCTATCATCATCAGGTTGGCCGCGTCGGCTGGAGACTTGACCTGAAGGCGCTCCTCAGGAGAGGCGATAAGTAGCCTTCGCCCCAGTTCGATCGCTGCTTTTAGCTGGGCTGCTTTAGCCACCCCTATGCCTTTCTCTCCGCAAAGCTCACTGAAGCTGGCGCGGGCCAGACCTATCAGGCCGCCGAATTTGGCCAGGAGCCGTGCAGCCAGGTTGAGGACATTCTCCCCGCCCATGCCAGTGCGCAGTATGATGGCCAGAAGCTCAGCGCTAGAGAGGGAGCCGGCTCCGTATTTCTTCAACCTCTCCCGGGGTCGTTCTCCTGTGGGCAAGTCTTTGATGGTAGGATGGTACTCAGGTGTGGTCTTCATTGATGTGGTTCCTCCTTCTCTCTCCTGGTGTGAGATCTCTGCGGCTCGGCTGGGGCTTCGTTGACTGAAGTGAAGAATGTCCCATGCCCGATTCTGCTGAGCTCGCTCTTGCCACAAAAGCCGCGTTTATTGAACTATAACCGAGATATTCACGATTGTCAAGGCGAGAGTGGGGCACATCCAGGCCATACTATGCTTTAACAATATGTCAAGTCTGAATCTTACTATGTTAAGTCGCAAAGCGACTATGTTAAGTTGTGTCTCCGTGCCAAACGTTGGCGAATGCCTGGCTGTCTTGTTTGCTAAATAAGGCCGAGTGTACTATACTTAGACCAGATCGAGGACGGGAAGGTGTTTATGTACGATGTGATCGTGGTTGGAGCGGGGCACGCCGGCTGCGAGGCGGCTATGGCGGCAGCCCGGATGGGCTGTCGGACGTTGCTGGTGACGATGAATCTCGATCTTATCGCCACCATGCCTTGTAACCCCGGCGTTGGAGGGCCCGCTAAAGGGCACCTGGTTAAAGAGATTGATGCCCTGGGCGGCGAGATGGCCCACAACCTCGACCAGACCTTTATCCAGATTCGCATGCTTAACCTTTCAAAGGGGCCAGCGGTGCGCGCACCTCGCGCTCAGGCTGACAAGAGGCTCTATTTCCTGGCCATGAAGAATGCCCTGGAGATGGTTCCGAATCTCGATCTCAAACAGGGCCTGGTTGAGAAGCTCCTGGTAGAAGGTGCACGAGTCAAGGGTGTGGTCACTAACCTGGGCATTGAGTGGCGGGGTCAGACGGTGATCCTTACAACTGGTACTTTCCTGGGAGCAAGGATCATGACAGGCGAGGTCACTTTTCCCGCTGGGCGGGCTGGTGAGTTCCCGGCCGATGGCCTGTCTGCCTCGCTACGAGAGTTGGGCTTCACTTTGGGCCGCCTTCAGACCAATACTCCGCCTCGCATCAATGCCCGCACCATAGACTTCTCGCAGACTACCCCACAGTCGGGCAGCGAGACCCCGTTGTATTTTAGCTTCCGTCAGCCAACTTCTAACTTTCAGCATCCGGAACCTAATCCGATCTATCCCATCCCCCACCAAACCGATTGGCGGTCCCAAATACCGTGCTACCTGGCCTACACCAGCGAGGAGACGCACCAGATCGTGCGTGAGAACCTCCACCGTTCGCCTATCGCCTCAGGCTTCATCGAGGGAGTAGGGCCGCGCTATTGCCCTTCTTTCGAGGAGAAGATCGTGCGTTTCGCTCATAAGGACTCCCATCAGCTCTTCCTGGAGCCGGAGGGGTGGCGCACCACAGAAGTATATGTACAGGGGATGTATACCGCCATGCCTTACGATGTGCAGCTTGCCATGCTGCATAGCATCCCTGCCCTGCGGGAGGCTGAGATCGTGCGGCCGGGCTACGCTGTCGAATATGACTGTGTGTACCCTGATCAGATCAAGGCTTCGTTGGAGACCAAGCGGGTGGAAGGGCTATTTCACGCCGGGCAGATCAACGGCACTTCGGGCTATGAAGAGGCCGCTGCCCAGGGGATAATGGCCGGCATTAACGCTGCTCGCAAGGTGCAGGGCAAAGAACCTATCATTCTGAGGCGCGACCAGGCCTACATCGGCGTCCTCATTGATGACTTGGTGACCAAGGAGATCACTGAGCCCTACCGCATGATGACCTCCCGCGCCGAGTACCGGCTGCTGTTACGTCAGGACAACGCTGACCTGCGCCTCTCGCCCATCGGCTACGAAGTCGGACTGCTACCGCGGGAAAGGTATGAGGCAGTGAAGGAGAAAGGAGAGGCCGTGGAGGGTGAGTTGGAGCGGCTTAACAAGACGTGGTTAGCGCCCTCGGAGGAAATCAACAGCAAACTGGCAGCACGCGGCTTCGATGCCCTGGACGATGGCGTCAATGCCGTGCAATTCCTGCGCCGTCCGGAGGTGACTTATGAGTTGATAGAAGCTCTTGTCCCCGGTCATCTGCCATTGCCTCCTGAGGCCATTGAGCAGGTGACCATTGAAGCCAAGTACGCGGGCTACATCGAAAAGCAGCGGCGGGAGGTGGAACGGGCGAAGCGGCTGGAGGAATATCCGATCCCAGACGATTTTGACTACGAGACTCCGGTAGGCTTACGCAACGAGGCCCGTGAGAAACTGAAGAGGTTTCGGCCAGCTACCGTAGGGCAGGCCTCCCGCCTATCAGGCGTCAACCCGACTGACATCTCAATCCTGTTGGTCTACTTGAAGAGGGCAACTCAAAACAAAGTTGCCAGGTGACAAAAAGAGAGGAAGGTGGTATAATACTTGTGTGTCGCTATCAACATACTCTAAAGGAGCAGATTGAACATGCCACAACTTGAGGACATCGGGACAATCCTGTTGGTTATCGTCGCTTTCATCAGTGCTTTCACCGCAGCCTTCTGGGTGAGCCTGGTGATTTGGACCTTCCGCGACATGCGCGTAAGGTCCAGGGACATCTTTGCCCAACTGCTCGCCTCTCTGGTGGTCTTGATCTTCGGACCTTTAGGTTTGCTCATCTACCTCATCCTTCGTCCGCAGGAGACTCTGTCGGAGGCCTACGCGAGGACCTTGGAAGAGGAAGCTTTGCTACAGGATATCACCGAGGCTAAGCCGGTGTGTCCTGAGTGCAAGCATAGGATCGAGTCAGATTTCATTATTTGCCCCGCTTGCCATACCGAGCTGAGGAAGGCTTGCCCCCACTGTGGTCGGCTGATGTTGATGCGATGGGACATCTGCCCCTATTGTGCGGAACCTTATCCACTTCCACCTGAACCTGAGTGGTATCCTGATGGTTCGACAAGCTCACCACGACGGTTTGTCGAAGGGTTGGCCGACGTTGAGCTGGAGCTCGAACTGGAAGCGGAGCTCGATGCGGGGGCAGAGCACGATGTGGAAGCAGAGCATGGTCTGGAAGCGTTGCCCGCTCTGGAGGTGGAGTCCGATACAGAAATCGAACCGACCGAATAGGGAGCCAACACGTGGCCAATGAGTTGAGAAAACTATCGAGAGAGGGAGTCCTGCAAATACTGAGGGATACGGCGGCGAGGGCTTTTGTGAAGGCCGACCTCAGGAACGCCGATTTGAGAGGCATGTCGCTTCCCTACGCCAACCTGGCGCGAGCTCTCCTGGGAAAGACCGATCTGACAGGGGCCGATCTCGAGGGAGCCGATCTGGCCGGAGCTCAATTGGCCGGAGCTGTACTGGTAGAGGCCCGTCTGGCGGGGGCCAACCTGGCGATGGCTAATCTGGAGGAGGCTAACCTGACCCAGGCTGACCTGGCCGCAGCGAATCTGAGAGGGGCCAACTTGACGGAGGCCATTCTGGAAGGTGCCGATCTGTCCGCAACTGATTTGGTGTGCGCCAGCCTGATAGGAGCTAACCTGGTCGGTGCGGATCTGTCAGGGGCCGACATGTTGGGAGCAAATCTGAAAGATGCTGATTTGGAAGGGGCTGACTTGAAAGGAGCCAATTTGGAAGAAGTCAACCTGGAAGGGGCCAACCTGGAGGGAGCCGCCATGCCCGATGGTTTTGAACGCCTTGACCGCAACAAAGGAGGGTGATGTGTTACCACTGCGTGATTTCATACCCACCCGCCGTTTCCCTGTTCTCACGGTCAGCATCATCGTCGTTAACATAATAGCTTTCGCCTACGAGCTGCTGGTCGAGGCAGGCGGGACGCTGGAACAGACCTTCTACACTATGGGTGTGGTGCCTTTCGAGGTGACTCACAACTTCGGGCCAGCGGTCGCTTTCAGCTTCCTGACTTCCATGTTCCTCCACGGGGGATTCATGCACATCTTTGGCAACATGCTCTATCTGTGGATCTTTGGTAACAACGTCGAGGACAGCATGGGACGGCTTCGTTTCCTGGTTTTCTATTTGATGACTGGGGTAATCGCTGGTACAGCCCAGGTGCTAGCCAGCCCCGATTCTCGTACACCGTCTATCGGGGCCAGCGGGGCCATAGCCGGTGTTTTGGGAGCCTACATCGTCCTGTTCCCCAATGCTCGAGTCCAGACGCTGATCTTCCTGGGCTACTTCGCGCGTATGACCCAACTACCGGCGCTGTTGGTGTTGGGGTTCTGGTTCGTGTTGCAACTGTTCAATGGTTTGTTGGCCTTCGGCATGACGCAGATGGGTGGCGTAGCCTGGTTTGCTCACGTCGGCGGCTTCGTGGCGGGATTGTTGCTGGTGCGCTTGTTTTCGCTGGGTCGTAGCCGAGGCCAGTGGGAGGAGTGGTAGCGGGCAACGAGCCAATACTCATAAAACGAAAAGTAAGGAGGGAGCATGACTGAGCAGGATGTACAGAGGCAAACGGCCAAGGAACTGGAGGATACTGGCCATCGGATCGAGGCGAAGATCCGGGGGGAGATCGGCAAACTGGCAGGGGCCGAGCCTACTGATGATTGGGATGCCATCGGTGAGAAGATTGAAGACAAAATCAGGGTCGAGCTGGCTGATCTGGCCGGAACTGGGACTGATGCCGATTGGAAGGAGATCGGGGAGCGGCTGGAAGGTCGCACAAAGGAGGCCGTCGGCAAGTGGGCTGGCGCCGAGCCCGATGACGAGTGGGAGACCGTCGGCCGGAAAATGGAGTCCAAGATCAAGGCCGCTTTGCGTGGCTGGCTGAACGCAGAAGAGCCAGCGGAACAAGAGTAAGGTTATCCGAAACGACCGGTTATGTAGTCCTCAGTGCGCTTGTCGCTGGGGTTAGTGAAGATATCGTGGCTAATCCCGTGCTCGACCAGCTCTCCCGCGAGGAAGAAAGCGGCCTGGTCTGCCACTCGGGCCGCTTGCTGGACGGAATGGGGCACGATGACGATCGTGTAGTCGTTCTTGAGTTGCTGCAGCGATTCTTCGACCTTGGCCGTGGAGATGGGGTCTAGCCCAGAGGTAGGGGCGTCCAGGAGGATGACCTCCGGCTCCAAAGCCAGAACGCGAGCGATGCACAGCCGTTGCTGCTGACCGCCGGAGAGAGCCGCGGCTGGCTCATCGAGGCGATCTTTGACTTCGTCCCACAAGGCCGCCTGACGCAGAGTTCGTTCTACGATTGCGTCCAGGCGGCCTTTGTCGTGCACGCCGCTGAGCCGAGGACCGTAGGTGATGTTACTGCGGATGCTGCCGGGTAAGGGAATGGGCAGAGCGAAGACCATCCCCACCCGGCGCCGCAGGGCGACTGCGTCAACGCTGGGGGCGTAGATGTCATCCCCATCCAGCAACACCTGGCCATCAATCAGAACGCCATCAATGAGATCGTTGAGTCGGTTGAAGGTTCGCAACAAGGTAGAGCGCCCACTGTGGGCCGGGCCGAAGATGGCCAGAATCTCGTTGGCGTGGATGGACAGAGTGACTTCATTGAGGGCGCGGTGGCCGTCGTAGTAGACACTGAGATCGCTGACCTGGATTTTGATAGGTTTCATAATAAGAAACTACCATTGCCTCTTTCGCCGGAAGTAGCTGCGGATGATGGTTGCTGTCACCTCAAGGGAAAGGACGAGGACCAGCAGCACCAGCGCGGTGCCATACTGGACGCTCAGTGGCATCCCCGGTACCTGAGTGGAGATGACATAAAGGTGATAGGGGAGGGCCATGGTTTGGTCGAAGATGGAGTGGGGCACGCGGGGCAGGTAGAAGGCAGCCACGGTGAATAGGATGGGGGCCGTCTCGCCCGCCGCCCGCTCCAGGCCCAGGATGATGCCGGTGATGATCCCCGGCAACGACTGGGGCAGCACCACCTCCCGCACCGTCTGCCACCTGGTGCCGCCCAGCGAGATGCTGACCACTCGGAACGACTGGGGCACGGTCAGGATGGCCTCCTCGGCGGTGCTGATCACCACCGGCAGGGTCATCAGCCCCAGGGTGAGAGAGCCAGCTACGATGGAAGTGCCGAACCCCAGGAAGAGCACGAACATCCCCAGCCCGAAGAGGCCGTAGACCACCGAGGGAATGCCGGCCAGATTGATGATGGCCAGGCGGATGGCGCGGGTCAGCCAGTTGTCGCGGGCGTATTCGGCCAGGTAGATGGCCGCTCCCACGCCCAGGGGGATGGCGGCGATGGCGGCGCCAAACGTCAGCAACACCGTGCCGATGACCGCCGGCAAAATCCCGCCCTCGCGCATCCCGCTGCGGGGGAAGCCGCTGATGAATTCCCAATTAATGGCCCCTATTCCCTGGACGACGATGTAGACCACGACCAGGACGATGGGGAGGACGACGATGATGGCCAACAGGGTCAATGTGGCAAAGGCGAGCTTTTCGGTGGTTTGACGTGACATTCGGAGCTTCTCTGTTGAGTGATAGGTTTGTGCATTAGCTTAATTTGATGTATAATATGATCACATCATTAATGGAGGGGATATGAACATGAGAGCTTTAGCTAAGAAGCCAATTCAAATCTATCTTGAGCCTGTGCAGGATAAGGCATTACGAGCCCTGGCGGGTAGGGAAGGCATCTCCCTCGCGGCACTCATCCGTCGCACCATTGACCACTACCTGGCGGAGTTGCCCGTGGATGAGGATCCTGCCTTGCAGGTGATCGGGCTGGGTCGCTCGGGGCGAGAGGATATGGCCTCGAAGCACGATGATTACCTCGCCGCCCTCACCAGAGAGGAGACCCTCTGATGGCCAGGGAGCTATTTGTGGACACCGGGGCCTGGGTAGCCCTGGCTGACCAGGACGACAAGTACCACGAGAGGGCGGCCAGGGAGTACCCCGATCTGCTGAAACGTTATCGCCGGCTCGTTACCACAAACCTGGTCGTAGCCGAGGTGTACATCATCCTGCGCAAAGCCCTGGATCATGTTGCTGCCATCACTTTCCTGGAGAGCATCAGAAGCAGCCCTCGAATCGAGAAGGTTCAATCTACGGAGGAGCTAGAGGTAGAAGCCGAAGATATCCTCCGCCGCTACAGCGATCATGACCTTAGCTACACCGACGCCGTGAGCTTTGCCCTCATGCGCCAAAGGGATATTGATACTGCTTTTGCCTTCGATAAGCACTTCCTGATCGCTGGCTTCTCCATGGCGCCCGCTTAAATCTCCCCATCTTCTTCCTTCATCCCATTAATCTCCCACCTCGCCTGGGACCTCCACGGATGACCACTATCGAAGCTATGGCGTTCACGACGAAGGTCATCAGGAACAGGATGATGCCCACGGCGAACAGAACGTGATAATGGGTGCTGCCCTGCGCCACTTCGCCCATCTCGGCGGCGATGGTGGCGGTCATGGTGCGCACCGGCTTGAAGTAGGCATCGAGTCCCAAAGGCAGGCGCGCCGCATTGCCCGTGACCATCATCACGGTCATGGTTTCCCCGATCGCTCGCCCAATACCCAGCATCACAGCGATAATGATTCCCGACCGCGCGGCAGGGGTCACCACCCGCCATAAGGTCTGCCAGTGAGTGGCTCCTAGAGCCAGAGCCGCGTCGCGATAGTCCTTGGGAACAGCGTCAATGGCGTCCTCGGCCACGCTGATGATGGTGGGCAGGGCCATGTAAGCCAGCATCAGCGAGCCGGTGAAGGCGGTAAGGCCGGTGGGGGCGCCGAGATGCTCCCGCACCAGAGGAGCGATGGCGACCATGCCCAGGAAGCCCAACACCACCGAGGGGATGCCGGCCAGCACCTCGATCAGCGGCTTGAGGATTTCGCGGGCCCAGTCGGGGGCGATCTCGCCGATGAACACCGCCGTAGCCAGGCCCAGGGGCAGGGAGATGACCACCGCGCCCACCGTGACCACCAGGGACCCCAGGATCAGGGGCAGGGTGCCGTAGATATCGAAGATGGGGTACCAACGCCTGCCAAAGAACTCGCTCAGTGGAACGCGGATGAAAGCAGGTGCTCCCTCGCGGATGAGGAAGAAAAAGATGAGGGCCACGAAGACGACGGCCGAGATGCCCGCCGTTCGGATCAGGCTCTCGATGGTGAATTCGACGAGGTTGAACTTTTTGGCCTTTTTCTCTTTGCCAACTTTAGTGGTCATGTTCCCCACCCATTTTAGTTCACCGGGCGCTTTACCTCGATCTCAGGTTTAGGAACACGGAAGCACGGAGGGCATGGAAGCACGGAAGTTACGTGTCTCCGTGCTTTTCCGCGGTTCCGCGATCCAAACCTTAACACAGAGAGCGCGGGAACATGGAAGCACGGAGGGCATGGAAACACGGAAGTTCCGTGTTTTCGTGTATTCTTCCGTGACTCCGTGTTTCAGGACTCCGTTTCTCTCTCTGCTCGCCGTTCTAATTCACCAGACGCTTCACCTCGATCTTTTCTCGCCCGAAGTTGATCAACAAGCCGACCTTGTGGCCGCTTGCTTTCAGATAGGCCAGGGTTTGCATGTAATCTTCTGGATCGAACTCGCGTTTGGCTTTGATCTCCACTATGCAGTCGCCGACCACGAAGTCCACTCTCTTGGTGGTGATCTTGTGGCCTTTGTAGTAGATGGGGGTTTCTACTTCGCGGCTGAAGTCGAGGCCGTGGGCCGGAAACTCGTAGACCAGGGCGCGCTGGTAGTCTACCTCCTTCAATCCGGGCCCTAGAACCTTGTGCACTTCGATACAGGCCGCGATGATCTTGCTGGTCTCTTCCCCGAAGTCGTAGCCTTTGTGAGAGTGGGTGTAGTCGGTTGTCATTTCGCTGCCTCCTTGGCAAGTTATTGTTTGGGAACACGGAAACGCGGAGAACGCGGAAGCATGGAAGTTCCGTATCTCCGTACCTTCCGTGACTCCGTGATCCAAACCTTGACACGGAAACACGGAGAACGAGGAAGCACGGAAATTCCGTGTCTTCGTATTCCTCCGTGACTCCGTGTTCCTCCGTGTTACCACCCCTCGTAGTGAACCTTGCTCTCTTTATACTGGGTTCGGGCTGGCTTGCTCTCAGCGGGATGGCCAACGGGCACCAGGCAGAGGACGTGGATTCCCTCTGGAATGGCCAGGGCTTGACGAACACGAGCCTCCCTGTCGGCGCCGGGGTAGATGCCCACCCAGACGGCACCCAGACCCAGAGCTGTGGCCGCCAGGAGCAAGTTTTGCGTGGCTGCGCTGGCGTCTGCGACCCAGTGGTGGGAGGCGCGCTCATCGCCGCATACCACGAACACGGCAGCGGCATCGGCGGCCATGTGGCTCCAGGTGTGGGTCTGGGCCAGTTGCCTCTTGAGGTCGGGGTCCCTGACGACCACGAATTCCCAGGACTGAATGTTGCTGGCCGAGGGTGCAGCCATGGCCGCCTCCAGGAGCTGCCGTATCTGTTCGTCCGTCACCACTTGACCGGTGTATTTGCGAATGCTGCGGCGTTTCTTGATCATATCTAACATATCGGCCTCGTTCATGATCTCCTCCTTGTTTGTTTCGATTATTGTAATGGCACAAAGCCTAGCTCTTCAACGATCTCCTGTC
>CAZVCJ010000077.1:14212-18569 GCA_964625745.1 uncultured Anaerolineae bacterium | reverse complement strand
TCGGTGGTGAAGTCCCAGACAGGGCCGTCGCTGGGACCATTGAGCCCGTTGGCCACCACCTGCCAGTAGTAGTGGGTGTCGTAGCCCAGTGTCCCCGGATCGCAGGTGGTACTGTACACGTCGCCGCAGGTCAGCGTGGCCGTCGGAGGACTGGAGGTGTCGAAGTAGACGGTATAGGTCACCGACTCCCCAGGGCAAGGGTGCCCTCCAGACCAGGTCAGGTCAGCGCTGATGGACACGTTCGCGGCATCATCGGCAGGTGAGGGGTCGTAGGGAGTAGCAGGCGGGTCTATACAAGGTCCGGTGGTGAAGTCCCAGACAGAGCCGTTGCTGGGACCGTTGAACCCGTTGGCCACCACCTGCCAGTAGTAGTGGGTCTCGCAACTCAACGTGCCCGGATCGCAAGTGGTACCGGACACATCGTCGCAAATCAGTGTGTTCGTCGGGGGATCGGAGGTGTCTAAGTAGACGGTATAGGTCACCGCCTCCCCAGGGCAAGGGTGCCCTCCAGACCAGGTCAGGTCAGCGTTCATGGACACGCCTGTGGCATCATCGGCGGGTGAGGGGCTGTAGGGAGTAGTGGGCGGGTCTGTACAAGGTCCAGCTACGGTCAGTGTCACTGGAACAGTTATTTCTCCCTCATCTGGGTCGTCACTGGAGACGATAATGAACGCCTCGTATGTATCCATACTCAACTCGCTTGCACCGAACGTCACAGTGACAGCAGTGGAATCAGAAGGAAGAACCGTCCCCGAATCGGGATCGAAGGAAAGCCAATCAATGGGGTTCAGGAACTTCACGACTAGCGCATCGTGAAGGTAACTGGAGTTGTAGACCACCTGCAGCCCATCGGAGCCAGCGCTGTTTTCAATGCCCACGGTGCAACTGGTGGCATTTGAGACCGACTGGTACTGATAGACGATGGCGCCATCGGCATAGAGGAGCACCTCAAAGGTCTCAGGATCCCCATACGGATAGTGATGCACCGCCTCGTATTCCACGATGAAACGCTGGTTAGATGCATCATAGTAGTAGAAGATTGCTCCCAAACCATAAGGTGGGTTCAGATCGTCCCAGAAAGGAGCAATGAAATAATTGGGCTCCTCACTATCAGGTATCGGTCTGTTGGTATAGCCGGGTGCTACATCGCTCCCGAAGGTCAGATATCCGTTGGAGGAAATCTTCACCGTAGTCTGGTCCTGTCCGTAGAAGTTGAAGGTGAATGGCAGGCTGACCTCCTGATAAGCATCGTCTCCCAATGACAGAGCGGTGCCCACTGCGTTGATCTCTACCCAGTCGTATGCGGGGCCGCCAGGCTCATCACTATCAACCCACGTGTAGCCATAGTCGTCTGGCCCACCGGAGACAGCGCCGGTTGGGGTTATGACGTAGTTCTCGCTGATACTGAAGTGCAAATCCCCTGCGCCCACATTCTCGATAGTCAGCACCTGGGTGGTGGTTCTGCTCAGCGAGGTCGTTGGCTCGAACGATGTCGGCGCCACCTCGATGTCCGGTGGCGGATCATCAGAGCTGTAGATAACGTGGTTGTCGGCACGGCCCGCCTGGGAAATCTCATATCCGATGTACATATAGCTGTTTTCACCCCAGCCTGTCAGGCGGCCGTTATCCTCCTCGGTCAGCCGAATCTCCTCGAAGTTGGGCGCTGTCTCCGCCGGCGCAGCCGCATCCAAAGGGGATGTGGCTGCAAGAGGGATGGCCAGGACAGTGGGAAGCGAAAACAAGCTCGTGCAAAGAACCAGGCAGGTACAAACAGCTACCAGCCTTCTACCTGAAAGAAAGAGCCTTACATTCATCGTAATTCCTCCCTTCACTTACCTCGGCCCTCGAAAGAATCGTAGTGAATCCTGTCAAAGGCTATCTGAATACAGGTGTTTCTCGTGATGGCTTTTTCTCGATCAGTCTCCTGGCCTGCGGCTGAGGACAAAGAGGGCCAGGATTGTCATTGCCAAAGCAGCCAGCATTAGACCAAGCACAGCCCCGCCCGACCGGCCTGTCGTCGCTGGCACAGGTATGGCGGCCAGTGGAGTCGGCGAGGGCGCCAGGGTCGGCGATGGCGCCGGGGTTGCCGAGGGGGACGGAGGAGGCAGGGTGGCCGGAGGTGAGGTCGAGGCCGTTGTAGCAGCGGCGGGCGTCTGGGTGGCCTCCGCGGTGGGCGCAGCCGGCGGCGTGGTCGCTTCCGTCGGCTGCGCCTCGGTAGGCTCGGTGCTGACGCCAGGCATGGGCGAGGGTGCGGGCGACGGAGTCTCGGTGGGCGCTTCTGCTGCGGGGCTGGTGACCATGGGCGTCGGCGGAGGCGGGACAGTAGCTGACGGGGTGGGGGTGTCCACTGCTTCAGGTGTATTCGTCGGCCCAGGGCTGGCTGTAGCTGCCGGCCCAGAGGTAGCCGTGGCTGCTGGCCCAGGGGTGGCGGTGGCTGCTGCCTCAGGGGTAGCTGTGGCTGAGGGCGTCGGCGCCGCTGCGCCCCTTACCGTGACCTGACCGTCTTCCACCGTGGCCCACTGAACACCAGGACCAGGCGCCGTGTCCAGCACCCCGACCTGCTGTAATCCCAGGACGGTGCTGCCCTCCCCTTGAGCGATACAGGTGATGGCAGCTAAGACGCCCGTGCCGCTGGGCCCCGGCCCACTGCCGAAACTGAAGCCCACCAAAGTCACCCTTCCTTGCGCATCATTCACTTCAGGCCCAATGGGAACCAGAGCCACGGAGCGTCCCGTGCTCCCCAGGAAGTCGCCCAGGACTGCTTCCGTCACCTCCAGGATGGATGAGTCGTAGGTTAGATCGAACTGGAAGGCTCCCAGATCGCCAGCCTCCTCAATGATCACTTGTACGACGAAGGTCTCATTCAGGCTCACCACCGACTCCGCAGGCTCTATCCTCACCCTGGTATCGGGCGCTGTAGCGCCGACCTCAGGGATACTCACCTGGGTCACGATCAGGGCGAGCAGGCAGACGATGCCTGGGTATCTATTTCCAGACATTGTCGTTCTCCGCTACTAATGGGGTTCCTGGTGATTCTCCTGACTCCTGAGCTACTGAAAGAGGGCGAGGATGCTGCCCCAGGCCCTCAGCAGGTTTTCCTGCAGTGGGAGCAGCAGTTGAGGTCGCCGAAGATGCGCCTCCAGCACCGTGGCGCGCCCATCCTGCGCCCCAACGGGAATCTCTTCCGGGATGGTGTTCACCAATTGCACGTTTTGCAGGTGGAAATTGCTTTCTCCCACAGACTGGGGCGAGAGGGAGAGCGTGGCCAGTACGCCCGACCCATCCGGCCCTGGAGGCTCTCCAAAACTGAAAGCGCCGAAGGTGACCGTCCCCGCGTCGTTGTTGGTGTTAGGGCCGAGGACGCCAACGCTACGTCCCGTGCTTCCCAGGAAGGAGCCCAACTCTGCTGCCGCCACGTGCACGATGGTTGGAGAGAAGACCAGGGTGAACTCGAAGCTCGCCAGGTTGACCACGTCGGCAATGGCTACATCAATGGTGAAGGTTCCTACGCTGAGGTAGGCTGTCTGCTCCGGCGGGTCAATCCAGACAACAGCGATTGACGTTGGTGTGATGGTTGGCGTATTGGTTGGCGTGGGCGTTAGTGTGCTGGTTGGCGTGTCGGTTGGCGTCGGCGTGATCGTCGGCGTGTCGGTTGGTGTGCTAGTTGGCGTGTCAGTTGGCGTTGGCGTGCCAGTAGGCGTGCCGGTTGGCGTCGGCGTGATCGTTGGCGTAGGTGCCGTGACGCAGATCTTGTCCACGTCAATGAAGCCGTCGCCCACGACCTCGACGCAGAAGGTGTGGGCTCCCCAGGGCACGCTGTATTCTCTCACCACCTGCCAGTGCAGCGTGGGGGAGTAGTTGTTGACCGTGTCCACTTGTGAGCCATCTACGTAGACGTTGGCATGACCACGGCTGGGGTAGGTCAGGGTGTACCAGTGCACACCGCTTCCCTCAAAGGCCAGGCAGGCGGTAGCGCCGGCCGACCTGGAGTTGGCGAAGCTGCCTCCACTGGCGTGAGAGTTGCTGCCGGTGTTCCAGGGACCGTCGAAGACGATGCTGGGGTCGGTGTTCTCGTAACAGCCGACACCCACAGGCGTGAGCGTGGGCGTCGGTGTGATGCTGGGCGTGCACGTGGGCGTCGAAGTGCCGATTGGCGTCGTTGTGCTGGTAGGCGTGTCGGTTGGCGTCGAAGTGCTGGTTGGTGTCTGGGTGTCAGCAGGCGTGCACGTTGGCGTCGAAGTGCCGATTGGCGTCGTTGTGCTGGTTGGCGTGTCGGTTGGCGTCGGCGTGATCGTCGGCGTGGGTGCCGTGACGCAGATCTTGTCCACGTCAATGAAGCCGTCGCCCACGACCTCGA
>CAZVCJ010000077.1:0-14112 GCA_964625745.1 uncultured Anaerolineae bacterium | reverse complement strand
GGTGCCGTGACGCAGATCTTGTCCACGTCAATGAAGCCGTCGCCCACGACCTCGACGCAGAAGGTGTGGGCTCCCCAGGGCACGCTGTATTCTCTCACCACCTGCCAGTGCAGCGTGGGGGAGTAGTTGTTGACCGTGTCCACTTGTGAGCCATCTACGTAGACGTTGGCATGACCACGGCTGGGGTAGGTCAGGGTGTACCAGTGCACACCGCTTCCCTCAAAGGCCAGGCAGGCGGTAGCGCCGGCCGACCTGGAGTTGGCGAAGCTGCCTCCACTGGCGTGAGAGTTGCTGCCGGTGTTCCAGGGACCGTCGAAGACGATGCTGGGGTCGGTGTTCTCGTAACAGCCGACACCCACAGGCGTGGAGGTAGGGGTGGGAGTTGCGGTGGCGCTCTCCTGATAGCTCATCTTCGCCATGATTGCCTGACCCTCCGGCGGCGTAGCCACGATGAGCAGGATGCCGATCAACAGCCCCATTAAAGCAATCCATTTGTACCTCATCAGTGTCCCCCTATCGCGCTATCGTACTTCATTAAATTATACCACAAAGCGCGCCATTTGTCACATCGGCCAGGGCAATTGCGTTTACGATAAAACTCGCCCCAAAGTGGGAAACACCCCCTTGAAATCTCTATTCGAGCCCGCTGGAGCAGCGCCTACTCTATCGGCGCCAACGCATCCACAACGGGCAGGAACACTGTCTCGTACAGCTCGTCGCGCTCATCTGGTGGAGAGATCAGCAACACAAAGTATGCTTTGTCGCCATCCTCCGCCAGCGCAAGGTCAGCCCGATAGCTCTGATACTCGAATGAGTAGAAATCCCACACAAAGCTGCCTGACTCGGCACTCGCGACGCTCTCCAGTTGGGGATCAAGTCCCAGTTGCCTGGCCAGCAAACCAAATAACTCGTCAGCAGTCATTGGAATAGCGTCCTGCACGAGCGTGGTCGGATCAAGCGCCGTGAGACCACGTCGGTAATTCCGGGGCAATAGTTCATCAGTCCAACCTGCGGGCAAGAGGCCACTGAAGCCACTATCCTCGTAGATCACTGGCTCCAGCACCACCTTCCCGGCTTCGCCTGGCAGGTCAAAGGCGACTTCCTTCATCTCGGCGATGCAGGAAGCGTCGGGCGCCTGGGTGGGGTCGGCGATGAAGTCGCCAATGATGCTGCGGGCGCACTCGCTGGCGACCAGGATGTCGTGGCCCATGCCTGGCAACTCAAAGAAGTAGCTGTCGCTCAGATAGCTGGCCACCAGTTGGCCGTACTCTGGCGGCGTGACGGGGTCGAATTCGCCCGTCAGCACCAGAGCGGGGACGTCACTGACCAACGGCTCCTTGACCCACGGGTCGGCCTCCTCGACGGGCCAGTTCTCACAGATGCCGAAGATGCCGTACTCGATTACGAGCTCTGGGTCCGCACTGCCTACCAGTTGCCGAGGCAAGGCTGCCATGATGTTCAGCAGGTCCTCCGGCGTCCGACCAATCAGGTCGTCGGTGCACATCACGGAAAGCATCATCCCCCGGCTAGTAAGCTCCAGGAGCGCCAGGGTGGTACTGCTCAACTGGGTCATCAGCCCATAGTCCTCGTTATGCACATCGTGAATCGCTTGCGGCAGAACGGGGATGATCTGCGTGAAGTAGAGAAATGTTACCAGGTTGTTGAGCACCTCATCCCCGGTTAGTATGGCGTCGTAGCTCTGACCGTCCAGGGGATTCATGACAGTGATGGGAACCGGCTCCTCATTCAACTGGTCTATGACCTCGAAAAGCTCCTCTTGCAGGTCAGGGTAGGCATCGTTACAGGCTTCGTCGGTGGCACAGGCGTCGAGCAGGCGCATGATGGCGTTGGCGGTGGTGGTGGATGCCTCCACGAAGAAGCTCTTCTCCAGCGGCAGTACCGAGTTGATGGCCATGCTGCGGATGCCCTGCGGATGGTCGCGCATGACGGCCTGGGCCAGCAATGAGCCGTAAGATCCGCCCCACAGGTTGATCTGCTCGTAGCCCAATGCGATGCGGATGGCGCTCACGTCGCTGGCGTTCTGGACGGTGTTGTAGGCCGACAGGTTGTGGCCTTCGCTCACCAGCCGGTCACGGCAGGCCATCACGGCGTCGAAAACCACTTGCTGAGCGACGTCGGGGTCTGGCTCGTCCAGAAGGTCGAACGCTACCTGCACAATCTCCGGGCACTCCAGCGCCGGCTCCGAGAGGCCCGCACCGCGCTGATCGAAGAGGATGAGGTCGCGGTTGGGATGGACAGGGGCAAGCAGTTGCGCCAGGGCAGGCACGTTATGCACGGTCTTCTCACCGGGACCTCCAGATAGCAGGATCACCGGGTCGGGCTGGTGCTCCTCGCTCTGGTCTTTGAGGATGACGACGGCCAGGCGGATGGTGGGGCCAGCGGGGTCGTTGTGATCCTCCGGCACGACGACGAAGCCGCAGACGACGGGGGCGCCTTCGGGCACGTCGAAGGGGCAAGAGGCCTGTTCAAATGTGGGGACGTATTCCTGGCGCGGCTCCACCAGCGGCTCAGCCATCGCATTGTCCACTGTGAATTCGAAGGTGTCACTCACCCCATTCACGTTCACAGTGTAGACCCCCGCTGGCAAGCCCACCACGTCGAGCGAGGTCGTCTCCTCGAACGGTACGAGCACGGCAGCGCACATCGCATCCGCAGGTCGAGAGGTGGTGATGGTGACCCGGAAGGTATCGCCATCCCGTTCTTCGGTTATCTCAGCAATCTCTGTGCAGCTATCGGGCAGATTGCCCTGGGCCACAACGTGCACCTGTATCGGGAACGACTCCAGCAGCAGGATCTCAATGCTCTCAACCATCGCTTCTTTGATGATGACCCCGCCCTCGACGGCTGTCGGCTCCGGGGTCGGTCCGACTGCGGCCGTTGGTTCCGCTGCCACCTCCGTGGGCGTTGGTGATGCAGTTGGCCGACCACAACTGGCCAGCAGCAAAGCGAGCGCCAAAACACTAAGCAGTAGTTTCTTTCTCATCGCTTTTCTCCTCCTTGTTCTCGCTGATGACGGTCGAAACGAGTGTCCAATCTCTCTAGCTCATTATACAACAAGAATCCCCCAGACGCAATAGGCATCCGGACGATTTTCGTATTGGCCTGGTGTACAATCTTTTTGTTGGTCAGGTGATCAATTCTTTTGGCACATACAAAAAGCCACTTGTGCGGTTGACACAAGCGGCTTTTTCTCTTTCAGACCTTTGCAGATTATGCGCCGAAAACACGACTGGGGAAGATCGTTGGTCGTGTTATTCATGGTTGGGGCCGTGGCTTTTGGAATACAGTGCAGAGTTTTTGCCTATTTAACCATTCTACAGTGACTTAGCGAACCTCCGTCCTTCCTCAGTTATACGCACTTTACTTCCTGAGATCTCAATCCATCCTTTTCGTGCCATTATGGATGACTCAGCAGGTCCTACACCATAGCCATAAGTTCCCGATACAAAGATGTAGTCATCAATCCATTCACTTGTGTCTTTGATGTCATCACAGACAAGA
Organism: uncultured Anaerolineae bacterium; assembly: GCA_964625745.1. GTDB lineage: Bacteria > Chloroflexota > Anaerolineae > VGOG01 > VGOG01 > CAZVCJ01. The sequence goes on along the minus strand of CAZVCJ010000077.1, from coordinate 10,590 downwards.
CGCAGTTTCCGAATGGCTTCTGCTTCAATTGGGCCAACGACTCGATGGCCAGGAGATAGTGCTGCACTCAATTTGGGAAGATCCTCTTTGGCAGCTTTTGACCTATCTTCCAAACTGCCTGAGAGAAGAGCCTGCTCGACGGCTTTCGATATGCCCGAGACAGTGATATCCTGCGCCTCTTGCTCAAACTCAACGGCCAACGGACCAATTTCGACCTTGCTCATCCTAGCCTTTAGAACCTCGAAAAGTGAAGAAATCTCCTTTCTGAAATGCCGAATAAACCAAACTAAGAAGATAAGCCACTGAAGCGAGATGATATCAGTTATTAGATTTGAAACGAATTCCATCGTAGACATCTGTCCTAACCTCCCAAAGGATATTGATTAGCATTGCCTGAATGTAGACCGAGTAACGCGAATACACACGCATAGCTACCCCTCCCTTCAGGGTCAGTTGTTCAGCCTCCTGGTAGTTGCCACGACCAGACTCTCGGCGGCTAGCAGATGATAGCTTCAGGGCGCCTCAGCCAGGGGCTAAGCGGCACAGCCTCAGTTGCTTCTCATCCCTCTGTCTGTTCGCTCCCACCATTGTGAAACGATGTCCCAGGCTCCTGTGGCAATGATTCTCTCGCTATGCCCCATTTCAAGACGTTCATAAACATAGACATTGCGGAGGTTGCACAGCGTCAGCATCATATTGGCTTGATGCCGTGGCAACAGGTTCTCATCTTTGAGGATGTTGATCACCCTGGAGATGCTTCTTGGTACGTCTACACCCTTTTCATTCTTCCACAATTCATGGCACATGTGCACGATCTTCGTTCGTATCTTCTCTACGTCAATCAGGCTATCGCTCAGGCTGTCCTGCACCTTGTACGAAACGGCAGGTTCCTTCACAAGCCCTGCGCGCGAAGTGCCCAGCACAGGTGTATTGAATGCGTTTATGGTCTTGTGCTTGTGGCATTCCACGCACAGACCTTTCTCTCTTCTGATAGCACCCTGCCTCATCAGTCTGTTGCCGATCTGGTTGACTTGTTGACGAGGCTTTATCTCGAGTTGGCTTGATATGCAATCATCGCAGTACTCACCTGGGTGATTCTCCTCCAAGAACTCAAGTATGATATCGCTGTTGCTCATAAGACTGTTTCTCCTTCCCTAATTGCGGCATCACGGCAGGACCGCCAGTTACTCAACAACCTTGGCTGTTCGACGATTTGTGGGTGTTTTACTGCAATTTACGTAATCGGCTTCTTTCCTTTCACCCCTTTGCAGATTCTTGCGCCACTATGACAAGACTGGGAATCGTGTGACAATATTCCCACAATATTCTCTCATGGGACTGTGTTCGCATCATCTCATCAAGTACATTGCTACTTCCAATCCAGCAATGGGCGAATAAAGTGACGAACTCTTGTCGCGGGATCAACTGTTCGAGATCATCCACCCGAAAGCTAAAAGTCCTTTGTTTCTCCCTCTTTTGTTCTTGTTTGTAGACACTCTCCACATAGCAAGCGGGTATGTAGTTGGTCGTCTGTTGTTCAGTTTCATCGATGAGGCCGTAATAAGCTGGGCAGAGGCCGTTGAGCCTGGGTGTCTCTCTGGGGTGCTGCTGCCTCCAGGGACGTACCCAACACAATCTGTAGCAGAATTTCTCCATCAGGGTCTCCATTTGCTGCTTGTCAACTTTGAAGATGCCGTTCTGCGCCCGTTTGTATTCAAGCACGACGAATCTCTGGTCCTCTGCTATCTCATACATCAACCCAACACCAGAGAATGATTCGGAGTCTTCGCTGTGCGCTAGATACACAGTGATTTTCTTCGAGCCGATGGCCAAAGTCTTTTGCTTGGTCTGAAGTCGGTCAACGGCGGCAGAAAGGAAATCGTGCAATTCGTGGTAGATATAGCCCTCTTCATCTGGCTTTAACTTCCCCTTGGTTTCCAAGGAGCTTCTATAGCTGGCTGTCGTCACGATATCGCGAGCAGCTTGCTGGATCAGGGTTTTCAAACCTTCAGAATTCGTCAACATCATTGCATTCTCCTCTGTATTTGGTTCTGCGTTGCGAGGTCTCAGGGCGACATGAGCTGGTAGTCCAGCGTTATTGTGCTGTTTCTGTCATCCTCGTGCTCAACCACTTCAATCGCATTGGGAATCATATCTTTGACATTGTCCACATGGGTGATCAGGATGATTTGCTTGTACAACGCCCTCAATTTACTGATCGTCTCCATCACCCTGTCACGTCTCTTTTGGTCCTGGCTCCCGAAGATTTCATCAAGAACGATGAAACCAGGGCCTGGCCCGGAGCTGTCTGTCAGAAGCATCGAAATGGAAAGTCGCAGGCACAGGTTTATCAGGTCTTGCTCGCCTCCGGAGAAACGCTCGATAGGGAACAGTTGCCCCCCATCCTGCACTTGGACCTGGTACTGATCGTCCAGCTCAGCGACTGTATATTTTCCGTCACTGAGTTCCCCAACCAACCGGCTCATATTAGTTGACAGGGTTGGCTTTATTCTGTCTACCAAGTTAGCCCTCAAGTCTCGAAAGAGTCTCCCCAATTCATTCATGTACTGATACTGTGTATGCTGTTCCCTGTACACCTCACGGTCCTTTTTGCCTTTCTGGATCGCCTCTTCTTTACCTTGGATTCTTATCCTCAGCTTCCCCTGCTCGCCTCGTAGTCTCTCCAGTGCGAGTTCCTGGTCATGCGCATCTTGCACAGCGTGATCGTATTTCCCCTCAAACTCCACATAGTGCGTCGGAGAGAAACCCAGTGCGGAGACTTCCTGGCCAATGCCTAAAATCCTCTGCTTGACCTCCTCCAGATCCCGTTCGAGTCTCTTGATGGCCGCTACTACCTGATCAATTTCGCTGACCTCCGTTTTTAGAATGGAAGCTCTATCATGTGCAGGTTTAAGCATTGCCAAACGACCCTGAACCCAATTATGGCGTTTCGGGTTGTATTCAACGTGCAACTCTGCTCCAACTTCCACATCTAATGATTCAACCTGATGGGATAACTCTTTTTCTTCCTGCTGTCTAATCTGAAGTTCTTTCTTCTTGCCATTCACAGTCACCTGGAGTTCTTCCAAGTTGTCTATCTCGGATTGCAAGCCAAGCTTGCTTGAAGAATAGTGTTCTAGGGAGGACTGAAGCTGATGCAATCCTAATCTCAATCGCTCCTCAGTGCTCAGTTTATCTTCGATTTCCCCATTGCAGTCCCCGACAACTCGTTTGTAGTCCTCGCCCAGTGGCCGGGTGCATTTTGGACAAGGACTATACTTTCCGAGGGCGACGATCTCATCTCTTTGGGTTTCCAGATCGGTTCGCTCTTTCTCTGTGGTTCTCAGGATAGTATTTTTCTCAGTAATATTGCTTTCCGTTGTTCTGATCTCCCGATCTAGATCGGAGATTTGCTTTTCCTTCTGCTCTAACTGTCGCGGAACGTCCTCGTGGTCAGCCAGATAGCTTTCTAAGGCCAAGATAGTCGTACGAAGACTCTGCAACTTGTCCTTCGAATGTCTCAGTTGATCCTTGAGTGCTTGCCTCGATTGTAACTGCTGCAAATGCTCATTCTCTTCCAGAAGTTCATCGTATTCAGCAACTTTCTCCGCTAGTTCTGAAAGCTCCCGCACTTTCCCTTGCAATTCAAGTAGCCTGTCTTCTCGTTGCTGCAATTGGGTGAGCAAGACTCCTTGTTGGCCTTCTTCCTTTGCCTTACGTCGCTGCAAGTTCTCGTAATCTTCCTTTTGCCCTTTTAGCTCATTGAGCGTCTTTTCTAGCTTCTCTCGCTTCTCCTTCAAGGATCGGAGTTTTCCTAGCTCCCCTGATTCCTGCTCTTCCAAACCATCAAGCTCATCCTTCAGTTCATCCCGTTCCGCTTCAAGAGCGTCAAGGTTTGGCAACAGCCGCTCTAGTTCCTGAACCAATCTCTTCTGCTGAGTTGTATCTTGAGTGAGTTTTCGTATCCCTGTGTCTAGCCTATCAACGCCAAGCATCCGGGTCAGCAGCTTCTTTCGCTGCTCAGGTCTTTCGCTAGCCAGAGCATTGAGTTCGCCTTGTCTTGCCACAAAACTCACAAAGAAGGTCTTCTTGTCCATACCTAGCTGACGGGTCAAGAACTTCGTGGCGTCGGTTGCTCTTTCGTCTGCTTTCTTGACGTGCTCCTTGCCATTGACTTCGACCCATGCAACGATTTTGTTTTTGGCATCCATGCTACGTACAACATGGTAGTTATCACCATCCAACTCGAAACACAACTCTACCCGACATTCTCCCTCTGGATCGCCGTTCAGGTTACGTATTCCCTCTTTGTCCTTCGCGCCCCCAATCTCGCCATAGATTGCCCAGCCGATGGCCTCCACAATAGATGACTTCCCGGCCCCGTTATCACCAATTATGCCCACAAGCCCGTCGGGGAACTCCTCAATCGACTGATCCACAAATTTCCTGAAGTTCTTGAGACGCATTGATACCAGACGCATTGCACTATTCCTCCCCTTCGTCCTGAATTTGTAGATACCCAATCCCCAACCTGGTCAGTCTCTCTCTATCTAGAGATCCCTCGTAGTGACTCATAAAGTCAGTAAATTCGCGATACAAGTGTTCGATGGTGGCAGTCTCAGTGGTATCTGGCGACCCTTCTTCCTGAACCTGCAAGTAGTCAATCTGTTTGTGCAGTGCTGGAGCAAACAAGCTGTCAATCTCAGACCTGTTGAACGTTTGGTATGTCGCCGGCAACAGGTTCTCGACCCTGAGCCGCACAATTGTGTCGGCAATGTCGTGTTCAGTCAACAGTTCTTTAACAGCCGACGCCAAGTCCTCGCCGGTCATGTTTGTGGCGTCAATCGGCGGGAGTTCGAGCATCGGTCTAATGTTTAGACGATGAAACTTAAGCTCTTGAGTATCCAAGTCAACTTCGCAAAAGCCCTTGTCTTGTCCTAAGTCATTGAAGTTGACTCTTTCCAATGAGCCGGCGTAGTAGGCATTGGGCTTCACCTGGGCATGTTCATGATAGTGCCCCAGGGCAATGTAGTCGAAGTACTCCGTCAGACTTCCAATCGGTATTACTTGCTCGTTGAAATCTCTCATTGAGAAGAGCTTAACTCCATGTACTGCGGCATGAATCATCAGGACTTCGTATTTGCTTTCTTGCAAGCTGATTTCAGGGTAGCTCTCATTGGCTATCGCAGAGTGAGGAATGGCGTGCACCACAAGGCTCAGATCCGGGAAGCGTATCGCTTCGTATTCGTCATAGATAGCATGAACATTCGGAATGAACCGAAGCAGCGAGAGTACATGACCAACATCCCGTGATCTGGGGCTAGAGTGGTTCCCGCCAATTACGACGACAGGAATGCCCGCGTCGGTTATCCTCTTGAATTGCTCCATCGCGAAGACAATGCTGTGATTGCTTGGACGGATCCCATGAAAAACATCGCCGGTATGCAACACGATGTGGGGTCGGATGTCTTCAACGATCTTGTCAACTGCTTGCTTGAAGGCGTTCCTGAAATCTACCTCTCTTTGATTGAGCCCTGTGGCTGGATCTCTTCGGTAGTAGTTAGAGAAGCCTATATGCGTGTCCGATATGTGGACGAGCTTCATCACATTCCTCCTTGATCTTCTCTGCTCCTACTTCTTGTCTCCTTGAGTCGGTCGCACCACCTTTATTGGGCTTGATGGCTCCGCTTTCTTCATAGTCGTACTTGAAGGCTTCAGACTTTGAACTCCTTTGGCAGCCTTTCGCGCTCTCTCCAGGTCGGCCATTACGTCTCGATCAGCTCCACCTTCAGCAGTTGCACGCTGGGTGATGTTTACAATCGCAGGTCTGCGGACAATAGGGCCAAGCACTATGGCTTCGCCCACATTGAGGCCGGGCAGATCGTTGAGCAGTTCTCTCGACAATGCTTCTGATGCATCCGCAACAGCATTCTGGTCTGATGTATTCGTTAGTCGCATTATGATTTGACTGTTGCACATTGACAGGGCATCTTGGTGGATCTTGTTTGGTCGTTGAGTCACTAAGACTAGGTAAATCCCATACTTTCTTCCTTCTGCCGCTATTCTTCTAATCCAATAAGCTGAACTGAGTTCACCATCGCTTGTAGCCCCTTTTCCTCCTGTCTGTGAACGTGGAATCAGATTATGAGCTTCCTCAAGGAATAAGAACAAAGGGTATTTGAGGTCTCCGCTCATAGCCAGCGACCATAGATTCCTCAACGTTATCGAAACGGTGACATCAATTTGCTTCTTGGTGGCACCGGCAAGATCAACCACTGAGAGCGCCTGCGGTTTCAGAAGGCCGTCAAAATCTATGCCTGTTGGTTTCCAAATCTGCTGGGATAGCAGTTGCTCATATCGTACCTTTGCATCGGTTATACTCTTTGCTGAGATGTTCTTTAGGTCAGGTTTCTTCGGCTTCTCTTCCACATCCGCTTCCATCTGTTCCAAGGTAGCCCACACATCCTCGGGAAGATAATTCGGGTTGATAGCCCTAGCTCTGTTAAAAGCACAGTTCAAGGCTTGTCTGATTTTGACCATGGGACGACTGACTCCAATCAGAGATGCCTTATGGTCATTTGATAGAGATGCATACTTGAAAGCAAATTCCTCCACATCGCCAATTTGACCCTTATCGAACCTTGATGAAGCGCCAGGCATTCGAAAGATGTTGATCCAATCCGCCAGAGGATTGGGCTGACCGTCGGAGAGGAATCTTGCTCTCACGTAATCGCTGTTTGGATCGAAAACGAGTATAGTTGCGCCCAGTTTGTGCAATTGCTCAATGATCAGACCTGTTAGATTCGACTTCCCCGCCCCGGTCTGACCGATAATGGCCAGATGGCGCTGAAACTGATTTGGATGTAGCTCTACTGGAACGCCAGAACGGTTGATCAGACTGCCAACAGTCACTCCCAAATCACCCAGGTCGAAGGTAAAGAAGTTCCTCAGTTGGTCATCAGAGGCGTGGTAAATCGGCTGCCCAGGTAGAGCCGTGCTACGAGGAACCCTGATCTTCCGGTGATCATCCGGGTCCACATATCCCAATATTCTGGCTTGTCCATAGATTCGAGTGGGGAAGCTGTATTGCTCTCGAATGCGGCGTGCGGCTTCAAAGCCTATTGGCTTCTGCAAGATCGAGGATTCGCTGAGAAGTTCTGTTATCTGTGCAAGCACCGGAACCTTGACTGTTCCTTTTTCCTTTCGCTCGTGGTAGTTTGGAATGACGACATAGTCCAAACGAGCTGGAGCTATATCCTTGTCGGTGACGAATTCTATGTCCTGCGTCGTGACCTCACCGATGATTTCACCAATAGACTCTTCCTCTTCTTCCTCGAAGAGCAGGGCCAATTGTTTCACTTCCATCGTAACCTCCTTGCTTGCAAGTTATCCGAAGAATCTACGCTGGCTTCGGTCAAGCTCCAGTGAAATTCCCAACTGTTGTCCAATGATCTCCAGAGTCTGATCAAGCCTCTGTCTCGTTAATCGGACTTCCTCATCGGCTGCCCATAGAAAGATGTTGTATATTCTATCGTCTGCGTAATTGTACAGAATCTGACCCAGCACGGTTTCCAGATCAATCTGCACATCCAGTTCACAGTACAGATCACCTATGGTTTGGTCAAGGCCCCAGAGCCAGCAAGGAGCATCAACTCTAACTGGCAAGGTGTCTGGCGAATAACGTAGAAAGAACGTCACCATCATGGGCAACCTCTTTATCGCGTTCAGATAGGGAAGAAGCTGTTTAGCCCTCTCGCTCGATTGATCCGACACGCTAAACCTTGTTTCGTCTATCCCATATTTGCCAAGCCTAACGGGTGTCGTATACCCCGCCGTCCGGATGAATCGGTAAATCGCGCTCATATCAGCCACGGTCATCTTTCTTCTGCTTGCTCGTTTTTGTCTGGGGGCATTACCGTTAAGAAAAACGTGACTGTAGATGGCGGCTCTCGAAGTCTTTGAGATGCCGATCAGAGTAATGTTGTGTTTTGCCTTGTCGAATAATTCGAGAATCTCTTCAGCAAATATCACATCTGGAGCATCCTCGTCCTCCTCAAAGCGGGTCGAGTAATAAACAGACCAAACACTCTGTACAATCTTCCCGTAGAGCGAACCGTCAAAGTACAGCACTTTGTCCTTGAATTTGTCAATGTTTCTGATAGCTAGCTCTTGTTCCAGTTTCTCCATGCTCATATCTGCATATCTTCGAACAAAGTCTCCCTCTTCATACGCAGGGACGACAAATACTCTCATCGCACGGTCCACAATCCCTTGCTTCCCAACCAGCAATGCCCGCACCACAATAAGGTGCGAACCATCCGCTAGACGTCTGATCCCAGAAGAACCATCTATAGCAAAACACTCCTTCCCTTTTTGATCAATCTTCGGCAGCGGATGCCAATGCGCTAGCAGATTGGTTCCAACGAAACCCTCAAAGACAGACACGGGGGTTCTTCTCGTGGTGCTTAATAGCTTCTCTCGCGTTTCATCGTCAACGGCCTCTGATACTGTGTCTACATATTCCATGGGCATTTCTCGCTTTCGGTGCAGTCAGCTGGACGCTCACTGACTCACTTGTCCAATACGAACCCTACCAGATTTGTGAGACATCACTACGCAATTGCGAAGGGTGTTGCATTTTAGGCAATGACTACACTTGTTTTGATCAATTACGAGGCGACGTGCCCCTGTCGGTGAACTGGAAATGCTGAGAGCCCCATTAGGGCACTTGCCCAAGCACCCTCCACAAGCTATGCAATTCAGAGCCTTTTCAATCTGCCGCTCCACTTGCTTTCGGCGAGTGTATGTTCTCTTCTCTGGCAAATCGACCAACAACTCAGAGCCACCAACGTTACCTCTAATCATCATCGGATTGGTTGTACAGGTTCTAAAAGTGTTAATCCCAATACGAATATCCCCAATGATCTTGAGGAACTCTGTGACTTCCCTAGGGATAGGTTTGGTGAATGTGTATAGGAAGGAATTAGGGCGTATCTCAGTTACCTGCACTGTGATTCTGTCATTGCTGGCAGGCTTTCTTCTCTTCCAATATTCCTTCTCAATGAACTCTTGAGGGTCTCCTTTGTCGTTGTCTACAGCGAACTTTGACAGGAGCGCAGCCATTTTTTCATAATGCCTTGGATAATAAGTTTTCACCAGAAGGTCATCATAGTTAGAATTCGATGGGCAGTGAAGGCATCCCACCCTACCGAATCCTTTTAAGTATGCAGGATTGTAGGGAATACCCTTATCAAAGATGTACAGCCAGACAGCCAATGTTGGCCAATGAAGTATAGGCCGTGCGGCCAGTTGTCGCTTTGCTTTCGGATTCTGAAATATCCTAGGATAATCCCGCCTGCTATTCGACTCGCTACGTCTGATCCCGTCAAATGCCAGTATGTCATTGGTGAGCCGGTTAAGGAATTTGTTGAGAGGATACGCTTTGCACAAGGAACAGCACCACCTGATGATCCTGCTTGGTGGGTCAAGTATATCACATAACTCATAGAAGTCATTATCTGTTTTCTCCACAATGATTTCGAAATACTGCCGCATTCTATCAACATATGCATAAGTATCGGGCAATTCGATAGTTGTGTCAGCGAAGAACAGGGGTACGGTGACACCAAAGCCTTCCAATGCTTCTGTTACTAACCAAGCAACAACTACGCTATCTTTGCCGCCTGAGAAGGAGGTGAAGACCTCTCTGTCATGATGTTCTACATATGTTCTCTGGATGAAACCTTGCGCCTCTGAGACGAGGTCTGACAGAATCTCCTGATTTGCTGCTATCAGTCGCCTCTTGGTCTCACCCCACGAAAGGTTTGAAACGCCATTGCTTGGCAAGTCAGCCATTGTGGCTCGAATCTTGCCTGCCTGCACAGTGAACCTCAGAATCGGCCTGCCCTCGAATATGATCCTCCGCAAGCTGTAGTAGATATTTCGAGGTAGTTTAATGTTCAATAGGCCTTCCAGAAATCTTCTCTCTAGAGGAAAAACAGGGCGTAGATCAGCAGCGCAATAAAAACCGCGCCCCCCGCAGACACTACAAGTTGGGGCAAGAAGGGGAACGTTGCACTCAGGACACCAAAAGACTTTGTAAGTATTGCTTGCTGACATTGTCCATCTAGGTGGATTTGTTGGTGTTGCCTTCTTTCAGGGCTCAATTGCCTTGTGCGCTACGAATCCATGCCAAATCCCACTGGCCGACATGTCTGTTCCCTAACTATTATACATCACGATGGATAAAACCGCAATTGGGGAGACCCTGAATTTGCATAAGGAAAGGGATGAATCAAGCGGTGGTGGCTTTCCCTCCACCCCTCTGCAAATCACGCGCCGAAAACACGACTCCATAGCCGAGGTGCTCAGTCGAGCCGATGTCATGATCTTACCACGTCTTGTCCGTTCTTGCAACACTGCTAACTTGCCTGGGCGCATACACAAAAAACTCCCCGGCGCATTGGCCAACCGGGGAGTCTTGTATTGGACAAGTGTCCAATGTTTTTGTTGGCCAGGTGATCAGGTAGATTGGCCCTATTCCCGCCACTCTGTCGCCAGGCGCCGCAAGCTGAATGAGGCATCGGAGAG
>CAZVCJ010000076.1:17327-19028 GCA_964625745.1 uncultured Anaerolineae bacterium | reverse complement strand
CGATGTTGTCAAGCCTATGTGATTGTCAAAGTGTCAACCTATTGTGAACCATCCCGATTTGCTGAACTGGAATTCCCCACGCCTGCAACAGACTCCGTTGGTCCTCGCGCACGTTTTCGTCAAGAATGTTCATGCTGGAACTGGCTCCAGGACGAATTCGTCTGTGTGCCTCAGGAATGCCTCACTCGATAGTTTCACTGCCTCTGCGATTGCTTCTTGGGTGATGCTATTATGCCACTGCTCAATGATTGTCTCCCAAACCACTCCTTCGGCGACCATCTCTAGCACATCTGAAACAAAAATGCGCGTGCCGCGAAATGTGGGCTTGCCGTGACAAATCTTTGGGTCCGTGACGATATATCGCCCCAGGAGTTTTGCTTCTGTCTCTTGTTTCATCGTAACGCCTCCTCATTGCGCCCCTACGACTGCAAATTGTCCATCGGGCTACGAACCCGCACCAAATCCGACTGGCTGACAGGGCGTCAAAGCCGAAAAGCCGCCCCCGACTTGCCCAGTAACTATAGCACATTTCGGCTAGTTTGGCAACAAAAAAGCCACTGACGCGATTGACGCAGGTGGCTTTCACTACTTCTGCATAACGTTGGCCTCAGACCATTCCCTACACTCACTCCTCCAGGGCGCATCTCGAAGCTCACATTCGCATCCAGCACAAAGCGGGTGGCCGCGTATGGATCAACTATCGCTTTGACCTGGTTGAAGTAGGGATGAAATGTTCCGAGGTGACGCCATATTCTTGTTCAAATGGAGCCAGTCGCTCCCTGGCGAGTTTCAGAGCGAGCCCAAGCCTCGTTACCTCGCTCTTGATAGCGGATTGAACTAAATATAGCACTTCGCCTGTCTTTGGAACAGGCTCAATGTAGATGGTACTCATCATCCTACCCCCTCTCTACTCCGCAATCAACAATGGATGGTGTTCTCGTGTCTATTATACTTCATCATCATCCAGCAAAAAGCAAAGCTCAATTGGATCGGACTTGCGCAGTGAATAGACCTGGCGATTGACGCAAGCGGCTTGACGAGCCCCCACCGCAAACACGTCTCTGCTCCACAATATCGCGAAATTCGTAAATCTACCCCATCCCAGGATGATAATTCGTCACCAGACTTGACCTTTTTGCGAAATTCGGATATAATACGACAGGGTCGTCACAGACGTTAGCAAGGAGGGCGAGGGCATGGGACACTTAGACGAAACTGATCGAGCTATCATCGCCCAGCTTCAGTACGACGGGCGGATGCCGCTTACCGATATCGCTGCCGAGTTGGGCATCTCCGAAGGGACGGTGCGCCGTCACGTCAAGAATCTGACCGAGAGTGGGGTGCTGCAGGTTGTCGCCGTCGTGGAGCCGCAATTCCTGGGATGGAACGCGGCGGGGATGATCGGGGTCACTGTCCAGGCGGGGCAGATTGACGCCGTGGCTCAGCAGCTCGCCCAGTTCCCCGAAGTCAGCTACCTCTTCATGGCCTCTGGTGAATTCGACCTGTTCGTAGAGGTCTTCTGCCAAGACAGAGAGCATTTCGTCTCCTTCCTCAATCAAAAACTGCACCAGGTTCCGGGCGTGCAGCGCACCCAGACCTTCATGATTCTCAAAATGTACAAGCTGTCGTACCGCTGGGGCGAGGCGGAGCCGCCACGAGCGGGGCATAGTTTCCCCATTCAACTGGAGGGGTAGGGTTTCG
>CAZVCJ010000076.1:0-17227 GCA_964625745.1 uncultured Anaerolineae bacterium | reverse complement strand
CGAGGTGGGCTTCTGCGTGCCGGAGCGGGACGCTTTGGCTCACCTGGAAGCGGCCGGTTTCCCGGTGGACTGGGAGTCGCAAATGGTTCGGGTGACGCCCGAACTGCTGGAGACGGCCCTGGCCCGCTTGCCTCGCGATGTGAAGCTCTACGACCGGGCTGGGGAGACCCCAGCGCCCTTCGAGCGTGGCCCCTTCGACGACGCTCAGGGCAGGCCCTGCTTCATGGGCGCTGGCACGCCGGTGAACGTGTTTGATTTCCAGACCGGCGTGCGGCGGCCTGCCACCCGCCAGGACGTGCGCGACTTGGTGACACTGCAGGATGCCCTGCCGCAGGTGGACGTCGTTCGCCCCACCGTCACCGCCACTGACCAGGGCCAGTGCTCCGACTTGGTGGAGATCGCCGAGTTGCTGCGCTGCACGGGCAAGCCGGTGGTGCACCGCACTCTGTCGTGGGAGCGGGTGGACGCGGCGGTGGAGATGCTGGCTGCCGTAGCAGGCGGAGAAGACGCCTTCCGCGGCCACCCCAACTTCGCCACGCTGTACTGCCCCATCAGCCCAGGCTACTTCACGCCGGAGAACGTGCGCTGCATGATCCGCTGGGCTGAGCACGACGTTCCCATCACCTTGCTCAGCATGGCCATGGGCGGCGCTTCGGCGCCAGCCACGCTGCTGGGCGAGCTGGTGGTGATCAACACCGACGTCCTGGCCTGGATCGTGGCTCTGCAGATCCTCTACCCAGGCCAGCCCCTGCTCTATGGCAGCGTGTCGGCGGTGCTGGACATGCGCACCGGCCTGCTGCCCCTGGGCGCGCCGGAGCGGGGGATGATCAACAGCGGGGCCGCGCTGATGGCGCGCTACTATGGCATACCGTCCGTATGCGGCGGGCTTTCCACCGATGCCAAGGAGCTAGACGCCCAGGCCGGTTACGAGAAGGCCGTCACCGCTGTTCCGCTGCTGCTGGAGGGCGCGGACATCATTTACGGGGTCGGCGCGGTTGACGCGGGCTCGTCCATTTCCTACACCCAGATGGTGCTGGACGACGAGCTCATCGCCGGACTGCGGCGCATGATGCAGGGTATCACCGTGCACGATCTCGAAGAAGAAGTGGCGCTGATCAAGGCCAACACTCCGCGTGGCAATTTCCTCAAGGCCAGGCACACCCGCCGAACCTTCCGCCAGCACTGGCTGCCTGGCATCCTCAGCCGCGACACCTACGAGGCGTGGCAGGCCAAAGGCGAGACCGTCGAGCAGATCTGCCGCCGCAAGGCCCAGGACATCCTGGCCCACCACCAACCGCCGCCGTTGCCCGCAGCAGTCGAGGCGGAGCTGGAGCGCATAGTGAGGCGCTATCTGGGGGCGGAGTTCCGCTTTGAGTTGTGAGTTCAGAAACCAGGTTTTTCACAAAAACCTGGTTTCTCCAGGAGGAAGCGTGCCCAACATCCAACCCATCCAGCCCAAGTTCCACCTGGCGGTTCTGAACACCGAGCAGCGCCAGGCCATCAAGTCGGCCACGCTGCACGTCCTGGAGCAGGTTGGGGTGCGATTTCCCTCCCAGCGAGCCCTGCGCGTCTTTGCCGAGCACGGGGCCCAGGTTGACTGGGGCAGCCAGATCGTGCGGCTGCCGCCAGAGCTGGTGACGGAGGCCATGAGCCACGCGCCGCGTTCCTACACCCTGTCCGGCCGGGCCGAGGGGACGGATCTGCTCCTCGACGGCACCAGCAGCCATTTCGGAACCGATGGGTGCGGGACGCTGACCATTGATTTCGAGACCGGGGAGCAGCGCCACTCCTGCAAAGAAGACGTGGCCAGGATGGCGCGGGTGGCGGATTACCTCTCCTCGATTGCCTTCTACTGGCCGATGGTCAGCGCGCAGGACTATGGGCGATTGGCTCCCCTGCATGAACTCGATGCCAGTTTCAACAACACCGCCAAGCACGTGCAGACCGAGACCGTCATGGGGGAGAAGCCGGCCCAGTACGCGGTGCGCATGGCGGAGGTCATCGCTGGCGACAGGGAGAAGATGCGAGCGCCTCCTCCCCTTTCCGTCCTGATTTGCACCATTGCGCCCCTGGGCCAGGACCCGGAGGGCATTGAGGCGGGGATGGTGTACGCTGAGGCGGGCATCCCCGTGGGCTTCATGGCCATGCCGAACATGGGCTCCAGCGCACCGGCGGCTCCGGGCGGGGCCCTGGTGTTGGCCAATGCCGAGGTAGTCAGCGCCATGGCGTTGATGCAGTTGGTCGCCCCTGGCGCGCCGGTCTTCCACTCCATCCTGGTTTCGGTGATGGACCCTCGCACGGCTGAATACATCGTCGCCATACCGGAGAAGTACCTGTGCAATGCTGCAGCCGTGCACTTGGCTCACGACTGGGGTGTCCCGTCGCTGGGCGGCGCGTTTGGCATGGATAGCCCTGAGCCCGCTACCTGGCAACTGGGCAGGGATAGCGTCTACACCACCCTGATGGTTCCCCTGGCCGGCGCAGAGATGGTCACGGGAGGGGGCATGCTGAAAGCCTCGACCTTGCTGGTGCCGGAGCAGATCATCTTCGACGACGAGATCTACCACACCCATCGCCTTCTCGTGGAAGGCATTGACGTGAGCGCGGATAGTTTGGCGCTGGATGTGATCGGCGAGGTGGGGCCGGGCGGGCATTTCCTGGCCCAGGAGCACACTCGCCAGCACCTGCGGGAGATGTGGGTGCCGGGATTGACCCGGCCGCGGCCTCCGTTGGATGGCAAACCCCTGCCCGACATCCGCCAGCGAGCCAGGGCGGAGTTCGACCGTATCCTGGCGGAGCACGAACCTGAGCCGCTGGAAGAAGCGGCCCAGGCCGAGTTGCGGGCCATCCTGGATGCCGCAGCGCGGGAGATAGGTACCTGAGCGCCGCCGTGAACAGGCGGCGCTGGAGGTAGTAAATTGAGAAAAATGCCATCCAGCACCAGCTCTTCAGGCTGGTGCGGCAAATTTATCACAAATTTATCAGGAGGACAAAATGTCAGAAGAACTTTTCGATAGGTTGGCACAGGTAGTGATAGATGGCGAACCGGAGGACGCAGAGGAGTTGGCCAGGCAGGCGCTGGCCGAAGGTCTCGATCCTCTAGCTTGCATCAACAAAGGGCTTACTCCGGGAATGGACCGCGTAGGCGAACTGTTTGCCAGCGGTGAGTACTTCTTGCCCGACCTGATCATCGGCGGCGAGGCGATGAAGGCTGCCCTGGCCGTCTTGGAGCCAGCCCTGACCGGGGGGCAAGAGCGGAAGGTGCTGGGCCGGGTAGTGCTGGGCACGGTGGAGGGCGACCTGCACGAGATCGGCAAGACCCTGGTCGGGACCATGCTCGCCGCCAACGGCTTCCAGGTCACCGACATCGGCATTGACAAGCCCGTGGACGATTTCGTCGCTGCGGTCCGGGAGGCTGGAGCCACGCTGGTCGGCGCCTCCGCGCTGCTGACGACCACGATGCTGCAGCAGCAAAGGCTGGTCGAGGCCCTGGAAGAGGCCGGCCTCCGCGACCAAGTGAAAGTGATGGTCGGTGGTGCTCCCGTCACCCAGAGCTGGGCCGACAAGATCGGCGCCGACGGTTATGCTGAGGACGCCATCTCTGCGGTCGCTCTAGCCAAGAAGCTCGTCGGCGCATAGCTTGCTCAGAAACCAGGTTTTTTGCTGTACAATGTTACTTTTTGCGCGGCAGAGAGCTTCAAAAGCAACGATTCGTCTATTCAGTTGGGGAAAAACCTGGTTTCTCCCAAAGCCTCGATGTTGGGAAAGGGGGGATAGCTATCGCACAAAGACATTGGATTCTCGCGTTAGTTTCAAAACACCAAAAAAGGAGGTAAAGAATGTCTAAGAAGACGCTGATCAATCTGGTACTGGCGCTGGCCATGCTGTTGACCTTGATGGGTACGGCCAGCGCTGCTCCGCCGGCCCAGGAGGAGCTGACCTACACGGTCAAGCTAGGCGACAACCTCTGGACACTGGCGGAGAAATATCTGGGCAGTGGCCCGGCCTATTGGGCCATCGTAGGTGCTAGCAATGCCAGGAATGCCATAGATTCCAGCTTCGCCTACGTCGAGAACCCCAGCCTGATCCATCCCGGTTGGAAGCTCCTCATCCCCAGCGCCGAGGAGGCGGCGAAGTACACCGAGCTCGCCAAGCGCACCCCGACGAGTGTCACCATCCTCTCCATGTCCGATCCGCCCAGCTTCAACCACTGGCTGACCGACACGGGATACGAGAACCTGGTGGCGGAGATGGTCCTGTTGGCCATGGCCGACATCGGCCCGCGAGGCGAGATCTTCCCGGAGTTGGCCGCCGAGCTGCCTACGGTCGAGAACGGTGGCGTGGTGATTGACGAAGACGAATGGACGATGGAAGTCACCTGGAAGATGCGGGAGGACGTCTACTGGGAGGACGGTGAGCCGGTTACGGCCGACGACGTGCTCTTCACCTGGAACGCGCTGGCTGACCCCGAGACAGGCATGTGGGTGCCGGGGATGGACTACACCGACAGCGTCGAGAAGATTGACGATTATACCTTTGTGGTGTACTACAACTCGGTCTATCCGGATTACCTGGAGCAGTTCGGCGGGTTCTATGGTGCCATCTGGCCCGAGCATTACTGCAAGGGGGAGGGCATAGGCAACTGGGACTGCAACCGCGATCCGTTGAGCGATGGTCCCTATCTCCTCAAGGAGTGGGAGGTGGGCGATCACCTGACCTTTGTCCGCAACCCCAATTACTATGAGGAGGGCAAGCCCTACATTGATACGGTGTATATCCAGATCGTGCCCGAGGAGACCGTCCGCCAGCAAATGTTGCTTGGGGGGGATGGCGACGTTGACTTCTGGATCCTCCAGACCGTGCTCGAGGCGTACGAAGCAACGCCGAACGTCGAAGTCGGTCGGGCCGCCTTTGGCCGCTGGCTGGTGCGGCTGTGGCCCAATCAGGCAGCGAGGGGAACCATTGACTCGATAGAGACTCCCCACCCCATCTTCAGCGATGTGCGTGTTCGCCAGGCCATGCGCATGGCCATCAACGTGGATGAGATCGTCCGCGGGATCTGGGGAGATTCTGGAATGATGACTTCACAATGGACGGACTTCTACCGCGAGCCGTACGTGTGCGACGTCCCGCAGCCGGAGTACGATCCCGACGGCGCCCGGGCATTGTTGGAGGAGGCCGGGTGGACCGACACCGACGGTGACGGTATCCGCGAGTGTCACGGCTGCACCACCGGCGCCGACGAGGGCTACGTGATGACCACTGAGTTCCTGGTCTACGCAGAGTGGGGCGAGACGCTGGAGTTGGCCCACCAGCTCGTCGCCGAGGACCTGAACGCGGTCGGCGTCGGCACGGAGTTGGGCGTCATCGAGGGGAGCCAACTGTGGGGCACCTACGACGATGGCGGTATCGAGCAGAATGGAAACTTCGACCTCGATATGTGGGACGATGGCTATGCCGGCAACCAGCTCACCGACTTTCTGTGGATGTACTACCACAGCGCCGCCCAGGAGCCCGACATGGGCTGGAACGTGGAGCGCTGGTCGAACGAGGAGTTCGACGCCCTGCTGGACGAGACCTACACGCTGGACGAAGAGTACCGCCAGGAGCTGTTTTGCCAGATGGCCGAGATCCTGGACGAGGAACTGCCCTGCCTTCCGCTGTTTGTACAGGTGGAGGCCGCGGGCTACAACCCGCGAATCCTGGGTGTTGTGGACAACGCCAGCGACATGATTACCTGGAACATCGCTGACTGGAAGGTCGTGGAGTAAGTGGTAGACTGGGAAACTCAGTAGATCCACTTTTGCTTGGCCTGGATCGCCAGATCCAGGCCAAAGTCGGGGATTTGGTAATCCCCTCAGAGCAATTTTGGATCTACTGAGTCTACCAACCCTACCAACCCGGAGAGTGACATGGGACATTATATAGTGCGACGCCTGCTTCAGGCCATTCCGATGCTGTTTCTGATCAGCATTGTGCTGTTCACGCTGGTCAACATCGCTCCCGGCGACCCGGTGGCCGCGATTAGCGGACGACGCCCCAGGCCGCAAGTGCGCGAGAACCTCAGGCGTCAGTTCGGGCTGGACAGGCCCCTGCCAGTACAGTATGTGATCTGGCTGATCGGCAACGACTGGATGAGGATTGATGCCGATGGTGATGGGATCGTCGAAAGCCATGGCGAGCGCCGGGGTATCCTGCGGGGGGACTTTGGTTTTTCATTCCAAACCCGTCAGCCGGCTCTGGAGGAGATCGCGGACCGGCTACTAAACACGGTCTACCTGATGGTCATCACGCTTTTCGTCGTCCTCATCCTGGCGATTCCGGTTGGCATCATCTCTGCGGTCAAGCAGTATTCCATCTTCGACATTGCCGTGACGACCTTTTCCTTCGTCGGGCAGGCCATCCCCGAGTTCTGGCTGGGTCTGATTCTGATTCTGGTCTTCTACGCCTGGCTGAACAATCCGTTTACCGGCGAGCCGCTTCTGCCCTCTGGGGGTATGCAGACGTTGGGTGCCGGTTTCTCAATCTGGGACCGGGTCAAGCACCTCATCCTGCCAGTCACCATGGGGATGGTGGGCTGGGTGGCGTGGTATTCGCGCTTTCTACGGTCCAGCATGCTCGATGTGCTCCACATGGACTATATTCGCACCGCCCAGGCCAAGGGCCTTTCCGAGCGCGTGGTCATGTTCAGACACGCACTCAAAAACGCCGCCATCCCGCTGGTGACGATGTTTGCGCTGGATCTACCCTACATCTTCGCCGGCTCGCTCTACGTCGAGCTGTTATTCTCGTGGCCCGGCATGGGGCGGCTGTATTACCAATCCGCACAGCGGCGCGATTATCCTGTGCTGATGGCTATCCTGATCATTGGATCCGGCGCCATGATCTTTGCCAACTTGCTGGCAGACATTGCCTATGCCTACTTTGACCCCCGAGTGCGCTACGACTAAGTAGCTGCGCAGACGTTCTTTGCGCTTTCTTCATACGCCAAACTGCTACCAAGGGGCGTCCCCGCCCTGTGCGAAGGCTGTTCTGTCACGAAATCGGGGCGAGGACGCCCCTCCATAAGCAAAGTAGCCTACTTCGATCCCCGAGTGCGCTACGACTAGCAGACAGTGCCCATGAAACAGACTCTTGCCAGCCAGGACAATCGCGGTACTAATAACTGGGCAGCCTGGGAGGGACGACCTCCCGAAGGCATGGCGACCATGGTCTGGCGCCGATTCCGTCGCCACCCAGGAGCCATGGTCGGCTCGCTCGTCTTGATCATCCTGGTGCTAAGCGTTATCCTGGCCTCCTTCTTGCCCTATGACCCAGAAAAATCGAGCATGCCCGACCAGAGACAACCTCCCTCGTTGAGATATCCTTTCGGTACCGATTTGCTGGGGCGGGATATGTTGACCCGCGTCCTCTATGGTGGCCGCATCTCCTTGAAGGTCGGCTTGCTGGTAGTGGCGATCACGCTGGCCATCGGTGTCCCGGTTGGGGCTGTGGCGGGCTACTTTGGCGGCTGGGTGGATAATGTTCTGATGCGCATCACCGATGCTGCATTGTCCCTTCCGGCGCTATTGGTCCTGATCATGCTGAGCGCTATTATGCGCGAGATCGAACTACCGCTCTTCGAGCGTAACAACGTGGTAACCATCGCCCTGGTGATCGGTTTGCTTTCGTGGATGACGGTGGCGCGCCTGGTGCGGGCATCTTTCCTCACCATTCGCGAAACGGAGTTCGTCACCGCTGCGCGCTGCGTCGGGGTGTCGAGCCGCCGGATCATGGTGCGCCACATCCTGCCCAACGCCGTTGGCCCCATCATCGTCGAATCCACCCTGGAGCTAGGGTACGCCATCATGGAGGAAGCAGGTTTGAGCTTCCTGGGCTTTGGCATCCAGCCCCCCACGCCGAGCTGGGGCAACCTGCTGAACTACGCCCAGGCGCACCTGACCCAGTATCCCTGGCTGGCCATCTTTCCCGGTTTGATGATCTTTTTTACCATCATCTCCATCAACTACATCGGCGATGGGCTAAGGGATGCCTTTGACCCTCACAAGGTGCTGAAACAGGTGGGGGAGGTGTAGCGATTGCGGATTTCTCATCCATCAACCTCTAAGGAGAACAGCGATATGTCCATCGAACGCCCAACTATCGAGCCAATCAGGTCCGCTTTCAGAGTTCAGTTCCTGAGCGATGAGCAACTGGACGCAATGCAGGAAGCTACGCTCCAGATTTTGGAAGACGTTGGCGTTAAGTTCCCATCGGAGAAAGCCCTGGCTATCCTGGCCGATCACGGCGCCCAGGTGAGCCATGACACCCAAATCGTCAAGATTCCCAGAGACCTGGTGCGCAAGGCAATGGCCACTGTTCCCCGCTACTTCCAGGTGGGTGCGCGCGACCCAGCGTGCGATTTTCACCTTGAGGACGGAGTGACCTACTTCACCACCGATGGGTGCGGCGTGGAGACCGTTGACTTCGAGACCCGCCAGCGGCGGCCCTCGTGCAAAGCAGACGTGGGGCGCATGGCCCACGTCTGCGACTACCTTTCCTCTATCGCCTTCTACTGGCCCATGGTCAGCGCCCAGGACTATGGTAAGACGGCGCCACTGCACGAGCTGGACGCCTCCTGGAACAACACCGTCAAGCACGTCCAGAGCGAGACGCTGATGGGCGAGGGGTTCGCCCGCTACGCCATTGAGATGGCGACGGTGATCGCGGGAGACCAAGATGAACTGCGCCGCCGTCCTATGTTTTCGGTGGTGATCTGCACCATCGCCCCGCTGGTCCAGGACAAAGAGGGCATCGAGGGAGCACTGGTCCTGGCCGAGGCGGGCATTCCGGTCGGCTTCCTGGCCATGCCGACTCTGGGCACCACGGCGCCCGCTACCTATGCTGGCGCACTGGCTATGGCCGATGCCGAGATCATCAGTGCGACGGTGCTGGTGCAGCTTGCCCGCCCGGGAGCGCCGGTCTTCCACTCGCTCATGCACGCCTGGGCTGACCCTCGCTCCGGCGCCTACGTGGGCTACCCGCTTGATAGCCGTCACCGCTGTGCGCCGGTGGAGATGGCCCACCATTGGGGAATGCCCACGCTGGGTGGCGCTTTCGGCACCGACTCCAGCGAGCCTGGCACCTGGCAGTCAGCGGTGGAGGTGACCCTGGACCCCTTCTCGGTCGGCCTTTCCGGCGCCGAACTGGTGACTGGGATTGGGCTAAGCGACACCTATACTTTGCTGTATCCTGAGGCGATCATTCTGGATGACGACACCTATCACCGGGCAAGGTACGCTCTCATGGATATGGAGATCAGCCCGGAGACCCTGGCCCTGGACGTGATCGGCAAGGTGGGTCCCGGCGGGCACTTCCTGGCCCAGAAGCACACCCGCAAGCACATGCGCACGGCGATGAAACCGTCCGTGACTCAGCAGATCGGCCCGGACGGCAAATACCGCGATCCGCTAGAGGTCGCCCGCGAGAAGGTGGCCTGGATCCTCGACAATTACCGGCCGGAACCATTGGAGGAAGCCAAACGGGCAGAGCTGACTCGCATCCTCCAGGCCGCCGACCGAGAGTCAGGGTAGCCCAATACCCAATCTCTAATATCCAATCCTGAGAATGCCATGCCCCTATCGCTGACACCTACCCTGACCCGCCACGACGCCGAGCGAATCCATCAACACAGCCTCGACCTGCTGGAACGGGTTGGGATTGACTACAAAACGCCGCGAGCGTTGGAGATACTGGAGAAGGCGGGCTGCTCCGTTGACTACGATCGCACCTGGGCCAGCCTGCCGCGTGACCTGGTCGAATGGGCACTCCAGCAGGCGCCGAGGGTGGTACGACTGGGCGCCCGCGACCCAGCCCGCGACGTGATTTTGGATGGCCGCCGCCCGCACCACACCACCGACAGCCAGGGCACCCAGGCCATTGACCTGGAGACCGGCCAACGCCGCCCTTCCACGGCGGAAGACCTCAGACGGGGCTTGCTCTTTGCCGACGCTCTGGATAGGGTCGAGATCGTCAACGTGATGGTCGCCGCCAACGATGTGCCGGCCCACCTGCGCACCATCCGCCACTTTGCTCTGGCCTTCACCCACACCAGCAAGCACGTGCGCACCGGCGTACTGCACGTCGGGCAGGTGCCCTTCATCGTCGAGATGGCCAAAGCCGCTGTGGGGAGCGACGAGTTCCGGCCCATCTTTTCGGCAGTGGACTGCACCATCTCGCCGCTGATGCACGACGGGCCTATGACCGAAGCTTGCATTGAGCTGGCCAGGCTGCGCGTACCGATTATGGTCTACCCGATGCCCCTGGCGGGCGGTACATCGCCAGTGACGCTGGGGGGCACTATTCTGCTGCACAACGTCGAGTTCCTCAGTGGGCTGGTGCTGTTTCAGACGGTCAGTCCTGGGACGCCGGTCATCTACGGCACCGGGGCCTCACAACTGGACATGCAAACCGGCAGCTACGGCGGCAGCGCAGACGGGCAGGGCTTGCAGCTTGGACTCCGTGACCTGGCTCGCTTCTACAACCTGACGGTGAACCTGGGCGGTCTCTCTACATCGTCCCACGAACTGGACGCGCAGTACGGCTACGAAGCGACCACCTCTTGCCTGCTGGCCTACCTGGCCGGCGCGGACGAGATTTACAGCATCGGCCTGCTGGGGTCCGCCCAGATCCTATCGCTGGACAAGATGGTGCTCGACAACCACCTGGCCCACCAGATTGAAACGATGGTGAAGCCGGTCCTGGTGGACGAAGAGCACCTCCAGGCCGGCCTGATCGAGCGCGTCGGCGTCGGCGGGCATTATCTGAATCAGCACGAGACCCGTGACTTCACCAGGCGGGAGTACGTGCCTGTGTGGCCCCCGGCGGGCAAGGCGATGCTGGAACTGGCCCACGCCGAGGCGCTGGACATCCTGCACAACCATCAGCCTCCGTCGTTGCCTGCCGGCGTCGAGGAAAAGATCGAAGCTATCGTGGCCGAAGCAGACAGTGTGTTTGCCTGACCATCAGTGTCAACTTAAGGTACTGAGCTGCCGGAGCGAGCGCCGATTGAGTAGCGCCGATTGAGTAGCACAGCACATCGAAATCAAGCGAGCGGCTTTGCCTGGCCAACCCGCTTGGCTTCGATACGGCTCTCCGCTGCGCTCCGAGCCTACTCAGCCGGCGCTAGTCTTGTCAATTAGTGTCGCTGAGGACCGATTGAGTCCATGCCAAACGAGAGACCCCACACAGTTTGTTTGACGTTCGATTTTGACGCCCTCAGCGTCTGGCTGGGTGGCTACCCCGCCCCCACTCCGGCGATGCTGTCGCGCGGAGAGTTTGGGGCGAAGGTGGGTGTGCCGCGCATCCTGGAGTTGCTGGCGGACTACCAACTCCCTGCCACTTTCTTCATCCCCGGCCATACCGCTGAGTCCTTCCCCAGGGCAGTTGAGGCGATCCTGGCCGCCGGGCACGAGGTAGCCCATCACGGATACGGCCACGAGGATCCCAGCACCCAGACTCCCGCCGAGGAGCGGCGCAGTCTGGAACGGGGCATGACCGTCCTGGAGCGCTTCATTGGTCATCCGCCGCTGGGCTACCGCTCGCCGTCGTGGGATTACAGCGCAGCGACCCTGCCCTTGCTGATCGAGTATGGCTTTCTGTACGATTCCAGCCTCTTCGCCGGCGATTTTCACCCCTACCATCCTCGACTGGGGGATCAGGTGGGAGTAGAGCGGCCACTCCAGGCCGGGCAAGAGGTGGCCCTGTGGGAATTTCCCGTGGACTTTTCCCTGGACGACTGGCCCCATTTCATGTTCGATTTTGAGTCCATGCCTTATGGTCTCTCCGCCCCGTCCAAGGTCTTCGAGATCTGGGCTGGCGAGTTCGACTACCTGGTCGAGCACGAGGAGAGCGGCGTCTTTACCCTGACCATGCATCCCCAGGTCATCGGGCGCGGCCACCGCCTGGCCTTACTGGAGCGCTTCATCCAGCACGCCGCGCAGAGTAGTGGGGCGCGCTTTGCGCGGATGGGGGATGTGGCGCAGGAATTGTAGCAAGGAGATCAAATGTATTCCGAGACTCCCGACATCATCCCCTTCACCTCGCCCTTCAAGAGCGAGCTGCTGACCCAGGAGCAGCTCGAGACCTTGAAAGGCGGTACGCTGCGCCTCCTGGATGAGGTTGGTGTGCACTTTCCATCTCGCAGAGCGCTGGAGATCTTCGCCGACCACGGCACGCGGGTGGATTGGGATAAAGAGATCGTCCGCATCCCGCCTGACCTGGTGGAAAAGGCTATGTCCACCGCGCCGCGCTCTTTCGTGCTGGGAGGCCGCGAGGAGCGCTTTGACCTGCTCCTGGACGGCAGTTGTTCCTACCTGTGCACCGACGGGACCGGCGTGCATGTAGTTGACCCGGAGACGCGCCAACTGCGCCCCTCGCGCAAAGCAGACGTGGCGCTGATGGCGCGGGTGTGCGACGCCCTGCCTCTGATCAGCTTTTACTGGCCGCTGGTCAGCGCGCAGGATTACGGCCTCACCGCACCGCTGCACCAGTGCCACGCCGGCCTGACCAACACGCTCAAGCACGTGCGTGGCGGGATGACGGTGCCGCCACAGTTAGCGCCCTACGTCGTCGAGATGGCGACCGTGGTGGCCGGCAGCGACGAGGAGCGGCGGCGACGGCCTCCCATCTGTGCCAACTTCTGCACCATCGCCCCGCTGGCGCAGGATGGCGACAGCATCGAGACGGCGCTGATCTACGCCGAGGCGGGCATCCCCATCAGCTTCATGGCCATGCCGACCATGGGCTCTACTGCGCCGGCCACTCCCCTGGGCGCGTTGGTCGTCGGCGATGCCGAGGTGGTGAGCGGCATGGTGCTGTTGCAGTTGGCCTATCCCGGCACGCCTGTGTTTCACTCGAACCTGATCTCGCTCATGCACCCGCGCACGGGAGGCTACGTTGGCGAGGTGCCGGTGCCGCTTTCCATGATGGCCGTGCAACAGGCCCACGCCTGGGGAGTACCCAGCCTGGGCGGAGGGAGCGTCAGCAGCGACGCCGCCGACGTAGGCTGGCAATCGGGCATGGAGGGCGGGCTGGGATCGGCCTTCATCCCGCTGTGCGGCGGCGAAATCTGCGGCTACATGGGCTTGCTCGATAGCTCGATGGTGCTCTACCCTGAGCAGGTGATCCTCGATCACGAGATCTGTCAGTGTGCGTACGACCTGCTGCACGGCTTCGAGTTCGACGAGGCGGACATGGCGCTGGACGTGATCGCAGCCGTGGGGCCGCGCAGCCATTTTCTGAAGCAAAAGCACACCCGCCAGCGCATCCGTGACTTTCGACTGTCCAAGCTACTGCGGCAGAAAGGCCCCGACGGCAGCCTGCGCGATCCACGCGAGGTGGCGATAGAGGAGTTCAAACGGCTCAGCGAGACGCACCATCCCAAGCCCCTGCCTCAGGAGGTGCTGGCCGAGCTGGACCGCATCCTGGCGGCGGCCGAGCGCGAGGCGGAGCAGATCGGGTAGGCGGCCGAGGCATCGCGTGTGCCCGACAAGGGAGATGAAGAATGGTAGAACGAATTCACACAATACGTCAAACCATCACACGGTTCTGCATAGACTTTGTCAGTAATCCATATCTATGCTACACCGAACACGGGCAGCACGCTCTGTTCTATGCAATGCTTTACAATGCATTGCCAACAGAGCAACGCTTCACAACCTGGCAAGGCAACCAAGTATGTGTCATCCAGAAGGAGTACCCTACTGCGGGTGGCTTGGGCAAGTCGCGAAGGCAGCATTGGGATGTCGCCATCCTTCAGACACCAGCGGAAAGCATAGTTAAGGGGCCAAGGTCTTATGACTACCTGAAGCTCGCCGCGGTGGTCGAATTTGGGATGAATGTGACTGAACAACACTTGGTTGACGATATGGATCGTCTTTGCCATCCGAAGGCGAATGTTGAACAGGGCTTCGAGGTGCATCTTTACCGGTTGTCTCAGAGTCGTGCGCCATTTTCTGGTCGGGATTGGTCGCCCAATTCAAAGCGCATCCTCACTCAAAAATACGTAAGCGAGCTATCAAATGGCGGGCCGGCAGAGATTTTCTACGGGATGTATGATAGTACGGGCCAACGCAAATCTGGTGTTTGGCTGATAAAGCAGGGAGAGATATCCTTGCTAGAGTAAGTGACGGCTAGCAAGCGCGAGGCGGAGCAGATCGGGAGTGAACCATGACGAAAACGCCTGCCGAAGCCGGCTTCTACATGCCCGCCGAATGGGAAAAGCACGAGGGCACCTGGCTGCAATGGCCGCACGACGAACCCTATCCGGGCGGCCAGATGCGCCTGGAGCACATCTGGCTGGCGATGACGGAGGCCCTGCACCGGCACGAGATCGTACATATTGTCGTGACGGATGAACGGGGGAGGGATCACCTTCAGCAGCAGGTGGCGTATTATGGCTTCGATCAGAGCCGCTTTGACGTTCACGTCTTCCCCACGAACGACGTCTGGGCGCGGGATAGCGGCCCTATCTTCCTGGTGAATGGCAGCGGCGAGCTGGCGGCCACCGATTGGAACTTCAACGGCTGGGGGGAGCGTTACCCCTTCGAGAAGGATCGAAAGGTCCCGGCGGGAATCGCCGAGATGCTGTCGCTAGCGGTGTTCACCGCTCCGATAACTCTTGAGGGAGGCGGTGTTGAGGTGAACGGCAAGGGGACGCTGCTCGCCACTCGTAGCTCGATCGTCAACCCCAATCGCAACCCCGGCAAGACTCAGGAGGAGATCGAAGAAGCGCTGAGACAATACCTGTGCATCGAGCACATCATCTGGCTGACAGGGAAAATAGGGCTTGGGGATACGGATATGCACATTGATGGCGCTGCACGCTTTGTGGATGAGGCGACTGTCCTCTACAGTTGGACCGACGATGCATCTCACCCGCGCTACCCCTACTTCAAACGACACCTGGATGAGCTGAAGAAAGCCGCGACCCAATCCGGTGAGCCCCTGACTCTGGTACCTGTGCCAGTGACCGAGGCCAGAGTCTATTCCACCAGGAATGCCTCTACCGTCCCGCCCTTCGAGTCTGTGCTTTCGCTGGGGCTCTATGCCAATTACTACGTGGCCAACAACGTCGTGCTGGTGCCTGTTTATGGCGACGTCAACGACGCCCTGGCGAAGGGCATCATAGCCGAGCACTTTCCCGGTCGGGAGATCATCGGCATACACGCACCGCTGGTGGCCGAACTGGGTGGCATGATGCATTGCGTCACTCAGCAACAGCCTGCGCGTTTCGTTGATCGGAGGCCGGCGTGAGAAGAATCGTCAACGTCGGCCTGATTCAGATGTCGTGCGGCGAAGGCATCAACCAGAATCTGGAAAAAACGATCGAGTACACAAAACAGGCGACCAGTCAAGGGGCCAACATCGTGTGCACCCAGGAGCTCTTCAAGTCGCGGTATTTCCCTCAGGTCGTGGATAGCGAGATGTTTGGCTTGGCGGAAAGGATAGACGAAGACAGCCCAACGCTGCGACAGCTTTGCCAACTGGCAGCAGAACTGGACATCGTCCTCATAGCCAGCTTGTTCGAGAAACGGACTTTGGGTCTCTACCACAATACGGCCGTCGTCATAGACGCCGATGGCCGCTTCTTGGGTAAATACCGCAAGATGCACATCCCCGATGATCCGCACTATTACGAGAAGCACTACTTCGCCCCTGGCGACCTGGGATATCGGGCCTTTCGTACCAGGTATGCCAACATCGGTGTGCTGATCTGCTGGGACCAGTGGTTCCCCGAAGCGGCTAGGCTGACGGCCATGAGCGGCGCCGAGATCATCCTCATCCCCACGGCCATTGGCTATAGCTGTCCCGAGCCAGACCCCTCATACCAGGAATCCTGGCAAGTTGTGCAAAGAGGCCATGCCGTCGCCAACGCCTGCTATCTGGCCGCTGTCAACCGCGTTGGTTTTGAGGAAAGCCCTTCGACTTCGCTCAGGACAGGCCCCGACGGCCAGGGAGGTATTGACTTCTGGGGCCGCAGCTTCGTTGCCGACCCTGACGGCAAGGTATTGAAAGAGGCGTCCGAGAACGAGGACGAGATACTGGTATGCCCTGTAGATCTGGCTTTTGTCGAAGAGGTCAGGGCCGCGTGGTCGTTTCCCTTCCGCGACAGAAGGGTGGATAGCTACGGTGGCTTGATCAAACTGTATCTGGATTAGTCAGGTAGACTGGGTAACTGGTAGATTGGAAGCTGGTAAATCGGGGAGTCCATCAAGTTACCGATCTATCAGTCTACCAAGACAAGGAGAGAACACAATGTACAGCGAGACCCCGCAACTGCAACCGATTGTCCCAAGCTACCACCTGCGCATCCTGAGCGATGAGCAGGTGGCGCAACTGAAGTCGGCCACGCTGAGGATTCTGGAGGAGACCGGCATCCACTGCCCTTCGGAGAAGGCGTTGAACATCTACGCCGAGCACGGCGCGCAGGTGGATTTTGAGAGCCAGATCGTCAAGCTGCCACCCGACGTGGTGTTGGAGGCCATGTCCCACGCGCCGCGCTTCTACGCCATGGGCGCACGCTTACCGGCCTTTGACCTGAATCTCAATGGGGCGACCTTCTACTGCGCCACCGACGGCTGTGGGACAAAGACGATTGATTTTGAGACCCGCAAGCTGCGTCGTTCGATGAAAGAGGACGTGGCCAGGATGGCGCGCGTGGCCGACTACCTGTCCTCCATCGCCTTTTACTGGCCCATCGTCAGCGCCCAGGACTACCCGGCCACAGCGCCTTTGCAGGAATTGGACGCCTCGTTCAACAACACCGTCAAGCACGTGCAGACCGAGACGGTGATGGATGAGCCGATGGCGCGCTACGCCGTCGAGATGGCCAGAGTCATCGCCAGCGACGAGGCGACGATGCGCCAGCGCCCGCCCCTCTCGTCGCTGATCTGCACCATTGCTCCCCTGGGGCAGGACGCGGGCGGCATGGAGTCGGCGCTGGTCTTTGCCGAAGCCGGTCTGCCGGTCGGCTTCATGTCTATGGCCAACACCGGCTCGACCGCGCCGGCAACCTTGGCCGGGACGGTCGCGGTCGCTGACGCCGAGATGGTATCGGCGATGGTGCTGATTCAGATGGCCTACCCTGGCGCGCCAACCTACCACTCGATGATGCCGGGTATTATGCACCCGGAGAGCCTTTCGTAATTATGCCCACGCGAGAACTTTGGAACGCGAGCGGATCAAA
>CAZVCJ010000075.1:0-19494 GCA_964625745.1 uncultured Anaerolineae bacterium | reverse complement strand
CGCCGACGTGGAGAGCCTGGCGCAGGAGATCGAGGACTTGCTGGAGAGGAAGAGGGGGGAGGGGGAGGCGTAAGGGGGTTGGGGTTGGAGTTGTGAGAGCATTAGCCATTACATTCAGCAAACGTGAAGTGAATTCATGTCAACCTTAGGCGGAGGCCAAATGGAGGGGGCATATGCCAGAGACAATCTTGATTGACCCACTCTCACGTGTGTCTTTGCACCTTGAGTGCTCTTTTCAAGGAATGATCATCGGCTGTGGAACCGGATTCGTGATTGCCCAGAATGGTGCCAACTATCTCATCACCAACTGGCATGTCGTTACCGGACGCAACCCAGGCACTGGTCAACCGGTCTCAAACACGGGCGCTGCAGATCCAGACACGATCAGAATATGGTATCACGCAGCGAACTGTTTGGGCTCATGGTTACCGAAAACTGAGCGTCTTCTTGATCCGATAACTCAAGCCCCAAGGTGGAGAGAACATCCTCGCGGAAGAGAAATTGATGTTGTTGCACTCCCCCTAACTCAACATCAGGATGTTCAGATTCATCCGCTTAATTTGTCTCTTGCAAAAACCGATCTAGTACATCGCGGCGGAAATCCTTCGGTAGTTGCAGGGCAAGCGCCGGTTGAGTAACTTCGTAGCGCCAGCGGAGAAGTGTATCGAAACCAAGCGTTTTCCGCCTACGAAAGCACCTTGCACAAGCCGCTTGGTCTCGATACGTCGCTTCGCTCCTACTCGACCGGCGCTCTGGCCCGACGCCTAACTGGGGAAGGATTTACGCCCACGTGTACTAGGCGTATGGCCTTCTGAGCCAGTGTCGGTTATTGGCTTTCCATTTGGAATAGCCGTTGCTGGAAAGTTCCCAATCTGGAAAACCGGCCACGTGGCTTCCGACATAGAGCTTGATTATGAGGGAAAGCCTGTGTTCCTCATTGATGCAACCACCAGGCCAGGAATGTCTGGTTCGCCGGTGGTTGCAAAGGGGACTGGATTTCGTCGGTCTCGGTCTGGTCGTAGCGGGGGAATGATGTCGCGAGGGGCCGTTCGTTTCTTAGGCGTATATTCTGGCCGCATTCGACACTAGTCTGATGTCGGCATGGTATGGAAACCGGAAGTTCTTGATAGTATTCTCCCGTGACAGCTCAAATTGGCCTTTGCCTGGCAAGAGTGTCGGACAACCGGCATATGATCATCTCGAAGTGTTTTGAGGCAGGCTGGCCTATAGTCGCTCCTGACTTCTCCCGTGCTGATCTCGCTATCCGCAGAAGTGTATCTCTGTGGTCAGGATTGAAGGTAACCAAGAGGTCGGAATGCCTTTGAAATCTAGCACCGTAGATCTTTCCCCCAACGCTCTAACGGTGTTGGAAAAGCGCTACCTCAAAAAAGACAAAAACGGCCAGGTGATCGAGACGCCGGAGGAAATGTTCTGGCGGGTGGCGCGAGCTATCGCTGAGGCGGAGAGGGCCTATGATCCCGACGCGGATGTGGAAGGGACGGCGGCGGAGTTCTACCGCCTGATGGCCAGCCTGGACTTCCTGCCCAATTCGCCCACCCTCATGAACGCGGGCATTGAGATGGGACAGCTCAGCGCGTGTTTCGTCCTGCCGGTGGACGACGATATGACCAGCATCTTCGACGCGGTGAAGGCCACGGCGCTGATCCACCAGTCGGGAGGCGGCACCGGCTTCAGTTTCTCGCACCTCCGTCCGAGCGGCGACATTGTGGGCTCCACAGGAGGCATCGCCTCTGGCCCGATTTCCTTCATGCGGGTCTTCGATACGGCTACCGACGTCATAAAGCAGGGGGGCAAGCGCCGTGGCGCTAACATGGGCGTCCTGCGCGTTGACCACCCCGATATCATGGACTTCATCGCCTGCAAGGAAAACGAAGGCGCTTTCAGCAACTTCAACGTCTCCGTGGCCATCACCGAAGGGTTCATGCAAGCCCTGGAGAAGGATGGTGAGTACGAGCACATCAACCCCCACACAGGCGAGGTGGCTGATCGTGAGAGAGCGAGGGATGTCTTCGACAAGATTGTGGAAGGGGCCTGGAGAAACGGTGAGCCTGGCATCATCTTCCTCGACCGAATGAACGAGCTCAACCCCACGCCCAAACTGGGGAAGATCGAAAGCGTGAATCCCTGTGGTGAGCAGCCGCTACTTGCGTTGGAGTCGTGCAACCTGGGATCTATCAACCTCTCCAGAATGTTCACTCCTGAGGGCCGCATCAACTGGGAAAAGCTAGAGCGCTCGGTGAGGGTGGCCGTCCGCTTCCTGGACAATGTCATCACCGTAAACAAGTTCCCACTGCCGGAAATCGAGAAGGCCACCCTCTGCACCCGCAAGGTCGGGCTGGGGGTGATGGGTTTCGCTGACATGCTCATTCAATTGGGCATCCCCTACGATTCGGAAGAAGCGGAGGCTGTGGCTGAAAAGGTGATGGAGGCCATCAACTACTGGAGCAAGGAGGCATCCTGCGACCTGGCTGCCTTGCGGGGGAGTTTCCCAGCCTTCGGTGAATCCATCTACGCTCGAGGCGCGCTTCCCTTGCCGGAGCCTCTGGATTTGGAAAGCCGCAACCTGCCTCCACACCTGGTCGATGCCCCTGCCTTCGATTGGGTGGGATTGAAGGAGCGCATCAAAGAGCGAGGCGTCCGCAATGCCACCACGACCACCATTGCTCCCACTGGCTCCATCAGTATCATAGCCGGTGCATCCAGCGGCATTGAGCCTCTCTTTGCCCTGGCCTACACCCGCCGCCATGTTCTGGACGAAGACGAGTTGACCCAGGTCAATCCCTTCTTCGAGAGGTTAGCCAGAGAACGAGGCTTCTACAGCGCCGATTTGATGCGGGAGGTCGGCCAGCGGGGCGGCATTCAGGATTTGGAAGGGATCCCGGCCGGTGTGCACAGGCTCTTCGCCACCGCTCACGACATCGCACCACAGTGGCACATTCGTATGCAGGCCGCCTTCCAACGCTATGTGGACAATGCGGTCTCCAAGACGGCCAACTTTTCCAACGGCGCCAGCCAAGAGGATATAGCCAGGGCCTACCTCTTGGCCTATCAGTTGGGTTGCAAGGGGCTGACCATTTATCGAGATGGCAGCCGTCAGGAGCAGGTGTTGAACAGAGGGGGCGCTCGACAGGACTTGCCGAAGTCAGCGAAGCCTAAGTCCGACAGGGGAGTGCTGGCGCCTCGGCCACGGCCGGTGATGACCAAAGGAGCGACTGAAAAAATACCTCTAGGCTGCAATCGCACTTTGTACGTGACCATCAACGAGGACGATGAGGGGTTGTGCGAGGTGTTCTTGCATACGGGGAAGAGCGGCGGCTGTACGGCTTCCCAATCTGAAGCCATCGGTCGGCTCATCTCCCTGGCCCTGAGAAGCGGCATTGAGATCGAGGCCGTCATCAGACAGCTCAAGGGCATTCGCTGCCCTTCACCCTCCTGGCACAACGGCGGCTCCGCTCTCTCTTGCTCCGATGCCATAGCCAAGTCCATTGAGCGCTACATTGGAGACCACGATGGCAATCCAACGGTTCGGCCGGGCTCACCGCGGAAGGCAGAGGTCATCGTCAAGGGTATGCCAGACATCTCGCCTGATTGCCCTGAGTGTGGCGAGATCCTGGAGCTCAGCGAGGGGTGTGTTGTCTGCCGCTCGTGCGGCTACGCGGAGTGTTGGTAGCATTTGCTTATGACATGCATCCCGTCAAATAGCTGGCAAGCTCGTCCAACATCATAATGAGCCGCCGGAATATCAATCTGGTGGCTCTCTTACTTTCTCACGTCATGCCCTCTGGAGAATCGTACCTGCCGGTAGTTTACTCTATTCCTTGTCGCTACTAATGATCTGTTTGTGTGGATCAGGAAATTGTAGTATACTATGGTTGCTTTTTAGAGGCAGGGCATCGAATTCACCAACGGGGGGCAGAGGACAGGATGGGCGAAAAAGAGATGTTGCTCGTGGCTAAGGAGGCATTAGCATATCTCAGGCGTATCGAGAGATTGCTGGAGACAATGGCCGAGAACATGCAAGAATACCTGGAAACCAGTCGTCAACTGCTGGCCTCTCCCGCTTTTATGGCAGATGTGGCTGAGGTTGGCGTTTCTCGGGTTACGTACTCTGCTGCCCAGATATTGACAATCAGGGAGCTAACCATTAATCCAGTCGAGCACGTAGTCACCTTTGATGACCGGCCCATCGAGCTGACCCCCACGGAGTTCGACATCCTGTTTTGCTTGATGCGCAACGGCGGCCAGGTGCTTAGCTGCCAGGAACTGGTGCGCCAGGCCCAGGGCTACGAGCTGGACGAGAGGGATGCTCGCTATCTTATCCGCCCCCACATCACGCGTCTCCGGCAAAAGTTGGTGGTGGAGCCTGGGGCTCCGGAATATATCCACAACGTGCGGGGCATAGGTTATCTCTTTGAGAGGCGCGCCAGGCAAAGAGACTAGCGAGCCACAGACGCTCTTGCGGTTCGCCTTAACCCTTTCGCAATCCTCTTGTACCCGGTTCATGTGATTTCATAGTATATTCACACTTTTCCTCGTGATTCGTTCTCCCCTTTTATAACCCTTTTGTGAGGCTCCCGTAACCCACAAGAGGGCCGTTTTGTGGTATAATATAGTTGGTTGCAAAGGTCTGTTTGGAGCCTGGTAAAGAGCGTGTAAAACTCGTTCATAGGGAAAGGGAGGTTTATCATGAAAAAGATGTCAGTCACAACCGTCTTGCTCCTGGCCCTGATCCTGGGCAGCACCGTGGCCTATGCGGGGTTCAATTGGGACGGCGATCCCATCGTTGAGGTCGGGGGGACTACCGTAACCGTGCTAATTGAGGCCGAAGAAGAGCTCAATCCCTCTGAGGTACAGGTCACTGTACGTGTCCCCAAGCGTGTCGAAGTTAGCGTCCAGGACACGGGGGGCTTTGACCTGGAGATAATCGAGGGGGGCAAGGCGAAGCATAACAGGATCCCCGTTGAGGTGACCGTGCGCGTTCCGAAAGCAAGGCCCGACTTCGATGTCAGGGTGACTGTAGTGGTCTCCGAGTACGGCATCAGCGAGAGCCAAGACGGAAGGACTGGACGGCCGATAAAGGTGAAGGTAGAGATCCCCGACGACTAGCAAAAGCGATCCCCCATCTATTATGGAATCTAATAGCTCAGTCATAACCCCTCAGGCGACGGCAAGGAGGGGGAAAAAGGGACTGCGAGATATGCCCCTTGCTGTCCAAATCTATATCTCTGGTGTGATGGCGAGTGGGGTAGCGGCACTTTTGCTGTTATCCCTGAGAGTGAGCACTATCGAGCCAAGCTTGATTTTGCTCACTTTTCTATGTGCGTTGACCCTCTTGGTCGCCGAAACACATCAGATCCACGTATCCCATAAGATCAGCATCACCGTTTCTACTGCTGTTATCTTCGCTGCCGTCCTGTTGCTGGGGCCTGCCTTGGCTTGTTGGGCCACCGGCCTGGGAATGGGCCTCGCCTATATTTTCCTCAAGCGAAAGTGGTATAACGTCACTTTCAATATAGCTGCCTATGTCCTCACGGTTGCGTCCGCCGGTTTGACTTATCAGTTGACAAACGGTGGTGAGATTGCCGTCTCCCCCTCGACAAGTATACCTGCTCTATCTCTGGCGGCCATAGTCTATTTCGTCGCCAATTCAGGCCTTGTGGCAGTGGTGGTTGCCTTACGCGAGAAGCGCGATGTCTGGTATGTTTGGACGGATATGTTTAAGCAAGCTGCATCGCAATACTTCGCCCTCATCCTACTGGGGATTTTGACGGCAATGGTGTATGGGTATGCCTGGTGGGCGCTTGGCCTGATCGCCTTGCCCATCGTCATAGTCTATTATTCCTTGAACACGAGCCAGGCACTGCGGGTGCAGACCAAAGAGGCTATCGAGGCGTTGGCGGATACCATGGATAGTCGCGACCCCTATACCTTTCGACACTCACAAAGGGTGGCTCAGTACGCTGAAAAGATCGCCGCACAACTGGGATTGCCACCAGAAGAGGTTGATCTCATTAGAAGCAGCGCTCGCATCCACGACCTGGGGAAGATGGGCGTTGACGATCAAATGCTTAGGAAACCGGGACCGCTTACTGTCGAGGAACGGGGAGAGTTTCAGGGGCACTCTGCCATTGGTGCGGAGATCATGCAGCGGTTTCCGCAATACAAGGACGGCAGGAAGTTGATCCTCTACCACCACGAACGTTACGATGGAAGCGGATACCCTGAAGGTCTTAAAGGGGATCAAATACCATTAGGTGCCCGCATCATCGCGGTGGCTGATGCCTATGACGCCATGACTAGTGATCGCCCCTATCGAAAAGCTTTGTCCCCGGATGCAGCCTGCGATGAGCTTAGTGCTAATGGTAGGACCCAATTTGACCCCATCGTAGTTGGGGCCTTCTTCAAGATCCCCACCGCCGAGATAGAGGCGATTAGAGCTTGAAAACTCGCGCCATTCCTTTAGGTGCTAGATTTAATGGATGAAGACCATCAATATCGCTACATACCGTGGCTGGTGGGTTATCTCGCCAAAAATGTAACGGCCACCTGCCCGTCAATTGACAGGAGAGAAGGCATGAACGTCAACCTTGCCCTTAAGCAAGACTGGGGATTGCCATCACACTTCTCTCCGAGAGGAGAGGAGTTACTCTCTTCGTGTTTCGCGGCTATGATCCACTGTCTGGGAGCCCGCCGCTATTACATGATGCTGTTGGATAAGGAGCGTTCGGAACTGGTGGTCGTCAAAGCCAGCTCTAAGGGGACCCCCGCTCTGGGGGACAGAATCGCCCTGGGCCAAAGCATCGTGGGCTGGGTGGTTGAGCACAAGCGGCCCCTGGTCTCAGCTAATCATAACATGAAGGGGGTGGGGGTAGCGATGTGGAAAGAGGAATATGCTAATGGCCCCTTTCTCGCTGTTCCCATCTTGGGCGAAGAGGAACTTCACGGGGTGCTGATGGCCTGTAACAAGCTGAACGGCGGAACTTTCTCGGAGCACGACCTGGTGACGGCCGAGATGCTGTCCAATCACCTGGCCCTATGCATCGAGGGAGGCTTCCTGTTCCAGAAAGACAC
This sequence comes from uncultured Anaerolineae bacterium, assembly GCA_964625745.1. Taxonomy (GTDB): domain Bacteria; phylum Chloroflexota; class Anaerolineae; order VGOG01; family VGOG01; genus CAZVCJ01. The sequence goes on along the minus strand of CAZVCJ010000075.1, from coordinate 12,402 downwards.
TGAGAAGCTCGATTTTATTCCTCCTCCACTTGCCATAGGAAAACCTTCGTAGTATCGCTCTATAGCTCATCAGCAAGGAACACGGGGCAACCAGATTCTGGTTGCCCCGTGTTTACGTTCCTGGGAACCAGTTTACCAACTACCAATCTGGCAACCTGTCCGATGATCTGGTGCAGCACCTCGGCCACGTCCTGGCGGATGACCACGTCCGCCTGGCTGTCCAAAGGGGTGGGTTGGTAGTTGACGATGATGCTCTTGGCCCCACGTCGCCCGGCCACAAAGGGTATCTCCGCAGCCGGCGCTATCTCCAGCGAGGAGCCTATCACCAGCATCAGGTCGCACCTCTCGGCCTCGCCCCAGGCCTCCAGCAGCACCCACCTGGGCAACTGCTCGCCGATGAGAACGATGTTCGGCCTCAGCAGCCCCCCACAAGAGCAGTAGGGCATCTCGCCTTCTTCGAAGAATTGCTCGATCATATCCTGGATGGGAACGACCTTGTGGCACTTGAGGCAGGTGGCCTGCTGCATGTTCCCGTGAAGCTCAAGGACACGCTTCGAACCCGCCTTCTGGTGCAGGTCGTCAATGTTCTGGGTGATGACCGCCTTGAGCAGGCCCATCTCCTCCAGTTCGGCCAATGCGTGGTGCGCGGGATTGGGCTCCGCTTCCAGCAATTTCCTGGCCAGGGGACGGGCCCACTCGTAGAAGACCTGGGGTTGCAGGCGAAAGGAGAAGGACGAGGCGATGAGCAAGGGGTTGACCTTCTCCCACAGGCCGGAGCCGGGGCTGCGAAAATCGGGGACGCCTGAGGGGGTGCTGATCCCCGCGCCGGTCAGGGCGACGACGTACTTGGAGTTGACGATGAGGGCGGCAGCCCTCTCAATTTGTCGTTGAGTATCCATGTGCTTTTTGCAGCCTCTCTCCTCCCGCCACGCGATGGGCGTATCTCGTCGTCTCCGGCAGGCGGTACTTGGTGCAACAACCGAGGACGTACTCGATAGCCGTAGGCAGGTCTACCTGGTGGCCGATGGAGACGTAGAGAGGGTTGACGTTGGTTCTGGTGCGCACCACCGCGCCGATGATCTCGTCGCCGTCGTAGAGATGAGTGAACGATCCCCTTTGCGGGCCTGGCTCGTCGTGTTTGCCCCAGAGGCGCGATTTGGCGCACCCGATGCAGGGTTTGTCTATGATCACTCCCAGATGGGTCGCCAGGCCCAGGCGACGCGGGTGAGCCAGGCCTTGAGCGTCGAAAATGAACAGGTCAGGCTCCGTTTTCAACTTCTCCAGGGCGGCCAGGACAGGCGGCGCTTCGCGGAAAGCCAGCAGGCCAGGGACATACGGAAACTCCACCGCCAGTTCTGCCAGACTGTAATCCAGAGGAGTTAGCTCTGGATAACTGAGTACTACTATAGCGGCCCTGGCTACTTTGCCTTTGATGGAAACGTCAACCCCAGCCACGGTACTGGCCTGGCCGAAAATCCTCTCCGTGGATACCTTGCTCCGCAGCCCCTGCTGTATCTCTTTAGCCTCCGAGGGGGAGACATCCCATCGGTGGAGGGAAGCGATTCTCATAGTTTTGTCCTCTCTACCTTGTACTGGGCGAAGGTTTCTGACCGAGCCCATTCCACCTCGGTCGGGAGACCTTCGGCGAACGGGAGGCTCTACTACGCCGCTTCGCTAACGAGTTTAGCACAAAAGCCGATTGTTGGCAAGTGGTTTCTTGACAGGGACCGACTTTTGGTGTAATATATAAACGATTCTTTATCAATGAGGAACAATCATTCCCTGAGAGTTGGACATGCCCGACGATCTCTTGACCAAATCAAAAGACCTCGCAAAATGCTTCAAAGCTTTGAGTGACAGCGCGCGCTTGCGCATCATCGCCCAGTTGGCTGTCAATGCTGAGCTAAACGTTTCGGAGCTGGTTGAGGCTCTGGAGGTCAGCCAGCCTCTCATCTCCTGGCATCTGCGGCGGTTGGAGAAGGTGGACCTGGTCACGATCAGGAGGAAGGGACGCCAGGCATATTGTTCGTTAAATCGAGCGATGCTCTATCGGTGCTTGCAGGAGTTCGCCGAGGTGCTTGGCGAGGCCGGCTAACTATGCTAACCTACTATCTCCATCGTCTGTTGGGCCTGGTCGTGCCTCTCATACCGCCAGGCTTGGGCTATCCTCTGGCAGCCAGGTTAGGCGACCTCTTCTACTACCTGGACAAGGTCACGCGAGCCAACGTGCGCGACAATGTGACTCACGTTTTACAGGGCAGCCCAAAGGCGGTGGGCGATAGGGAGACCATAGTGCGGGGCGTGTTTCGCAGTATGGCCAAGAATTTCTACGACCTGTTCCGGGCGCAGTCTCTTAGCCCGGCTGAAATCGTCCGTTTGGTGAAAGTGGAAGGCCGGGAGCATCTTGAGGGGGCTTTGTCTAAAGGCAAGGGTTTGATATTCGTCGGAACCCACTTTGGCAATATAGACATTGTGGCTCAAGTGCTGGCCGTGTGGGATATCCCGGTCATCGGCCCCGCTGAGCATCTCCAGCCGGAGGTATTGTTTCAGTATGTCCGCGGCCTGCGGACCAACAAGGGCTTTCGGCTGATACCCATTGATGGGCCGCTCTTCGAGATCTTCCGCGCTCTGCGGCGCAATGAAATCGTGGCCCTGGCCGCCGACAGAAACATCGCCGGGAGAGGCGTCGTGGTGGACTTCTTCGGCGCGCCCGCCCGCTTGCCCGATGGCTATGCCCGGCTCTCCCTGCGCACTGGCGCGCCAATCATCGTGGGATTCAGCCAGCGGTTGCCCGATAATACCTTTGCCGTCTACCTGAAGCCGCCCCTGGAGTTGGAGTCCACCGGCGACCGAGACGGTGACGCCAGAGCCGCTGTGGAGAAGGTGGTGGAGATCATGGAGCGCTATATTGGGGAGCAACCCGAACAGTGGGTGATGTCGGTGCCTTTGTGGCAAATGGCGGATAACTTATGAAAATTGCCCTGGTCTCACCCTATGATTATTCCTATCCTGGAGGGGTGGTCAACCATATCTTCTATCTGGACAAGGAATTTCGGCGACTAGGTCACGATGTCCGCATCATCACCGCCTGCTCCGATGACGTGGGGGACGTGCCCCCGCAAGTCATCAAGGTCTCTGGCTCTATCGCTCACATTCCCTTCGCTGGCTCTGTGGGTCGCGTTACCCTCTCGCCGCGCGTCTATCGGCGGGTGAAGAAGATACTGAAACGGGAGCAGTTTGACGTCATCCACGTTCACGAGCCCCTGACACCGACTCTGCCTCTGTCTGTTCTGCGACACGCTCCCTTGTCCCCTCAATCCGTGCTTGTAGGCACCTTCCATGCCTATCGCGAATCCATGCCCCCAGGCTACGACTACGCCAGGCCCATCTTCGAGCCCTTCTTCAATCGCCTCGATGGCCGGATCGCCGTCTCTGAGGTGGTTCGGGATTATCTGATGCCTTACCTTCCAGGCGATTACCGCATTATCCCCAACGGCATTGACCTGGAGCGCTTCAGTGATCCGGCTTTGCGCCCGATAGAGCGGTTTGATGATGGCAAATTGAACATTCTTTTCGTCGGACGTTTGGAGAAACGTAAAGGGCTCAAGTACCTCCTCCAGGCTTTCGCCCAGGTCAAGAGAGCTGTTCCCGAGGCTCGACTCATGGTGGTAGGAGCTTATGATAAGGACGACAAGGAACCATTTGTACTCTATGCCCGCCAGCATCGTCTCCGCGATGTCGGGTTCATCGGCCCTGTGTCGGAAGATGACTTACCTCGCTATTATCGGACCTGTCATGTTTTCTGCGCACCCTCGACCGGCTTCGAAAGCTTCGGCATCATCTTGCTGGAAGCAATGGCGGCAGGAAGGCCCATCGTGGCCTCCGGCATTGATGGTTATCGCGGTGTCTTGGAGGACGGGAGGGAGGGGCTTCTGGTTCAGCCCGAGGATGAGCGGTGTCTGGCTGACGCCCTGGTTCGTCTGCTCCAGGATCCGGCCCTGCGCGAGAGAATGGGGCGCCAGGGACAGGCCAAGGCCGCCGATTACTCTTGGGATAAGGTGGCTCAGCAGGTTTTGGACTACTATCGAGAGCTATTGGAGAAGAAAAGACGTTGAGAAGCAGGGAGAAGTGGTTGAAGTTTCTCAGAGGCCGGATACGGGGGTCGAACGAGGCGAAGACTGGCCAGACCTTGACCCTGACCGATTTGCTCAGGAAGCGATTTGGGGGCACCCTGGAGCCTATCGCCAGTCTCATCGGTAGGATGGGTGTATCCCCCAACGTGGTGACGTTGATGGGCGTTGTTCTGAACCTGGGGGTCGCTTGGGTGCTGGCCCAGGGCCATACGAGGATCGGCGGGGTCTTGGTCCCTCTGGTGGCGCTCTTTGATGCCCTGGATGGAACCCTGGCTCGAGTGACAGGGAGAAGGAGCCGCTTTGGGGCTTTCCTGGATTCGACCATGGATCGCTTCTCGGAGGCCATTCTCTACCTGGGGCTTCTCTTCTTCTATACCCGATCCGACGCCGGGCGGGAGATCCTCCTCATCTATGTCACCATAGTGGGCTCCCTGATGGTCAGCTACGCCAGGGCTCGGGCCGAGGGGCTGGGCCTCGATTGTAAGGTCGGGCTCCTCACTCGCCTGGAGAGGACTGTTGTCTTGACTGTCGCCTTGATCCTGGACCAGGTGCCCACTGCGTTGTGGGTGCTGGCCATCCTGACCAACTTCACCGCGTTGCAGCGGACGTACCACGTTTGGAAGGCTACTCATGAGGAGGATGAGGGCGGTTAGGTGCAAACGAGAGAATTTTGCGGTGCGGGCGGTGGGGCACGAACCGAAGCTGTTTGGGGTGCTCTATCGCCCGTTTTTGTGTTAGCTTTGCTTGGGGATGTCTTGAGGGGCCGAAGTCGGCCCTTTGTGGTTGACGCGGCCAGGTTGCTGCGTATCCTCCGCCCCCAGCCCCAGGTCGAGCACGCCAGTTTTATCCCGCCAGAGGGCCCCTTCGTGGTGGTGATGAATCACTACTGCCGCCAGGGTCTGGGCGCCTGGTGGGGTGTCTTCTTGATCGGCCATGCCATCGCTCGCCAGAGGGCGGAATCGGGCGAGGTGCGTTGGATCATGACCAACGGGTGGACCTACCGGGATCTCATCCGCAGCCGGCTGTTGACGCCCCTCACGCGCTGGCTTTTCCGTAAGATTGCCTGCTCCTATGGCTTCGTTTCGATGCCTCCTATGCCTCCCGATCCTCTTCAAATCGAGGAGAGGGCTCAGGCGGTGCGGAAGGCCCTCTCTCTGGCCCGCGAGGGGGCCATGATCGGCCTGGCGCCTGAGGGGCGGGACAGCAGCGATGGCGGCCTGATAGAGCCGCCTGCTGGAGCAGGGCGCTTTCTGCTTCTACTGGCCGAGGCGGGTCTCTGCATCCTGCCGGCGGGCGTGGCCGAGAAGGGTGAGACCCTGACCGTCTCTTTCGGTGCGCCTTTTATCTTGAAGACTCAGCCGGGCCTGGAAAAACGCCAACAGGATCGGCGGGCTGGTGAGATGGTGATGGTAGCCATAGGGAAGCTCCTGCCACCGGAGTTGTGGGGGGTCTACCGGGAGAAAATCGGCGCGGAATATCCGCTTGCCGGTCGCCACGCGCAACCTCTGGCGGCGATGCCTGAATCTCCCCTGGCGCCTCCTTCTTGATTGACTTCGCCGCGTTTGCCTGGTACAATATCCCACATCCTCTTCCAGGCGAAGGCTGCGCAGCACGACGACATGGCACTGCTGGTTGTGAAGGCGACTACGGAGGAATTATGGCCAGATTGATCATTCTCGGTTCGGGGGCGGCGTTGGCAGATGCTTCCCGTGACAACACCTACATGGTTCTCCAGGGGCGGGAGAGCTCGATCCTGATTGATTGCGGGGGCAGTCCATTGCACAAGCTCCAGGCAGTCGGGGTTGATCTCGATACCCTCGATGCCCTCATCGCCACTCACCACCATCCCGATCACATCTACGGTGTGCCGGTCCTCCTGCTGGGCCTGTGGCTCTATGGTCGCCAGGAGCCATTTCACATCTTCGGCCCTCAGAGGACTGTTAGTGCCATCGCCTCGATCATGGATTCGCTGGGCTGGCACGACTGGCCCCGTGGGATGCCCGTTGACTTCCACGAGGTGGAGATGAGGGTGGGGCACAGGGTCATCGAGTCACCTGAGTTTGAGATCACCATCGCGCCAGTGAAGCACTTCGTTCCCACCATTGCTGTAAGAGTGATGTCCAAGGGGACTGGCAGAACCATTGTCTACTCCAGCGACACTGAACCTTGTGAAGCATTGGCCACGCTGGCTCAGGGAGTGGACATCCTCATTCACGAGGGCACCGGCGACTACGCGGGACATTCGACCCCCGCTCAGGCGGGAGCGATGGCCAGGCGGTGCAGGGCGGGCAAGCTGGTGCTCATCCACTTCACGGCGCTCGAGAGTGAGCTTGAGGGTTTGCGGCGGGCAGCCGAGTCCGAGTTCGACGGCCCTGTGGGGTTGGCAGAGGACTTCGCTGTCTATCCTCTTTGAGGCGAGGGTAGGTGAAAAGCCTAATTTACGTAAGGAAGCTTGAAGTAATTACGTGAAACAACCAGATTTGGTGAGAAGAGGGTTAACAACCGGGTATGAACGCGGCATCAGGCGGCGATGTAGTTGAGTTTGAGAAGACATTCCGCTGAATAGGGAACGAAAAGCCTGATCTACATAAGAAAGCTCAAAGGGCGTTCTGATGAGTAAGGAATGGGGAGCCTGATTTACGTAAGAAATCTTAAAGAAATGAGGCTAAAAAGCCAGATTAGGCAAGAAACGGATTGAACCTGAGTGGTATGGATGTTGCAGGTGACGGTGTGGTTCAGTCCAGGAAGACATTCCGATGAACAGGGGACGAGAAGCCTGATTTACGTAAGAAAGCTTGCAAGAATGTGGCGAAAAAGCTAGAGTTGGCGTGAAATGGATTGAAACCAGGGGAGTGGGCGCGGCATCAGGCGACCTTTGGGGATTTTGCTCGAGCGCATCGGCCTAGGCGGCTTCTTGCTTCATCCAGCGTTCCTCTTCTGGCGCATGAACTCCAGCACTACTTGGTCTACGTAGGCCCTTTCTTGCCAGCGTTCCTCCAGGTTCTCAATGCCGGAGAAATCGAAGAGGGCCTGCCTGGTGGCTTCGTCGTAGACGCCGGTGATCTGGCCGTTGTAGTAGCCCAGTTCGGAGAGGGTCTCCTGGACCTCGCGGGCTACTTCTCCCTCCAGGGGCAGCAGGTGCTCCGGTTTGCTCTTGAAGAAGTACAGCTTATGGAGCGCCAGCAGCCGTTTCAACTCCTGGATAGGCGTGGGGTGGTCGTCAACCCGCAGGTCTATCCAGCGGTCGTTGAAGCCGCCGTAGCCGCCCTTCTCCCGCGTCACCAAAAGGGCCGCTGACTGTCGCCCCCGGCTGTCCCCACCGGCTTCCTGTCCGGCCTCCAGAGCAGCCGCCAGTCGGTCGGACAACTCGCCCTCGCTCTCCTCGAACGTCCGGGCCATGGCCTGCACCGTATCCTCGCTCACCAGGATGTTGCCCTGGCAGGCGAACCCCTCCCCCACGATGTGGCCGGCCCAGTCGAAGCACCCCTGGCCGGTGTAGGCGGCAGCGTTGCCACGGGCATCCACCACGCCGGCCTGGCGCCGGTCACGCTCCTCGTCAGCCTCGACCAGCTTGTCCAGCGCCTCCTGGGCCGACAGCCCCTCGGCCATCAGCTTCAGCCCCTCAGGGCCGTAGGTGGTATTGGCCCAGGATTGGGTGGCGACGGCTCCCACCCCGGCCTTGGCCCAGGGCACCACTGCTCCCACGGCCAGGAACTTGGACTGCACCGCCACTCCCAGATCGCCGTTCTCAGGGTCATAGGCGACGATGGAGAAGGTAGCTACTGGTCTATCTCGTTTAGAGAACTGTCTAGTTTCGACGTTTTCCGTGGTCATTGGCAGTAGCCTACCATGTCCAGGTAAGGTGTGGGTGGTTGCAATAGGGTTCCCCCCGGACTCTCAGGGGTCAACTCCATTCACTTTTGTCGCAAGCTGCGTCTAGCCTTTCTCGACGAAAACTGGTATAATTACAGTAGGTGCCGAAGGTGGGACTCGAACCCACATGAGGTTATAGCCTCAACGGTTTTTGAGACCGTCGCGTCTGCCTGTTCCGCCACTTCGGCTCAAAATGTTTCTTACCACTGTGTAAAGTATAGACCAAGAAACGAATTTAGTCAAGTCAATTTGTGTCAGGCGCACAGCAGATGGACGAAAAGGCCCTCATTGACGCCGCACGCCGGGGCGACGTCGGCTCCTTCAACCAATTAGTGCTGAGCTATCAAAGCATGGCCTACAACCTTGCCTATCGCATCCTGGGCGATGGTGACGCTGCAGCCGATGCAACTCAGGATGCCTTCCTCTCCGCCTTCAAGGCTATAGGCAAGTTCAGGGGTGGCTCTTTCAAAGCCTGGCTTCTACGCATCGTCACCAACGCCTGTTACGATCAGCTTCGCTTAAAGCAGCGGCGACCGGCTACGTCTCTCGACGCCCTCCTGGTGCTCGAATCAGCCCCTGTTCAGCCCCTCACTGACCGTGGGGAGTTGCCTGAGGAGTACGCCGTACGTCAGGAATTGGACAGGGCCATCCAGGTTGGCATCGGGACCCTGCCGCCAGAGCAGCGCATTGCCCTGGTGCTCTCCGATGTCCAGGGGTTGAGCTACCGGGAGATCGCCGAGGCAACCGGGGCCTCTTTGGGTACGGTCAAGTCACGCCTGAGCCGTGCCCGGGGCAAATTGCGAGATTCTCTGCTAGAACAGAGGGAACTTTTGCCCTCTCAATACCGTCTTAGGAACGAGTGAGCATCTGGCTGGTCAAGTGAGTACCCAGCCGCTGAAGTGGAGTAAGTGAATGTTCGACCGTTTATTCAAATCTGAGCATCAACGTGTCGCAGAGATGCTCTCCGCTTACCTGGATGGGGAGCTCTCGCCCAAAGAGCAAGCCAGGGTAGAAAAGCATCTGGCCCAGTGCGCCGATTGTGTTCAGAATCTGTACACCCTGCGCCAGACCGTGGCCCTCCTGGGACAGTTGCCCCCTGTGGCTGTGCCTCGTTCCTTTGCCATCCGTCCTACCCCGGTTGCCCCGCGCCCTGGCCTCTTTCAGATGAGGCGGACCTATGTTTACCTCAGAGCTGCTACCGCTGTGGCGACCATCCTCTTGGCCGTGGTGCTGGCTGGTGACGCCTTTTTCACTGGCCTGACTCCCTATCTGGTTCCGGCCAGGGCGCCTGAGGTGATTATGCGGGAGGCGCCTGTGGAGAAAGTGGAGGTTCAGACCGTGGTGGTCGAGAAGGAGGTTCCGGCCGTCGTGGAGGTGGAGAAGGAGGTAGTTGTCGAGAAGAAGGTAGTAGAGACCATCGTCGTCGAGAAGGAGGTGGCGGCAGAAGCCCCCATCGAAGCGCCAGTTGTTGAAAGTAAGCCTGCTTACTCGGCTACACCCTCGCCCGCCCCTGCCGGGAGAGAGGGTGGGTTGGTGCTCACGCCGAAACCGCTGCCTACCCCGACCAGGGTGGCCCAGGGAACAGAGATGGCTTCAGCCGCCGTTACCCCAACGACACAGCCGGCAGACGCGATTGCTACGGCAGGAACTGTTTTTACACCCACCGCCATGCCCACAGCCGTGGCCGAAGTCCTGCGCCCGACACCCCTCCCCCAGGGGCCGGCTGTCCCGCCTGCTGACCGTCTCGGCCGGTTAGGGTTGATACTGTGGCGCGTTGTCGAGGCCGGCCTGCTATCGCTGGTCCTCGTTTTGGCCGTAGCCACGCTAGTTGTCAAACGTCGCCAAAACATCGGCTGAAGGAAAATTTCCAGGCCCAGTAAATCCAAGATTTCCAGCAGAGGTGGCTCCCATGCCTGTCCTGAGTCTTGTCCTGAGCCTGTCGAAGGGTTGCCGAAGGGTCGCCGGTTCACGGGCGTGGGAGCCACCTCTGCTTAGAACTGGGATCTGCTGAACCTGAAATAACACAGCCCCGCGAGCTGACTCTTAGTTCGCAGGGCTTCGTTCTTTCAGAGCGCTGAGCACTTACTTAGCGTGTTCCACAGCTCGTGTCTCGCGGATGACAGTGACTGTGATCTGGCCTGGATATTGCAGGGTCTCCTCCACCTTTTGGGCGATATTCTTGGAGAGGCGTATGGCAGCCAGGTCATCAATCTCTTCGGGTTTGACCATGATCCTTATCTCGCGGCCAGCCTGAATGGCATAAGACTGGGCCACGCCCTCAAAGGAATCGGCTACCTCCTCCAGGGCCTTAACCCGCTTGAGGTAGTGCTCCAGGCTTTCGCGGCGAGCACCAGGGCGGGCCCCCGAAATGGCGTCAGCAGCCTCGACCAGGATGGCCTCCAGGCACTGGGGTTCTTCCTCTCCATGATGGGCGGCGATGCAGTTGATGATTTGCTTGGACAAGCCTAATCGCTTGGCTATATCGGCGCCGATGAGGGCATGGGGGCCATTCACTTCGTGGTCAACGGCCTTGCCGATGTCGTGTAGAAGCCCTGCCTCCTTGGCCAGAGGGACATCGGCCCCCAATTCAGCAGCCATAATAGCCGCCAGACCGGCCGTCTCCAGCGAATGAGCCAACACGTTCTGGCCGTAGCTGGTGCGGAACTTGAGCCGACCCAGCAACTCGATCAGCTTAGGGTGCAGGCCGGGCACACCAACCTCATAAGCTGCCTGCTCCCCTGCCTCGCGGATGACGGCGTCTACTTCCTCCTGAGATTGCTCCACTAGCTGCTCGATGCGGCCGGGGTGGATGCGCCCATCCAGGATCAGCTTGTTCAAAGCCACGCGGGCCACCTCGCGCCGTACAGGGTCATAGCAGGAGAGGATCACTGCTTCGGGCGTGTCATCAACTACCACGTCCACGCCGGTGGCCTTTTCGATGGCTCGGATGTTACGCCCACCTCGGCCAATGATACGCCCTTTCATGTCATCGCCTGGCAGAAGTACCATGGAGACCGTCGTTTCTGCTACCTGATCGGAGGCGAAGCGTTGAATCGCCAAAGTGATGATCTCCCGGGCGCGGCGCTCAGCTTCCTCTTTGGTCTCGGCCTCCACTTTTCTGATCACGCGAGCCATATCCTGGCGGGTTTCCTCCTCGATGTTCTGCAACAGAAGGTCCTTCGCTTCCTCTTTGGTCAACTCCGACACTCTCTGCAGTTCCTGGATGATCTTTTGGTGCGACTTTTCCAGCTCGTTCCGCGTGCGATCCAGCTTGCTCTGGCGCTTGTTGAGCTGGCTTTCTTTTCTATCAATACTCTCCATCTTGTAGTCGGTAGCCTCGCGCTGTCTTTGTAGCCTTTCCTCCTCATTCTGGAGCGCGATGCGCTTTTTCTTGGCCTCGGCTTCGGCCTGGTCGCGGAACTTCAGGGCCTCGTCCTTCGCCATAAGCACCAATTCCTTAGACTTGGTCTGGGCCTCGGCCAGCAAGCGTTTAGCCTCTGTCCCGGCCGATTCTATACGTCCCCGGTTCAGATATCGGTTGAGCAGATAGCCCCCGATCAGGCCAAACAAGAGAGCAATCACAGAACTTGCAATAGTCAAAGGCAATCCTCTCATCTCACATCCTCACTTTCATCAATATTTTCACCCTCCGCTCCAAGTTCCTGCCAGGCGCGTTCCACTGTCGGGTTAACTACCTCGTAGGGAAATCCCCGTCGCAACAAGTGCGCACCCAGCTTCTGGCGAAAGGATACCTGGTCCAGATGGGCCAGCCTGCGGCCTCGTCGAAGGGCAACCTGATAGGCGCTCTCTTCCTCGTCGAGGTCCGTCAGTGCTTGGGCGATGGTCTCATCGCTCAGGCCCTTTTGGCGAAGTTCATAGCGTAACATGTGCAAACCGCGCGGATTGAAGCTCACCCTGTTCTCCACCCAATAACGGGCGAAGGCTAGATCATCTAATAGCCTGGCTCCGATTAGTCGCTCAATCACCTCCTCTTCGATGGCAGGGGATACGGCTTTGCCCTGCAGATAGCGGCGCACTTCGGCCTCGCTGCGTGGGCGGTAGGATAGAAAGCGCAAAGCGCGGTCGTGGGCCTTTTCGAAGGAATCCCTCTCCTTCAGCCTCTCAATGTCCTCATCGGATAGCGCCTGACCGCGCTGCAGCCTGGCCGCCTCGATGGCTGCCAGGCCGAAGGCATAGCGACCATCCAAGAAGACATTGACCCGCCGTGGGTTCCTCTTTTGAACCTTAAGAGCGGTTATCGTTCCAGCCATAACTGAACATTAGCACCGAACCAGCCTGATCTCCTGCTAGACCGTAAAGCGTGAAACGTCAAACGTAAACTTACGTTTTTACACTGAGTCGGCTCCTGTGATATAATAGCCTCCAGGAGGAGCCG
>CAZVCJ010000074.1:0-19558 GCA_964625745.1 uncultured Anaerolineae bacterium | reverse complement strand
AGTTCCGCGCCGTAGATGCCCTGATCACCAACTTTCACCTGCCGCGCTCGACCCTGTTGATGCTGGTGGCGGCTTTCACTGGCAAGGAGTTGATTGATAAAGCGTATCGAGAAGCTGTCCAGAGGGAGTATCGCTTCTACAGCTTCGGCGACACGATGCTGATACTGTGAGTGGGGATTTGGCAAATCCAGCTCTCTGCGATATAATAGACTTCATCGGAATAAGCTGCAACCCCGATTTGATTTTATGCAAACCTGTGATATAATATACTCGACAGTTTCCCTACTGTACGATTTATTGGAAGGAGCTGACCATGCTAGAAAAGATCAAGGACTTTCTGGATTTCTTGTCTCTGGAGAAGGGCTCTCCGCCAAATACCCTGATTGCTTACCGGAACGACCTGGCCCAGTTCGCAAGATTCCTAAACGAGCGGGATGCACTCGAGGTCAAGTCCTGGGATGAAGTAGACAAAGACATGATCATCGCCTATATACTATATCTCAAAGAGAGGGAATACGCTGCTTCTACCGTGGCCCGTAAGGTGGCAGCCGCCAAATCCTTCTTTCACTTCCTGGTGACAGAGGAATTGATCAAGGATGACCCCACGGCTACCCTGGATTCGCCCAAGGTGAAGAAGCAATTGCCCAAGGCCATCTCTGCCGAGGACGTGGGGCTATTGCTGGCCGAACCCGCCAAACGCTCGACTCCCAAGGCCCTGCGAGACAAAGCCATGCTCGAACTCATGTACGCCACCGGCATGCGGGCCACCGAGTTGGTGGAGCTGGACATAGACGACGTGAATCTGCCTTCGACTTGTGTGCGGGTCATCGGCAAAGGCGACAAGGAAAGGATCATCCCCATACACAGCCGCGCCGTCAATGCTATCGAGACCTATCTGCGCAAAGGTCGGCTCCAACTCCTTAAAGACCTGGAGGAGAAAGCCCTCTTCTTAAACCCTCGGGGCCGGCGGTTGACCCGCCAGGGCCTTTGGCTTATCATCAAGCACTATGTCAAGCAAGCGGGCCTTGACCCCAACATCACTCCTCACACCCTTCGCCACTCCTTTGCCACCCACATGCTGGAGAGCAGAGAGGCCACCCTGGTGGACGTTCAGCAGTTTCTGGGACACGCCAACATCGCCACCACCCAAATCTACACCCGCGTAACCAGCAAGCACAAGCGCCAGGTCTACGACGAGGCTCACCCGAGGGCAAAGTAGCCGAGCGAAAGCGCTTTCGCTTTAGCTGACCGGACGAGGAGGCAATGATGGCCAAATTCTTCACCCGCAAGGAATTCGCAGAGGCAGCCGATTTCATCCGCGGCCGCACGGACCGCGAACCGACCATCGGCTTGATTCTAGGCACAGGACTGAACCCCCTCGCCGAAGAGGTGCAGAGAGCCGATGTGATACCCTATAGCGAGATCCCACATTTTCCAGTTTCCACTATTGAAGGCCACGTTGGGCGATTGGTCATTGGAGAGTTGGAAGGCCAGGAGATATTGGTCATGCAGGGCCGCGTCCATTATTACGAGGGCTATTCCCCCCAGCGCACTGTCCTGCCCATTCGGGCCATGCAGCTTTTGGGCATCGGTATTCTTATCGTGACCAACGCCGCTGGTGGCCTGAATCCCGCCTTCCAGGCTGGTGACTTGATGCTCATCACCGATCACATCAACCTGATCGGCATGACTGGCCTCAACCCCTTGCGTGGCCCCAACGATCCCGAACTGGGGCCTCGCTTCGTTGACATGTCCCAAGCTTATGATTTGAAACTGCGGGAGATGGCCCTGCGAGTAGCTAATGACCTGGGCTTTACCCTTCAGCAAGGGGTGTATGTTTGTCTGGCCGGCCCCACCTTTGAGACCCCAGCCGATCTGAAGTTCCTCCGTCTCATCGGCGTTGATGCCGTGGGCATGTCCACCGTGCCCGAGGTCACCGTCGCCCGCCATGCGGGCATGCGGGTGTTGGGCATCTCCGGAATCAGCAACGTGGCCGTCATAGAACCAGTGAGGGAGAACAAGGCCGTTCACGAGGAGGTCTTGGAGGCCGGCACGATCCTCGTGCCTAAGCTCACTGTTCTACTCAAGGGGGTCATCAGTCGGTTAACTAATGAGGGAGGCTCTTTAGACAAATGACGACACTGGTGAAGCTGGTCTCTGAGTACTACATCTGGCTGATAGGCGCCTGCGTCCTGGGCGTTTTGTCTTACATTGGAAGGGCTATCATGGCCCACCGGGAAAAGAGCAGGGCGATTTTTACTCTGGAGAAAGAAGCAGCCGCCAGCACCAGGATTCGCTCTATAGGCATGGCTTTCGTTCTGTTGATCTTAGGTGGGACAATCTACTTCACCGCCATTTATTTGGAACCAAATCTGGATCTGGAGACCGAGATCGAGGTCACGCCAACAGCCTTATTGCAGCCGACGCCAACCCCAACTACGGAGCCGCCTACGATCACGCCTACGCCCCGCCCCACGCGGACACCCCGTCCAACGACGACCCCGGAGGTTACTCTCACTCTTACGCCCGAACCCGTTGTTTTGCCTAACTGTCCAAATCCTCTAGCCAGGCTCACTAACCCTACGGTGAACGCTGTCCTGAAGGGGTCTGTGGAAATCAGAGGGTCGGCGTATTATGAAGAACCTAATAAGTTTGACTACTACAAGTTCGAGTTTCGCCACCAGGTAGAAACTGAATGGTCCTTCATCCAAGACTTCAAAGAGCCGGTAGTTGATGGAATCCTGGGCAATTGGACCATACCCCCGTCTCTTCCTGCCGGTGCTTACACCTTCCGTTTAGTGGTGGTGGACAAAACGGGCAACTACTTGGATCCCTGTGAAGTGAATGTGACTATTGAACACTAATCATTGGGAGAGCACATCCCGAAGGAGGATGAGAAATGAAAGAGAAGCTAAAAGCATACTTCCCCTGGATTATGGTAGCAGCCGCCTTGTTCCTGCTGATTGCCCTGGTGATAGTGGGTCTCCTCTGCAACAGGGGAATTTCTGCCAATCGTGCCAGCACGGAGAGGATATCCGCCGAGGTGGATCGTCTCAATGATGAGATGGAGCAGGCGGGGGGCGAGATAGACAAGCTCGAAGCGGCCATAGAGAAGGCAGACGGCGAGATCGTCGAGCTCAGAGCAGAGCTGAAGAAGGCAGAGACGGAGGGGGACCGGCTCAGGGAAAACCTGCGGGAGGACTTGGCGGAGGACATCTCCGCCAACGCCGACCGGCTTCAGGAAGAGGCCACGCAAGTGGCAACCAAAGCCGAGTTCCAGGTATTGCTCCTCAAGGCTTCGGCCAAGGCTTTGAAAGCGCGGATTCACCTGGCCGAGAAAGAGGCGGGGCTTGCTGAGCGGGATCTGGCGGAGTGTGATGCCGCCCTGGAAGCAGCGGCAGCTCTGGCTGACGGGAAAGACAAGACCGCTCTCCAGGAGATAAGGACGAGTATAGTCGAGCTGAAGGATGGTGTCGAAGCCCACACCTTCCCCATCGCTACCCTGGAAATCGTGAGCGACAAAATAGACGCCCTCATCGGTAAGTAGTAGGGGAGAGCATCCATGACGGGGAACAGCGGTTGAAAACCGCCTCTGGAGGGCGCGGATGCGCCCTCACAGGTGCGATTTCAATCGCTACCCAACTTTTCGCAATGTGCCCTACCGAAACTGCCCAGGGCCAAAGGCCCTGGGCAGTTTGTGTTATGTCTGCATCTCCCTCCAAACCCTGACCCACTCCTCAATGCTCAAGGTCTGGGCGCGGCGCCTGGGGTTGACGCCAGCCCTGCTCAGGGCTTGAGCCACCTCACTGGCCGGAAGATTCAACTCGGCTGCCAGGGCGTTGCGAAGCTGCTTCCGTCTTTGGGCGAAACCCGCCCGCACCACCTCGAAGAAGCTGCCAGCGTCATCCACTTCGACCACGGGATGGCGGTGTAGATCAATGCGTATCACCGCCGAGTCAACCTGGGGGGAGGGGTAAAAGGCGCCGGCTCTAACACGGGTCACGATGCGAGGTTGCCCGTAGAACTGAACGCTCACCGCCAACAGACTCATATCACCGGGCTGGGCGATTATACGCCGGGCTACTTCCAACTGGACAGTCACCACCATCAGCTTGGGCCTGACTTCGGCGGTGAGGAGGTGGCGGAGGATGGCGGAGGTGATGTAATAGGGGAGGTTGGCGACGACTTTGTACTGTAGACTCAGTGCATCATAATTTGCTCCCGCCCCCCGTTCCCCCCAACTTTGGGAGGGCAGGGGGGCAGATCCAGCGGCCTGGCGGCGGGAGGCAACCGAAGGTTGCACGCAACCCACCGCGAGCAATTGTGATCCCACGTGCCGCTCCAGCAAATCAGCCGGGTTCATCTCCAGGATGTCGCCACGAATGATCTCCACATTGGGCAGATCAGCCTTTGCGGTAGCCGTTTGCCTGAGCGCCTCCACCAAGCGCTGATCTAGCTCAACGGCGATCACCCTTCCGGCCCTCTCAGCTAAGAGGCGGGTCAGCGTGCCCAAGCCCGGCCCGATCTCCAGGACGACGTCCTCAGGCCCCAATTCGGCGGCCTCAACGATACGCTCTAATGCTCGCTGATCAGTCAAGAAATTCTGGCCCAGGCCTTTCCTGGGCTGTATGTCAAATTCCTTCAGAAGCCTCCGCACGTTCATCATCGCCCCGTCACTTCAGCAGTTAAACAAACAGGTGCAACGCACTCTCGGCAGTGCGTTGCACCTTAGCTTGAAAGTCGCCGGGCTTCATCAGCGTTCCCTCGGCCAACTGGGCAACACCCAATGGATCTGATTTGCGGGCGGCGATGGAGCCAGGAGGTAGACGTCAACCCATCTATACCACAGCTTGAGCTCGCCCTCTTCGTAACCCAGGTCAACGTGCCGTCCTCTGATTTTGCCACCAGTATCTCCAGCCACCCCCAGGCCGTAGCCGGGCACGTACATTTCCGTCTCCATGTTGATCACCTGGGGGTCAACGGCCACGATGCCCCCCCTCATCTCCCAACCCAGGCGGGTGATGCCGTACAGAGGATGGTCGGGGTCCTTGCCCGAGGTGGCAGCCGTATACGATGTGGCCAGCGCCCGGATCTTGCGCCAATATGTGAGGCTGCCCTCGGGGGTCTCCAATTCTCGCAGAATGATCTTAGTGCCGTAGGCGATAACCTTGTTGGTTGGCTCGCAGTCTACCCACTCGGCCTCCAGGGATCGCTCGACCTCCTGGCCATCTTCGCAGACAACGTGGATGCGCCGCTTGGTAACTCCGTCCTCGCCCTCCTGATCGAGTCGCTGATGGTCCAGCTCCAGATTCGGGTCGGGTTGCCAGGCCGTCTCGAAGGAGATAGGGTCTTGCTCAATGGCCATTTCCTCCGTCACTCGCACCACGCGAATGGCCGCATCATCGTCTATGGGCACGTCTACGCCTGGCACTGTGTAGTCTTTGCCCAGC
Source organism: uncultured Anaerolineae bacterium (assembly GCA_964625745.1). Taxonomy (GTDB): domain Bacteria; phylum Chloroflexota; class Anaerolineae; order VGOG01; family VGOG01; genus CAZVCJ01. Next base: position 14,108 of record CAZVCJ010000074.1, on the reverse strand, counting down.
AGAACTACCCCTTCCTGGACCAGGGTCTCAGCCACCGTCTCCCCCTGAGTGCGTGTCCTGATGAGGCGACCATCTACCTGAATAGTTACTGGCCTGGAGCGCTGGATGGAGACCTGCATGTTCGCCGAGATAGAGCTGCCCAGGCTGGGGTCAACACGGTCGCCCAGGTAGAGATTGACGCCCTCATCGCGTAACGCCTCGCCCACCGTGGCTTTGGTAGTATAAAGAGTCGCGAGATTGCCATCATCATCGAGATACATAGGCACTGCCCGCTGGATCACGACATGCAAGGGAGCACCTTCCTCCTGGCCGTTCCAACTATTGTTACCGCTGCGGCTACTGGCAAGCCGATTGGTTGGGCTGTGCCCCGGCAGGCTGGCTGTCAAACTCGCTTCCTGCCCATCTATGATAACCCTGTCACGAGGCTGAAGGGCTATCCCTAACTCCTGCAGCAGGTCGCCCACCGTTTGGCTGTGGGTTCGCGTCTCAACCGTGCGGTCATCAACCTGGATGGTGGCTGGCCTGGCCCGGCGGACGGAAATAACATCCCCGTTCGCAATGGAAGCCTCTAACCCTGGCGAGATGGTGTCCTTCGGGCAGAGCTCCAGGCCGGCCTCTTTCAGAAGGGATTCAACCGAGGTCTGGTGAGTGCGGAAGGGCTCAGAGTAACCATCTAGCATGAGGGTCACTTGAGTTTGCGTTTGGAGATACCCGACCGTGAGGATGCCGGCCAGGGTCAACACCGCAGCCAACGCCAGCAGCTCTTTTCGAGGTCGCCAGCCTGCTATATTCTTAATGAATTCGTTCCATCGAAGTGGTTCAGGTTGGGGCTGGATGCTCTCTTCTAACAAGCGTCCTCCACGATCTCGGAACCCGAAGCTTAGCCGCCGAAGCTCTTCCCGGCTGGTTCTCCTTCCATACGACAGAGGGAGCGAGATCCGATCCCCCGCCCCCTCCTTTGGTCAAAGCGATGGTCGTGCACCCCCTGTCGAATCGGGCTCCCCGGCTTACCGAGGCCAGCCAACTCCAGCCAGGCTACCCTGCGGCACCCAGGAGTTGCTACTTACCGCTGCTTCCTTCCGGACCTGACGGGGTTCGTAGGCTCCCGCCGCGCAGGACCCAACCTTCAACGCCACTTAACCGCGGCAGTCCCAGAAAACACCGACCCTCGAGGGGGAATTCGACCCCGCTATAGCGGGTTGCGGGTACAGGGCACCGCTAGCTCCCCATCTAGCACGACCGTTGATATGGTACTTCATAAGCAGCAAAAAGTCAAATGGCGGAGAGGGTGGGATTTGAACCCACGGAGCATTTCTGCTCACACGCTCTCCAGGCGTGCGCATTAGGCCAGACTATGCTACCTCTCCGCGTTATCCAATTGAGTGGGAGGTCTATGGCGGGAGGGGTGGGATTCGAACCCACGGTGGAGTTGCCCCCACAACGGTTTTCGAGACCGTCCCGATCGTCCACTCCGGCACCCTCCCCGGTCTGCTTCTATAAACTACGGCTTTTGCAATACGGGCCGTTCTTTCAATGACGCTGGTTAGCGTTTGCGATTGTTCTCGCAAGGTCTGGATAGCACGACGATACTGTTCCTGGCGACGGAGCAGGATTTTGTACGCTCCGGCCCAGTCGGCCCAATCTAACACCCAGGCATCATCCTCCGGCTCTTCACCACTTGAGACAAGATTTCGGACGCAGATAAACGCTGATGAACGCTGATTTTTCTTTTCATCTGCGAAAATCTGCGTGTATCTGCGTCCCATCACTTGTCGGTTTGAGGCGGAGCTTCGCTGGTATTATAGCACAGGCCAACCAAAGAGGCAAACTTTGTTAAGGTTGACGAAAAGGTGTATAATCAAAATAGTGGTTGAAACCGACTCTGGAGGGTGCGAATGCGCCGGTCGTCCACCTACGCGGACGATTTCTGCGACCACGAAGGTAGTCGCCCGGCACGGAGTGCCCTCACAGGTGCGATTTCAACCACTATTGGAGCAGAATCGGATCTACTGAGGATGGCATCATGGCGTTACGAAACTGGCGTTTCCTGCTACTGATCTCGACAATAACCCTGCTCGTGGCGGGCGGGGCGCTGTACGCCTGGCTCGTCGCTGATCTTCCCTCTTTCCACGATCTGTACGGCCAGGCTATCGCCCCCAGCACTAAAATCTACGACCGCCAGGGCCGCCTCCTCTACGAGATCATCGACCCCCACGCCGGCAAGCACACCCCCTTACCCCTCGACGAGATTCCCCTTCACCTCCGCCAGGCCACCATCGCCACCGAGGACGCCAACTTCTATACCAATCCTGGGGTGGACTTTCGCGCCATCCTGCGCGCCCTGGTCATCAACCTGCGGGGCGGTGAGGTGATCTCTGGTGGCAGCACCATTACTCAGCAATTGGCTCGCAATCTCCTCTTGTCTCCTGAGGAGCGTTTTGAGCGCACCCTGAGCCGCAAGCTGCGCGAGTCCATTCTGGCCTGGCGCCTGGCCCGAACTTACAGCAAGGACGAGATCCTGGCCCTCTATCTGAACCAGACCTGCTACGGCAACCTGGCCTATGGGGTGGAGGCCGCTGCCCAGGCCTACTTCGGCAAGTCGGTGGACGAGTTGGACCTGGCCGAGTGCACCCTTCTGGCTGGCCTGCCGCAATCCCCCGCCCTCTACAACCCCCTGGAGAATCCCCAGGCGGCCAGGGAACGCCAGGCTGTGGTGTTGGAGCTGATGGTCAAAAACGGCTACATAGGCGAAGAGGAGGCCAGGCTGGCCAGCGAGGAACAACTCCATTTCGCCGCCGTGCCCTTCCCCATCCGCGCCCCCCACTTCGTGATGTACGTGTGGAGCCTCCTGGAGAAACGATTCAGTCTGGAGGAACTCTACCACGGCGGCCTGGAAGTCTACACAACCCTGGACGTGGACATGCAAGAGCTGGCTCAGTCCATCGCCCGCTGCCGCCTGGCAATCCTGGCCGACCGACCACGGCGCGATCTGCCAGACCCCAACGTGCATAATGCTGCCCTGGTGGCCCTGGATCCCAACACGGGTGAGGTGCTGGCCATGCTGGGCAGCCCCGATTATTTCGACCCTGAGATTGACGGGGCGGTGAATTGTGCTTTGGCTCCCCGTCAACCTGGGTCTTCCATCAAGCCCATCACCTACGCTGCCGCCTTCGCTCAGGGCTACACCCCGGCCACCATGATCCTGGACGTGCGCACGGCTTTTACGACCAGGGAAGGAGAGCCCTACGTGCCGCTCAATTATGACCTGGAGTTCCACGGCCCCGTGCTGGCCCGCCAGGCCCTGGCTTCGTCTTACAACCTGCCGGCAGTCAAAGTTCTCGATTACGTGGGGTTGGACAACATGACCGCGCTGGCCCGCAGCCTGGGCATCACCACCTTCGACGATAGCGAACGCTTCGGCCTGTCCCTGACCCTGGGAGGTGGCGAGGTGCGCCTGCTGGAACTGACTGCCGCCTACGCCGCCTTCGCCAACGGAGGGTACAAAGTGGAGCCGGTGGCCATCCTGCGCGTCGAGGACAGCCAGAGCCGCATCCTGTATGAGAGAAAGCCCAGATTGGGTGAGCGAGTCCTCGACGAAAGGATCGCCTATCTCATCACCGACGTCCTCAGCGACGACCTGGCCCGCATGCCGGCCTTCGGCGAGGGGAGTGTGCTCAAGTTGAGCCGGCCAGCAGCGGTGAAAACGGGCACCACCACCGATTGGCGGGACAACTGGACCATAGGCTACACCCCGCATCTCGCGGTTGGCGTCTGGGCTGGCAACGCCGACAATTCGCCCATGCGCGACGTTTCGGGCGTCACCGGGGCGGCTCCCATCTGGCACGACTTCGTGGAGGAAGCGCTGGAGGCCCGACCGGCGGAGGAGTTCGTCGAGCCGGAGGGCTTAACCCAGGTGGAGGTCTGCACTCTCTCAGGCCAGCTCCCCAACCCCTACTGCCCCCATCGGCGGACCGAGCTCTTCATCGCCGGCACCGAGCCGACAGAGACCTGCCAGATGCACCAACTCTTCGCGCTCGATGCCGCCACCGGTCAACTGGCCTCCCCCGATACGCCGCCGGAGCAAATAGTGGAGCGCGTCTATACAGTGCTGCCAGCCGAAACCCTAAACCCGCTTGTCATCACCAACCCTCACCAGGGCAGCGTTTATCGTTTAGATCCGGCCCTGCCCCGGGGCGATCAGAGGATAGAGGTTGCGGCGCGGGCAGGCGATGAGGTCAGCGTGGCCAGCGTAACCATCTATGTGGATGAGGAGTTCCTGGCCGATTTCGTTACCCCGCCTTACAGAGCCTTGTGGCCACTGGAACCAGGCGAGCATACAATCATCTCCGTTGGCTACGACCCAGCGGGCAACCGGCTGGAGAGTCAGCCCGTGCACATCACAGTAAAATAAAGCCACCTGACTGCACATCAGGTGGCTCCAGCACCCCCGGGGCGACTCGAACGCCCGCACACGGCTTCGGAGGCCGCCGCTCTATCCACTGAGCTACGGGGGCATTTATAGATAGTCTACCCCAAGAGGTAATAGACACAATGCCGAACCCATCACCTTTTTCCGAACGAATTGTACTGGGGTAAGCTCTACGGCGAGATTATTATACGCTGATTATCGCAGTTGTGCAAATTCTTATGAGAGGCCACCTGCATCAACGAGGTGTATTTCAGCCTTGGGGCAAGTGTCATTGCGAGCGGAGCGAAGCAATCTCCCCTCCTGCACTTGGAGATTGCCTCGTCGCCAAAAAACGCTCCTCAGTAATGACACATCGTCCATCCCTTCGAACCTGCCCCACAACTGACATGCACCTCATCAACGGTAGGTATTGCGGTTTGACCCAGTATGGTGTATAATACAGGTCAGGAAACATAGGCTGCGACACATCAATTTCTCTGGAGGCGGCTAGAGATGATAGCAAGTGTGCAGAAGAGGTTAGTCGGCGGAAGTCTCGTCGTCTGACCTCTGTTGTTTTCAGCAGGAGGGGTGAAGTATACGGAGATTAGGCTGTGCACATGACCCCGCTGTGAACGAGCGGGGTGCATTGGGCGGGAATCATCAGGATACCCTGCCAGAGCCAAACAAGGAGGTGGACCATTGGATGAAGTAAGAAGCGCACTGGCGGCCTATGGGCTGGAGAAGCTGGCAAATTTGACAGGAGGTGACGCAAGGCAACTTATATCCGACTTGGGCGAGATCCCAACCGTGAACTGGCAGGACTACGAGGGCCTGCTGGGGGGGCGTGGCGATCAAGAGGAGGCATTGTCATGTATCTTCTCGTGGATCGCTTTGCCTGACAAGGATGGGCAGCGGACTCTGCCCGATACTGCCCACTACGTGGCCCAGCGATTGGCTTTGAAGCAGACAGTGCTGTTTCCCCACCTCGTGAAAGACGAAGATGGTCAGGAACGGCTGGCAACGCCTGGAGAAGCACGAGAAGCTTCAGACCTGGCCGGGTTGTGGCGAGGCTTTGAGGAGGAATACAGGATTCTCGTGGAGCGGCCTGGTTCGGACGAGGACGCTTTCTTCGAGGGCTTCTACCATCTGTACCACAAGTACGCTTGGGCTGTGCCCTGCACCTATGGCGAGCCGGGGGTGAGTTTGTTTCAGCAGTGGAAGGCGGTGGCAGCACTGGTCTTCGCCTCCGGCGGGGCGGTGGAGCCAGCAAAGGACTTCACCCTCATCGGCGGCGATATTCCCGGCATCCAGAACTTCGTCTACACCATCACATCCAAGGGGGCGGCCAAAGCGCTGCGCGGACGGTCGCTTTTTATCCAATTACTGGGTGATGCGGTGGTGCGGCGGCTGGTGCGGGAGCTTGAACTGAGCCAGACCAACGTGATCTACGCCGCTGGCGGCAACTTCATGTTGCTGGCACCACCAGGACAGAGCACACAAGACGTCCTGAGCGAAGTCAACAATGATGTCAACCGAACGCTGTTGAAAACCTACGACGGCGATATTGCCCTCTGTCTTGCCAACATACCGATGCCAGCCAAAGCGGCGGGCACGGCTGAGTTTGGCGCGAGGTACTCGCGGCAACTCAAGCAAGCCGTGGGACAGCAGAAGGCGCAGCGATTCGTCGAAATCGCCAACGAGTCAAAGGGTTGGCAGAATGTGTTCGAGCCAAAGGGTGGCGGAGGCGAGCGAGCCCGTTTCTGTGCTGTATGCCAGGCTGAACTGAGCGACGAGGAGCTACGGGATGAGAAGCTCCTGCTGGTAGACGTCGGCGAGCTGGAGCCGGGGGAGACCGCGCCCCGCGCCTGCTACGACTGCGCCACGTTCCGTGAACTGGCGGAAGCGGTGGGCCGCCCGCACCGAGCACTGTGCCTGCGCCGTGATGAGGGAGCGGGGGGCGAAGGCGGGCAGGACTGGCAGAAGTTGTTGCATAAACTCTCTGGCGACTGGTGGTATCGGTTCGCCAAACGGACCGAGAACGTGGCGACCGACGAGATGAAGTACATCCTCAACGATGTGGGCTTCGTCAATCTTGGCGCCCACGGGTTCCTGTTCCTCTCCAACACCACGCCACGGGTTACGCAGGAAGACGAGGAGTGGTGGAATGAGACGTACTCGGACCAGAAGGAGCAAGTCAAAACCGGCAGCATCCGCAGTTTCGAGTTGCTGGCCCACGCCGCGAAGGCGGACGGCGCGTTGGAGAGGGTCGGCGTGTTGCGCATGGATGTGGACGACCTGGGCCGGGTGATGACGCGCGGCCTAGTCAGAGAGGGAGGCAAGCCTCACCGCAGCATGGCCGCCACCTCTGCGCTGAGCACGGCGTTGGACCGCTTCTTCGCGGGCTACCTGGACGTGCTCTGCCGGGAGGTAACCGCAAGGCCGGACATGGCCGGGCTGCGGGAGCACGCGGACGAAGGCTTGCTTTACGTCATATACGCCGGTGGCGACGACCTGTTCGTGGTTGGCTCCTGGCACTTGCTGCCATTGCTGGCCGAGCGAGTGCGTGATGCCTTCGGGCGATACGCGGGCGGCAACCCGTTCATGCACATCTCCGCCGGCATCACGCTGGAGGGGCGCAAGTTCCCACTCTATCAGGCGGCGACGCGAGCTGGCGAGGCTCTGGATGGTGGAGCCAAGAAGCACGAGTACACGGAGAATGAGTTGCCGCTCAAGAAGAATGCCGTGCACTTCCTGGGCCAGACCATGGGCTGGGACACCTTCGCCGAAGTGCGGGAGAAAGCCGACATGCTTGCCAGGCTAGTCAAGCGGGATGATGTGCCCCGTGGCCTGCTACAGACGCTGCAAATGATCTACAATCGTTTCCTTGAAGATCAGCGGGAGGCAAGGCGTCGAGGGCTGAGGGAAGATCAGACGTATTACGGTCCCTGGATGTGGCGGCAGGCGTATCACTTGAAACGGTTCGCCAACGGCAAACCAGAGGAGGTGCAAGACGAGGTCGAAGCGGTGCAGGGATGGACCCTGACGCATCGGATTCAATACCTTGGCCTGGCGGCGCGCTGGGCCGAATACCTGACAAGAGTTAAGGAGGAGGAATAGAAAATGAGCGAGCGGAGAGGAGGCGTGCGCCTCAGCATCACAGATGACCAGATCCGCACCATCATCACCCAGGACCAGCCAAAACTCCTGGTGGATCAGGCCGAGCAAATCGGTCGAGCACTGAGCGGAACCTTGACTAAGTCGCAGATCCGCAACATCTTCGGCACGGTGCGGCAAATTCAGATGAACTGGACGGGAGAGGCCCAGAAGGCCGCGTCATACCGGCAACTCCTGATGCTGAAGCCTAAGATAAACTACCAGGCCGCGCGCACCAGGGAGGTCGAGCCTTTGGCCGATGTTCTGGACAAGGCCATTGACTACGTGGAGGATAACCAGGTGCGGTTCGGCCGCTTCGTGGATTTCTTCGAGGCCATCCTGGCCTATCACACCGCCGAAGGCGGCAAGTAGCTCGAGAGGAGGAACAATCATGGCTGATCAAAAAAAGCGTGTGACTTTGTACGGGCGGGTGTTCATCACCGGCGACATCAAGGCGATGACCGGCCTGCATATCGGCGGGGCGTCTGGGGCATTGGCGGTGGGGGGCGTAGATGCTCCCGTAATCCGCGATCCGCTGACCAATCGCCCCTATGTACCTGGCTCTTCCCTGCGGGGCAAGATGCGCTCGCTAACGGAGAAGAAGACGGGGAGCGTTCAGAACTTCCGCATCGGCAAGGGGGTTCATGTGCACGTCTGCGAGGAACCCGATGAATACAGCGCCTGCCCGGTGTGCCCCATCTTTGGTGTGCCGGGGGACAAGCCAGCTTCCAACCCTACGCGGCTGGTGGTGCGTGACGTGTTCATGAGCGACGGCAGCGCGGACAAGCTGCAGGCAGCCCGGACCGACCTTCCCTTCAGCGAGGTGAAATGGGAGGCGACCATTGACCGCGTGACCTCGGCGGCGGTGCCGCGACAGATCGAGCGGGTGCCGGCCGGGGCGGAGTTCGAGAACTTCGAGATGGTCTACAGTATCTACCACGAGGCTGACATCGCCCGCCTGATCACGGTGGTGGAGGCTATGCAGCTTCTCGAAGATGACTATCTGGGCGGCCTGGGCTCTCGCGGTAGCGGCAAGATCGCTTTCCAAAACCTGGCTATCTACGCTCGCAGCAGTGAGGACTACGGAGAGAAGATGGATTGCCCCCTGACGAAGGACCAGAAGGAGATCACAGTAGCAGAGGTGCTCAAGCACAAGGGCGATCTGCTCAAGTGGGCGCGAGACACCATCGCCACAAGCTAACAAGAGAGGAGGCTGACATTGGCAGCGATGAAGCTTTTCAAGCTCGCGCCGCGTACCGCCTTCCACTTCGGCCAGCGGGGCGTGGGTGTGGAGGGGGCACAAGTTTTCTGCCACGCCGATACCCTCTTCTCCGCCCTGTGCCTGACCCTGCGAGAACTGGAGCCAGAGGGCAGCACCGCCCTCACCGGACTTCTGGAACAGTTCCCCAGGCAAGGTCACTCGACAGGCCCACCACCTTTCCGTCTCACCTCGGGTTTCCCCTATGCGGGGGAGGTGCTCTTCTTCCCCAAACCACTGGTGCTGGGCAACCTGGGATCGGCGACGAGGCAGGAGCACGGCAAGACGCTGAAAGAAGTGGAATTCGTCTCGCAAGGTATCTTCACCGCCTGGCTAAACAACGAGGCGCTCGATGACTACCTGAAGGAAGATGAGAACTTCTTGCATGGCGGAGATCTATGGGTGACGCCTGCCGAGCGTAAGGCGCTGGAAGCCTTCCGTAATGAGGACGCGAGCAAAGTTCGGCTCTGGAAGTCCGACCCGGTGCCTCGGGTGACGGTGGACAGGGTGACCAGCAGGTCGGCGGTGTACCAGGCGGGGCGGGTGCGTTACCGGCGCGTCAAGGATGGACTACGCGCGGGACTGTGGGTGCTGGTGGATTGGCTGGGAGACGAGCACCCAGCCTTCATCCCCCCCAGAGTTGGGGGGGAAAGAGGGGGGGTTGGCTGGCTGACGAAGCTGTTCGCTGTACTGGGGGACAGCGGCATCGGCGGCGAGCGCAGCGCGGGCTATGGCCAGTTTGATCTGGAGGAATCCACTGACTTCGCGGGTTTCGGCATCCAGGGGCAGCATGAGCGATGGTTGACCCTGGCTACCTATCATCCCCGCTCCGACGAGCTGGGAGGGGATAGCGTGCTGGGCAAGGACAGTGCCTACACGCTGCTCCTCCGTCGCGGCTGGGTGGCTTCGCCAGAGGGGATGTCCCTACGCCGCCCGCTGGTGCGGATGCTGGGCGAGGGCTCGGTGCTGCATCATCCGAAGGAAGGAGAGCGGGAAAGCTACGGCGACCTGGCCGACGTGACCCCGAAGGTCATGTACCCGACAGCGGGAGGCACAGGCCACAAAGTGTGGCGCTACGGCATCGCCTTCCCGGTGCCGGTAGGCATCCCCGTTCCAGAAAAGGGTGAGGAGGTGGCGACATGAGAGATGTGAAATGGATGGCGCACATCGAGTTGTTGTCGCCCCTGCACATCGGCACAGGCACCAACTTGCTGGAGGGTGTGGACTGGATTCAGCACGACGACTACGTGTACGTGGCTGATCAAAACGCGCTGCTGGAGGCAGTTTTCGACCGGGCGGGAGAGGAGGGTCGCAACGACGCAGCCATCGCCACGGCCATCGCCGGCATGACGCTGAACGACCTGGTGAAAGCCGGTTATCTAACCAAAGAGGACTTCGCCCCTAACAATAAGAAGAAATCGCCACTGTTCCGCTATCGGCTGCGGGGCGTGCCAGCCATGAACCAGATCAGCGAGCAGATCAAGGACGTGTACGGGCAGCCGTATCTGCCTGGCTCCAGCCTGAAAGGAGCGCTGCGCACGGTGCTGGCCGTGGGCGGGGCGACGGTGCGCAAGCCGCGCTTCGACCGCCTGGGCCGCAGCCGAAGCTGGGCCGCGCAGCCCATAGAGCGGGAGCTTTTCGGGCGCAACCCCAACTATGACCTGCTGCGGGCTTTGCAGGTGAGCGACAGCGGGCCGGTGAGCCCGGACCAGCTCAGCCTGGAACGGGCGAACATCTATCCCACGGCGGGGCAGCGGACGCAGTATGGTCGCCAGCGCGGGCTGGACCTGGATGTGGAGACGTTGCGCCTGGGTACTATCTTCCAGGTACCGGTCAAGATCGAGGGTTATCTGTTTGGCGATCAGGCGGAGCGAGAGTTGAAGTTCGGCAAGCGGAGGGGTTGGCTACTGAATCTCCCGAAATGGGGGCGCACGGTAGCGGGGCAGCGGATCGCCGATGAGATCGAGTTCTTCCAGCAGCGGGCAGACGGGCGCGTGGTGCTGGGCTTCTACAGCCGTCTGGCTCAAACCTGGGAAGGGCTGGGGGAGAACGAGTTTCTGCTCCAGGTGGGCTGGGGCACTGGCTGGCTGAGCAAGACCTTCGGCAAGCTGTTGCAGGAGGATGCGCGGGCCTTCGAGCGCATAGTGAAGGACTATCGCCTGACGATGGAGAGTGGGCGCAAGGTGGGCGATTCCTTCCCTAGGAGCCGCCACCTGGTGCGCGTAGGCGAGCATCCGGCGGTGCCCCTGGGCTGGATCAAGGTACGCCTGGAGCCCCGCCGTGAACAGGCGGTGATGGTGAACTTGTCACCCAGCACCAGCTCTTCAGGCTGGTGCACAGAGGTCGAGGAAGAGCCCACAGAAGAGCCCGTCGCTACTCCGGTCGTATCGCGCCCTGAGCACCTGCAAGAAGGGATGATGCTGGAGGGCACGGTGCGCAACGTCGCTAAATTCGGCGCCTTCGTGGACATCGGCGTGGGCCACGACGGCCTGGTGCACATCTCCGAACTGGCCGAGGGCTACGTGCGTCAGATCGAAGACGTGGCGCGGGTAGGCCAGCGGGTTCGGGTGCGAGTGCTCAACGTGGAGCGACGCGGCGACAAATGGCGAATAGGGCTGACGATGAAGGGCGTGCAGCAAGAGGCAGTTTGACCAGGCGGCGAAGCGACTACAGGGGGATTGTGCAATGACTGTCCTAGTCTTATGCAACGTGGGCAACAGCGACCTAACGGTAGAGGGCGTCGCCAGAGACGAATTGCCCAGGCAGGCACGTCCGCTGGCGGCGCGCCTGAACGCCGAGCGGGAGACCTACTGGGACCGCATCCGACTGCCCATCTTGACCAAGGCGCTGGATTACATCCTGGCCCAGGGGGAACCGATCAAGACGGTCATCCTCTTTGTCTCGGATCAGGACAGGGAACTGGCTGGGGAGGACGAATGGGCCAAAGATACCTGTGAGCTGGGCAAACTGGTCAAAGAAAAACTGCTGAAACAGTACGAGATGCAGGGATGGAGTTCCAGACAAATCCGTCTGCAAGCCATCCTCGGTAACCCGGCCGATTACGACACTATGCTGACCTACTTCGAGGCCGGGTTGCCTCGTATCCGCAGCTACTACGATCCGGCGTCTTTGAAGGTCTACCTTTCCCTCACCGGCGGCACCCCGGCCATGAACGCCATGCTACTGGTGGTGGGCAACGAAGTCTTTGGCCCTCAGACAGTCAACCTGTACGACGCCCGGGAGCGCAAACAGCCTTTCCCGTTAGGGGTGGGGCGACGGCTTGCCAGCCGTGCGTTGCGGGTGGCCCTGCTGGCCAACCTGCAGACCTACCAGTATGCGGCCGCGTTGGCGCTTTTGCAGACGGAAGGGTCGGTGTTGGTGGATGCCCATAGCACCCGCCGGGTGCTGCTTGCCCTCCTAACCTTCGCGCGCGACCGGTTGGCCTTCAACTTCGCCGATGCTGCCCAGGCGCTGGATGCCGCATTGCCCCACGCTGCTGGCCCCGTGAAAGACCGGCTGCTGCACTGGCAGAACCAGGTACTCAACCCGACGGACACCGACCGTTTGCGCGAGCTCTACTTCAGCGCCGAGATCAAGCGTCTGAACCATGCCTACGCCGGCTGGCTGGAGCGGGTCTTTCGCTTTCAGGAAAGCGCCTTGCGCCACGCCGCCGTCAACCGGGGGGTGGCCTTTCGAGACCCGAACCTGGAGTACCTGGCCCAGGACTGGGTGGAGGCCCAGCCAGGGTTGGTGGACTACCTGGCTCGAGCACCCAGGCTAGGCGGCGGTGTTGGCCTGGATCCGTGTCGGTCGGCGTCGCGTCCCTTGTTGCGGGCTGTGCTGGACTTCCTGGCCGAGCAGCGAGACGATGATCGTCTACGCAGCTTTTTGGCGCTGGCCGACCGGCTGGAATCGCTGGCGTCGCTGCGTAATCACTGGGTACATCGCAACCAGGGCGTCCAGTTGGCGGACCTGGAAGAGAGCTTCGGCGACAGCCTGGAAGCAGCCTGCCAGACCTTAACCGATATGTTCCAAGTTCTGACCGATGTCGAACCAGGTCCCAATCCCTATGACGCCATCAACGCTCAGTGCCGGGACCTGATTGAGGGAGGTGGATAATGACTTGGCAAGATCGCCTACGCCGCCACCGCAACCTGGTGCTCCTGCTCATTTCCGGGCTGCTGGCGCCGCTGATCACCAACCTGGCCAGCAGTTGGCTGGAGATGACCATCGGGCGGACACCGAACCGCCTGATGCAACTGCTGGCCATCGGCGTGGCTCTCATCGTGGGGCTGTGGGTGCTCCATCTGGTGTTGGGAAAACAGGAACCGCTGGAGCTGGTGCCCGAAGAGGAGCGACCGCCTGCCTTCCCCGGGTTGATCGTGCTGGTAGGGACTGGACGCAAGGACACCAATCCGGAGAAACTCTCTCACAACCAAGCTGTCGAGTATCACTTGACCTGTGAGGAGGCCGGCGGAGAGACGCTGCGGGTCTGCTGGCTGATCGCCACTGGAGGGGTCAAGGGTTCGGTGCCTGTAGCCCGAGAAGTGCGGAAGCGATACGAAAGTCGTTGTGACAAGATGATCCTGCATACTCTGAACAGCGCTTTTGACGTGCAGGAGACGTATCTCCTGGTGCGCCGTATCTACGCCGAAGAGGCGGCAGAGCACGGGCTGGATGCTGACCAGATCATCGCCGACTTCACCGGCGGTACCAAGCCAATGACGGCCGGGATGGTGTTGGCCTGCCGGGAAGGTCGCTGGCCGATGCAGTACATGTCTGGACGCGAGGGAGAGATAGTTTCTACACCCATGTTGGTGCGCTTTCGATCGGCTGAAGCGGAAAGCGAGGCGGCCTGATGCTCGTCTCGGCTGTCCTGACCCTCCAACCAACCCAACCATCCACCATCCCCGCTGACCAGGGACGAGCCACCCACGGCCTGTTCCTGAACTGGGTGCGACAGGCGGACCCCGGGCTGGCTCAGGAGTTGCACGACATCGAAGGGGTCAAGCCGTTCACGGTGTCTGGCTTGCACGGCGCCGGGCGGGCTGTGAAGGGGGAGGTGAGTCTCGATCCCCAACGCCCGCTGTGGTGGCGAGTGACGACGCTGTCGCCACGGCTCTCCCAGGTGGTGCTGGAGCAGGTGTTGCCCGCCTTGCCCGACCAGTTGACCCTGGCCGATCAGCCATTCCAGGTGGTGGGGGCCACGGCGGACGAGGCTGAGCATCCCTGGGCGGTAGTGGTTACATGTTAACTGATGGGACACCACTCTGTGTTGTAGTAGTGGAG
>CAZVCJ010000073.1:0-19708 GCA_964625745.1 uncultured Anaerolineae bacterium | reverse complement strand
AACGAGACTATGTCAAAATGCAAGCGGGTGGCGAAAAACTCACAGATAGGGTATACTGTGATGTGTCCGTAATTATACCACACGTGGGAGAGATTTGCCAGAAACGATGGAAAACGCTGCTGCGCACCCGGCCATTTGCTGCAACTCAGCCTATGGTGCAGGATTTCTGCGCCGCCCTGGGCTGGGATGCTGACGGGCGGCCCACGCCGGAAAAGCTGCGAGAATTGAGGCTGGAGTAGCAGACGGCTTTGGAATTTAGGGCAATCGCATTTGTCCTGGTGCTTTGCGAATCTGTCATTCTGAGCGACCACAGGGAGCGAAGAATCTCGTTTATGCATTGAAACAACGAGATTCTTCGTCGCTGCGCTCCTCAGAATGACGGGTTGGGTCGGGTTTGGGCATAAATGCAATTGCCCTTCTTCAGAGTTTGACAACCAACCTCGTGTGTGATATTCTTATGGTCGCTGGCAGCGAGTGAGAACATCGAGAGGAGGCTAGTGGTGCAGGGCTACGGGCTGGGCGAGAGCCATCCCTCCTGGCAGTTCGCCCACCACGCGGCCCACCCGCTGCTGGGCTGCCAGAGCGTCTACGCCGTGCTGGACGCGCCGGGTGACGCCGGCGGCGTGCGGCTGAGCGTCGAACTGATGGCCACGCTGGAGACGCGCTTCGGCGGGCTCATCCGCGTCGGACTGCCGGAGGAGGCGCGGGCGCACGTCAGCCGGATGATACTCGCCTGAAAAGGAGTTGCCCATGATCGAACTGACGGCTTACTTTACCGCCAAAACGGAGGATTCACCCCTCGACGTGAGGCTTTTCCGTCCGGATACGGGCACCTGGACCGACCCCTCGCCCTTCGAGCCGCCGCTGGCCGACGACACGCTGGCCGACCTGCGCTGGTATCTGGAGATATTTACACAGTGGCCCAGCGGGCCGGACTACGAGCGCGCCGAGCGCATCCAGGCCCAGATGGAAGACTGGGGCCGCGCCCTGCGGGATAGCATCATCACCGATCCTGAGGCGGCCCGGCTGTGGCAGCAGTTCGTGGACGCGGGGGACGAGGGCAAGCTACTGACCATTGACGCCGTAGACCCCCGCGTGCTGCGCCTGCCGTGGGAGCTGATGGCCGACGAGGTCGGCCATCTATTTCCCCAGAGCATTTACGTGCGGCGGCGGCTGCAGAAAGTGACCGGCACCCTGCTCAAGCCCTTCGACCTGCCGGTGCGGATGCTGGTGGTCGTCTCCCGGCCCAGGGGGGCGGGGTTCATTGATCCGCGCGCCGTCTCCCTGCCGCTGCTCGACGCGCTGGACGAATTGGGCGACCGGGTAGTGACCGAGTTCCTCTACCCGCCCACGCTTCCCGCGCTGACCGCCCGCCTGCGTGATCGCTCAGCACCGCCGGTGCACATTCTCCACTTTGACGGGCACGGTGTCTACGACGCCTCCCTGGGCCTGAGCTATCTGCTGTTCGAGAACGACGAGCACGAAGCCGACCGCGTGGACGCCAACCGGCTGGGCACGCTGCTCGACCGCTGTGGCGTGCCGCTGATGGTGCTCAACGCCTGCCAGAGCGCGGCGCAACAAGAGGAGGCCAACCCCTACGCCAGCGTCGCCGCCCGGCTCATCCGGGCCGGGGTGGGCAGCGTGCTGGCCATGAACTATTCGGTGCTGGTGGTGGCGGCGCGCAAATTCGTCGCCGCCTTTTACGGCGGACTGGCCGACGGCCTGACCGTGGGCCGGGCGGTGGACGAGGGCCGCTACGCGTTGCTGGCCGACGAGCAGCGCCACACCCTCACCCGCCGCGACGCCGACGGCAAGCTGGTTGAAGAGACCATCCGCCTGCGCGATTGGTTCCTCCCCGCCCTCTACCAGCAGTCCGCCGACCCCGTCGTCTTCTCCCCCGAAACTCCCCTCCCTCCCAGGGAGGGGGCGGGGGAGGGTGTACCTCTGGCCTTAACCGACCCCCACACCCCCGGCGGCCTGCCCCGCGCGCCGCATCACGGCTTCCACGGACGCGCCCGCGAGATGCTCCAACTGGAGCGCGCCCTGGCCGAACACCGCGTCGTCGTGCTGCACGGCTTTGGCGGCATGGGCAAGACGGCCCTGGCAGCCGAGGCGGGCCGCTGGTTCCACCGCACGGGGCGCTTCCCTGGCGGCGCGGCCTTCGTCTCCTTCGAGCACGGCGGCTCGCTGAGCCAGCTTTGCTCCTGGGTGGGACAGGCCGTCAGCGGCGATCCCAACTTTGTGATCGGTGGGGGCGACCCTTCGACCGTTAGCGAAGCGGCGCTCAGGGCAGGACCTTCGACCGTTAGCGAAGCGGCGCTCAGGACAGGTCCCGTGGAGCGGATCACCGACCTGCTGCGCCAGCGGCCCGCCCTGGTCATCCTGGACAACTTTGAATCCGTCCTGGGACGCAAGCCGCTGATGCCGCCGGAGGAACTCAAGACCGTGCTGGATGCGGTGTGGACGTGGGCGGCGGATTCCCCTCTCCCGCGCGCGGGGCCTGCCCTGAGCCAGGTCGAAGGGGAGGGGCCAGGGGTGGGGGCCAGGGTGCTGATTACTACGCGGGACACGACCTTTAACGACGCCCGTTTTAGCCCCTCCAGGGCGTGTACGCACATCGAGCTGGGTGGCCTGGCCACGCCCGACGCACTGGCGCTGGCGGCGGCCGTGCTGGACGACCACGGCATAGACCGCGCGGCGGTGGACCGGCAGGAGCTGGTGGACCTGATGGCCCACCTGGGTGGGCATCCCCTTTCGCTCTACCTGGTGCTGCCTCACCTGCGCGAGCACACCCCCGCCGAACTGACCGCCCGCTTCGAGGAACTGCTGCCCGGTTTCACGACCGGCGCGGCGGTGGAGCGCAACGAGAGCCTGACTATCTCCCTGGAGTTCTCCCTGCGCCGCCTGGGCGACGAGACCCGCGCCGCCCTGCCCGACCTGGCCGTGTTTCAGGGTGGATGCCTGGAATCCAGGTTGCTGGAGATTACCGAGATGGACCCCGACCTGTGGCAGACCGCCCGCGCCGAGCTGGAGCAGGCGGCCCTGGTCGCCGTCGAGTCCGTGCCCGGCGTCATCCCGCCCTTCCTGCACTTCCATCCCACGCTGGTACCCTACCTGGCTTCCCGGCTTCCCGCCGCCCGCCGCGCCGAGCTGGAGGAGCGCTACCGGCAGCGCTACTACGCCCTGGCCGCGTACCTGTACCGCGCCGACATCCAAACCCCCCACCAGGCCCGCGCCATCGCCCTGCGCGAGCTACCCAACCTGCGCTGCGCCCTCGACCTGGCTATCGCCGCCGGGGCTGTGGAAGAGGCGGTGGACTTTGCTACCAGCATCGCCATGTTCCTGGACGTCTTTGGCCGCTGGCGGGAGCGGGACGCGATGATGGAGAAGGTGGGGAAATTAGAACTTAGAAATGAGAAGGGGCTGACCAAGGCGGAGTTCTTGATGCTGGACCGGCAGGGGGACACGTTGTTGCAGCAGGGGCGGGCGGCGGAGGCGGAGGGGGTTTTCCAAGAGTTGCTAGCGCGGTTGGAGACGGATGTAGCCTACGATGCTACTTACGACCACGCGAACACGCTTCTCGCGCTGGGCCGCTGCCTGGCGGCCCAGGGGCGGCCCACGCAGGCCATTGAGTACCACCGGCGGGCGTTGGGGGAGTTTGAGCGAATCAGCGAATCGAGCGAATCGGCGAAGAAGATGGCGGCGGCCTGCCACGTGGATTGGGCAGATAACTTGGCAGTGACAGGACAATTTGACGAGGCGCAAAAGCACTACGAAACCGCGTTGCCTGTCTTGCGTGAGGTTGATGATCAACGTAGTGTTGGTGCTATTCTCGACCAATTGGGTCAGTTGGCGCGGAAGCGTGGCGACCTGACTGAGGCGAAGCGACGACACATCGAGGCACTGAAGATCTTCCACGCACTGGTTGAGCCGCAGTCTGAGGGTTTTGCCTTACACCACTTGGGTTCGGTGGCCTTGGAGGCCGAGGATTGGGACGAAGCAGAGCGCTATTACCGCCAGGCGGTGCGCATTTATGAGGAGATACATGACTTACCAACATTAGCAATGGGTTTTAACCAACTCGCCATCGTCGCGGAGCGCGCTGCCCGGCTCGACGACGCGGAGCGGTGGTATTTGCGGGCGTTGGCAGTGTTTGAGCAACTGAAGGACCCAGCAGCACAGGCCAAAGTGCTCAGCAACCTCGCCAACCTCTACCTCTCCCAGGGCCGTCTCGACGAGGCCGCGCGCTACGCCCACCGGGCGCGGGAAATTGACGAGGCGATTGGCGACCCATCGGTCGAGGTATGGAAGGACTATTCTATCCTGGCCCAAATCGCCGAGGCCCAGGGCCACACCGGCGAGGCCGCCCAGTGGCGGCGCAAGGAGCAGGAGAGCTACGCGGCGTATGCGGGGGCGGCGTATGGGATGCGGCAGTATCAGCCGTTGATTCAGGCCGTCGTCGCGGCGTGCCAGGGAAATGAGGAAGCGCGAGGCCAGCTTGAGCCCGTCTTGCAGCGTATGGAGAATACGGATGAGATCAATCGCCGGTTTGCACAGGCAGCCCGCCGCGTTCTGGACGGCGAACGAAATGATGAGGCTTTGACGGCAAACTTGAACCGCGAGACCGCATTTGTAGTTCGCGCTATCCTGGCCCGGTTGTCAGGGCCTGTCCTGAGCGAGGCCGAAGGGGAAGCACCTCAGACTTCCGAAGTTTCCCAAACTTCGGAAGTCTCGCCTGGGGCCGCCATCGCCCGCATCCGCCAGCAGTGGGGGCCTGTCATCCAGGCCGTCGTCGCCGCCTGTGGGGGGAATACGCAGGCGGCTGCGCAACTGGAGCCCCTCCTGGCCCACCTCTCCACCCAGGACGACTGGCGCTACCTGGTCGCCGCCCTGCGCCGCATCCTGGCTGGCGAACGCGACCCCGCTGCCCTCCTCCCCGGCCTCGACCCCACCGATCTGTTCATCGCCAGCGACGTGCTGCACGGTCTTGGTGTGGACATAGCCTCCCCTCCCCTTCGACCTGGCTCAGGGCAGGCCCCGCGTGCGGGGGAGAGGGCAATGAGCCTGGATGATCTCTTTGGCATGGTGGCCCTGGCCTGCACGCCCCAGGCGCCGCCCGGCCTGGCGGAGCAGCTCCACGGCCTCACCCATACCATAGCCACCGACCCCAACGCGCCCCCCGAATTCCGCACCCTGTGCCGCGTGCTCAACGCCGTCCTCTCCGGCGAGCACGCCCCGGACACATCGGCCTTGCCACCCGAATTGGCGAACAAGGTGCGGGAGATGCTGGCAGCGTTGTAGAGCGGACAACGGGTTTCTTTGGCCTGGGGTCTTGGACCACGAAGGTCACGAAAGGACGCGAAAGTCACGAAAGGCTTTCGCGCTTTTCGTATCCTTTCGTGTGTTTCGCGGTCCAAACGTCCCCGCATTGGTGCTTGACGTTTGCTCTGTTTTGTGGTACACTGAGTTCAACGTTCCGGAGCACAAGCCACCCGTGGTCAGCCTGAGGCGGGAAATTGGGTGCGGATAGCTGAGCGAGGTGGATCGGAAAGCCCCAAAACCTGTGACGCATAGCGTGTGTAAGCCAGCTAATGGCGAAGGTCAGGAGAGCAAAAGATGCTTACAAAAACCATTGACGTACATGAAGCACAAACCAACTTCACGAAACTATTGGCTCTAGTGCTAGAGGGCACGGAAGTTATCTTGGCCCAGGACAACACATTGATTGCCCGCCTTGTGCCGATCATCAAGCCACGTGTGGCTGGATTGCACGAGGGGGCTATCTGGACCAGTTGTGAAGAAAGGTCGGAGGCGACCGACACATTGCCCTTTTTGCTGACCATCGCCGGTCTGGGTAGTTCGGGGCAGGGGGATGTTGCAGAGCACGATGAGGAGATCCTGGCGGCGGAAATAGATCCGCGCCGTGGCTGGGGCTTGGAAAGGGATGCGCTGTGAGCGTCCTGTTGGACACCAGTTTTCTGTTTGCATTGGCCGACGCCAGCGACCGCAACCACGCGCGGGTACTCGACGTGGCTCGCCATGTGACCGCGCCTTTGATTCTGCCGTTGCCTGTTTTGCCTGAGATTTGTTATCTACTGGCCTCGCGGTTGGGACATGCGACGATGCGCCGCTTTCTCCACGATCTGGCCGCCAGTGATACCGTTCTTGAGCCGATTGATAGAGCCGATCTGCGACGAATCAGCGAGTTGCTTGATCTGTACGCCGATAGCCGGTTGGACTTTGTGGATGCTGCCATCATTGCTATCGCCGAACGGCAGAGTGTGAGGTGTATCCTGACACTGGACCGTCGCGATTTCACCGTGGTGCGACCGCGACATTGCGCGTACTTTGAAATACTTCCGTAGAAGTAGAAGTGCAATTCGTCAAAGGCCAGAATCCGCCCAGAGATCAGTGAAGTTCAGCGGAATCAGTGGTTCCAGGCAGACTCAGCCCCTTAGGGTTTCGAGAATCCTAAGGGGCTATTGAACGGAGAATCCCCATGCCCCGAAACATCGTTGCCTTCCCGCACTTGAGCATGTTGAGTCATGAGCAATGCGAGGTCGTCCATCGCGCCTCGCTGGAGATATTGCGGCGCACAGGTGTGCGGGTGTATCACGACGGGGCGCTGTCGCTACTGCGCGAGTCCGATGCCGTGATCACCGACGGCAATGCTTCGGCAGGCTCAGCAGGGACTCTGGTCCACATGCCCGCCAGTTTGGTGGAATGGGCGCTGAAGCAGGCGCCGTCGCGCATCGTCCTGTGCAAGCGAGGGAGCAGTGAGGTGGCCGCTCCGTTGGAAGGGCAGACGGTCAACTTCGGCCCCGGCTCCGATTGCCCCAACTACCTCGATCCCCGCAGCGGCCAGCGACGCCCGTTCACCGTCGCAGACTTGGTGGATTGCCTCCACGTCTGCGACGCCCTGCCGGAGATGGCCTTCGTGATGAGCATGGGCATCCCTTCGACGGGGCTCAGGGCAGGCCCGTCCGACGTTGGCGCGGCCAACGTCTACCGACAGCAGTACGCGCTGATGCTGGAGCACACCACCAAGCCCGCGGTCTTCGTCTGCGACGACCGCGCTGATTGCGAAGCGATAGCCGCCATGGCCGCCGCAGCCGCCGGCGGCATGGAGCAGTTGCGGCTCAACCCCACGCTGCTTCTCTACTCCGAGCCAACCACGCCGCTGCAGCACAGCCAGACGGCCACGGGCAAGCTGCTGTACATGGCCGAGCAGGGCCTGCCCATCGTCCACTCGCCAGCGCCGATGATGGGTGGCACGGCGCCGGTTACCCTGGCCGGCGGGCTGGCGCTGGGCAACGCCGAGGTGCTGAGCAGCCTGGTGATCCACCAACTCCAGCGGCCGGGCGCCCCCTTCGTCTACGGCAGCGGGCTGCACTTTATGGACATGAAGACCACCATCAGCGTCTACGGCGCGCCGGAGTTCCAGTTGGCGCGGGTGGCCGTGGCCGAGATGGGCCGCTTCTACGACTTGCCCACCTGGGGCTACGCTGGCCACTCCGATAGCTGCGTCATGGACGAGCAGGCCGCGGCCGACGCCGACTTTTCGGTGCTGGTGGCCTTGCTGGCCGGAGCCAATTTGGTGCACGACGTCGGCTATCTGGAGGCGGGGCTGACCACCTCGCCGGAGATGATCGTCTTCACCGCCGAGGTCATCGCCATGATGCGCCGCTTCGTGGGGGGGTTCTCGCTGGACGCCGAATCGCTGGCGTTGGAAGTCATCCATCAGGTGGGGTCGGGGGGCGACTTCCTGACCGCCAGGCACACCCTGCGCCATTTCCGCGAGCTGTGGCAGCCGACGCTGTGGGATCGGCAGCGGGCCGACGCCTGGAGCGCGGCCAGCGGCAAACGGTTGGGAGACCGGCTGCGCGACAAGACCATCAGCCTGATGGAAAGCCATCAGCCGCAGCCGCTGCCCGACGCTGTTCGGGAGGAGATTGCATACATTCTGGAATCTTGTAAGCGCGAATAAGTCCTGGGTTGACATTGAGGGGCCAGAGAGCGTCGGTCGAGTGCGCAGCGTATCGAGACCAGCGAGCGGGTCCAAGGCACAAACCGCTTGGCTTCGATACGTCGCTCCGCTCCTACTCAGCCGGCGCTAGTACTTGATCCAGCGGTCATTCGCGCTAACAAAACTTTCATCAAGCAAACATTCAGGAGGATACCAAATGGCAAACGAAAGACTATTCGAAGAGATGACCAACGCGGTCATCGCTGGTGTGCCAGACAAGGCGCGTGAACTGGCCAACGAGGTGTTGCGCGCCGGAATTGATCCACTGGCGGCCATCCAGCAAGGCTTCAAGCCGGGCATGGACGTCGTCGGCGAGGGCTTCGCCAAAGGGGAGTTGTTCATCCCTGACCTGATGATGAGCAGCAAGGCGATGCAAGAGGGTATCGCCATCCTGGAACCGGAGCTTTTGAAGCGCAAGCAGGAGCTCAAGACGCTGGGCAAGGTGGTCATCGGCACCGTGCGGGGGGACATCCACGAAATCGGCAAGACGTTGGTGGCCACCATGCTGTCTGCCAACGGCTTCCAGGTGCACGACCTGGGTGTGGATGCGTCGCCCCAACAGTTTGTTGACGCCGTGCGCGAGGTGGACGCCGACGTGGTGGGCCTTTCAGCGCTGCTTACCACCACCATGCTCAACCAGGAGGCCGTGATCCTGACCCTCAAAGAAGCCGGCCTGCGCGACCAGGTCAAGGTCATCATCGGTGGCGTGCCCACCAGCCCCGAGTGGGCCGAGGAGATTGGCGCCGACGCCTACGCGGAAAACGCGACTGAGGCGGTTGAAGTGGTGAAAGGGTTGGTCAAGGCGTAGGCCACGTAAAACGTAAAACGTGAAACGTGAAGAGACGGGAAGTGTGAGGAAGGTTTACGTTTTACGTTTCACGTTTTACGCATTGCCAAGGAGCAAACCAATGCGTATACCTATTCTACAACGATTGGCCGCCGACGAGGTTCTGATCGCCGACGGGGCGACGGGCACGATGCTACTGGAGGCCGGGCTGCCCACGGGGATGCCGGGCGAGGCGTGGATATTGGAGCGACCCGAGGAGATCGTGAAACTGCACCGCGCCTACATGGAGGCGGGCTCCCAGATCATCCTCACCACCACCTTCGGCGGTACACGGGCGCGGCTCAAAGCGGCAGGGCTTGACATACAAGTGGCGGAGGTCAACCGTCGCGCCGCCGAGTTGGCCCGGCAGGTGGCTGGCGATGATCTCTACGTCGGGGGCGACGTCGGCCCCACGGGGGAGATGATGGTCCCGCTCGGCCCGCTGGCCTACGAGGCCGCCGTGGAGCTGTTCGCCGAGCAGGCCCGTGCGCTGGCGGCGGGGGACGCTGACTGTATCTACATCGAGACCATGGGCGACCTCGACGAGGCGAAGGCCGCCGTCGAAGGGGCGCGGCAGGTGTGTGACCTGCCCGTCTTCTGCACCTTCAGCTTCGACACCCACGGCCGCACCAGCATGGGGGTAAGCCCGACGCAAGCAGCCCAGGCGATGGCCGCTTTGGGCGTGCCAGTCACAGGCGCTAACTGCGGCCACGCGCCTGAGGAGGTGTTGGACATCCTGCCCCAGATATGCCAGGCCGCGCCCGACGCCTACCTGATCGCCAAGCCCAACGCCGGCGTGCCGCGCCTGGTCAAGCGCCAGGTGGTCTACGACGCCACGCCGCAGAGGATGGCCGAGCTGGCCCTTCGCTACGTGGAGCTGGGAGTCCGCATCGTTGGCACCTGCTGCGGCTCCTCGCCCGCCCACATCGCGGCCATACGTGAAGCCGTGATGCGTGATGAGTAAAACGTAAAAACGTAAAACGTGAATTTACGTTTCACGTTTCACGTGCTTTCCAAAAGTCCTCAGGAGGATAGTAAGTTATGAGAGCAAACTACCAGGTCAACGCCACCACGCAATTTCGCGTGCTGTCGGATGATCAGATCGAGGAGATTTTCCACTCCGCCCTCGATGTTCTGGAGCGAGTGGGGACACGAGTTCACGGAGAGGAGGGGCTGGCTCTGCTGCGCGATGCCGGCTGCGGTAAGCGAAGCGGCGTCAGCGACGGTGATGCTTCGACAGGCTCAGCAGGGCCTCTAGTGCGCATCCCGTCCTGGCTGGTCAAGGACGCGCTGAACACTGCGCCGCAACGGATCGTCGTCGCCGGGCGAGACCGCCGCC
This sequence comes from uncultured Anaerolineae bacterium, assembly GCA_964625745.1. Lineage (GTDB taxonomy): Bacteria > Chloroflexota > Anaerolineae > VGOG01 > VGOG01 > CAZVCJ01. The sequence goes on along the minus strand of CAZVCJ010000073.1, from coordinate 9,517 downwards.
AGCGCATCATCCTGGAGAAGAACAAAATCTACTTCGGCACTGGCTCCGATTGCCCCTCTCTTGTAGACCCCTACACCGACGAGGTGCGCAAGTACACCTATCAGGACGTTTACAACGCGGCCAGAATCAGCGACGCCTTGCCCCAAATTGACTTCCACATGTCGCTGGGCCTGACCTCTGGCGTGCCTGTGCTCACCTACGACCGCCACCAGTTCCTGGCCATGATGCAGGGCACGTCCAAGCCGCTGGTCATCACCACGGTAGACAAAGAGGGGCTGGCCGACCAGTATCGAATGGCGTGCGAAGTGCTGGGCGGGCCAGAGGAGTTCGCCCAGGCGCCCCTCTTCGTCGTCTACATCGAGCCCAGCTCCCCTCTGAGCAACTCCATCGAAGCGGTGGAGAAGATCCTGTACTCGGCGGAGATGGGCATCCCCGCCATTTACACGCCTTGCACCATGTGCGGAGCCACGGCGCCGGTGACGCTGGCTGGTGGTATGGTGCAGTGCCTGGCCGAGTGTCTGGTGGGGGTGGTGCTGGCCCAGCTCAAGCGCAAGGGAGCCGCGGTCATCATTGGCGGAGTGCAGTCCGCCATAGACATGACCACTTCTGTCCTGTCCTACGGCGCGCCAGAGATGGTGCTGCTCAGCGCGGCCATGACCGACGTTGCCAAGTGGCTGGGGCTGCCCATGTTCTCCACCGCTGGCTGCTCCGACGCCAAAGTCCTCGACCAGCAGGCGGCCATCGAAGCGGCCATGTCCGTGACCATCGCCGCGCTATCGGGCGCCAATCTGATCCACGACGTCGGCTACCTGGAATCGGGACTGCTGGGTTCCTTCGACATGCTGGTGATGTCCAACGAAGTCATCGGCATGGCCAAGCGCATCCTGGGGGGCGTCAAGGTCACTCCTGAGACGCTGGCCGTAGACGTCATCGAGCGGGTGGGGCCTGGCGGCCATTATCTGACGGAAGAACACACCCGCCAGCATTTTAAGACCGAGCTATGGTTCCCTGCCCTGATGGACCGGCAGCAGCGCAGGGGGTGGGAGGCCAGCGGCGAGAAGACCATGGCCGAGCGGGTGCGGGCCAGGGTGAAGGACATCCTCGAGCATCATGAGCCGCTGCCCATCCCTGCCGAGGTGGAGGCCAGGCTGAGGGAGATCATCGCTGAGGCTGATGAGCGGCACAAATGAGGGAAACATGCCCATTCTGCACGACGCACCCATCAACTTGACTGCCGAGGAACTGCTCGCGGCACAGGGGCGAAATGAGAGCCGTCCGGGGTTGATAGCCGCAGCGGAGGAGGCCATCGCCCTGGGCCAGACCCTCTTCGCCCCGGTCGCCATCTACGACGAGTTCGAGGTGCGCGGCGTAACAGGCGAGCGGGTCGAACTGGCAGTGGACAGCGCTGGCCTGGCCGTCGGCTCCAAGGCACACTTGCTGTCGCCGGCGCAGCGGCTGCTGGTCACGGTCTACACCATCGGCCCGGCTCTGGAGGCGCGGGTGCGCGAGCTTTACGGAGAAGGCGAACCACTGCTCTCCTACATGCTCGACTGTGTGGGGGTGATGGCGTTGGGCATGGTCGGCGAGAGGGTGCGCCGTCTGGCCGAGGAGCAGGCCGCTGGGCGTGGCTGGGGCGTAAGCCCCTCGCTCAGTCCGGGATCACTGGTCGGCTGGCCGGTGCAGGGGCAGCGGGAGCTGTGCGCCCTGTTGCCCCTGGCCGACATCGGTGTGCGGCTTAACAAGTATTGCGTGCTGGAGCCGCACAAGTCGGTCTCCATGGTTATCGGCCTGGGGGCTGGCTACGGGTCGCACGAAGTTGGATCGGTCTGCGATTACTGCGCCCTGAAGGATAGCTGCTGGCGGCGGCGAGAGGGTGAAGCATGACGGTTGCACTGGGGATTGACACGGGCGGGACGTATACCGATGCCGTGCTGGTAGATCACGCCACGGGCGAGGTGCTGGCGTCAGCCAAGGCGTTGACCACTAGATACGACCTGTCCGTCGGCATCGGGGAAGCTATCGCGGCCGTGCAAAGACTTCCGAAGTCTGGCAGACTTCGGAAATCTGTGGACCTGGTGGCTCTCTCGACTACGTTTGCGACCAATGCTATCGCCGAGGGGCAGGGCAGCCCCGTCTGTCTGCTGCTCATCGGTTACGACCTGGAGCTGATGGAGCAATACGGCTTCCAGCAAGAGCTCGTGACCGAGGACGTCGTCTATCTGCAAGGCGGACACGACGTGCTGGGCAACGAGGTCGCGCCGCTGGACGAGGATGCGGCGCGGGAGGCCATCCTGGACCATGGTGACAGGGTCGAAGCCTTCGCGGTGTCGGGATACTTCGGGGTGCGCAACCCCACCCACGAGCTGCGGGTGCGGAGACTGGTGGAGGAGCTGACCGGGCTATCCGTCACCTGCGGCCACGAGTTGACCACTCGCCTCGACGCTGTGCGGCGGGCGACGACGGTGGCCCTCAACGCCCGCCTGATCCCGCTGCTGCGGGAGCTGATCGCCACCGTGCGCCAGACGCTGGACGAGCAGGCCATCGCCGCTCCGCTGATGGTCGTCAAGGGAGATGGCTCGTTGGTGCGGGCCGAGTGGGCCATGCAGCGCCCCATCGAAACCATCCTCTCCGGGCCAGCGGCCAGCGCGGTGGGGGCCTGGCATCTGGCCGGACGGCATGACCCTTCGATGAACTCAGGGCACCGCGTGTGGGTGGTGGACGTGGGCGGCACGACCACCGACATTGCTGCGCTGAACGACGGCCAGCTCCGCCTCAATTCGGAGGGTGCGCGGGTCGGTGGCTGGCGGACGATGGTCGAGGCGGTGGACGTGCACACCACGGGGCTGGGCGGCGATAGCCACGTGCGCTTCGACCGCCAGGGGCGGCTGCTCATCGGCCCGAGGCGCGTCGTGCCCCTCTGCCTGCTGGCCAGCGAGCATCCTGAGGTGGGGGATGAGCTTAGCCGCCAGGCTGCATCGCAAAAGGAGGGAGATGAGATCGCCCAGTTTGTGATGTCGTGGGGACGGCCCGTCAATTGGCTCTCGGACGAAGACCTGGTGTTGATGCGACGCCTGGAGGCGGGGCCGCAGTCGTTGACCTCGCTGATTCGCGAGGCGCGCTACGGCTGGCTGCTCCGGCGACGGATCGAGGCTTTGGAGGCCCGTCGCGTGGTGCAGCGGGCCGGCTTCACACCGACGGATGCGCTGCACGTCCTGGGCCGCTTTCGGCAGTGGGATGAGGGGGCCTCGCGGCTGGGTGCGGAGATGCTGGCTGGCCAGGTGGGCTTGGGCGTCGAAGTCTTTTGCGAGCAGGTGGCGCGGGGGGTGTCAGACCGGGTGGCGACGGAGTTGGTGAGCAAGGTGCTGGAGGACGAGGCCAGCTCGCCTCATTGGGAAAGGGAGCCAACGGCGACGGCGCTACTGGAGCGGGCGCTCAACGGCCCACGGGGTGGTGATCTGAACTGTGAGTTGACGCTGCGGCGGCCACTGGTGGCCATCGGTGCGCCGGTGGGGGCCTACATGCCCCGCGTGGCCGAACGACTGCACACGGAGCTGATCATCCCGCCCCACGCGGAGGTGGCGAACGCGGTGGGGGCCGTGGCCGGCGGCGTCATCCAGCGATTGCGAGTTCTGATCAGCTCGCTGGATGGGGGGGAGCAGTTCCGCCTGCACCTGCCCGACGGCGTGCACGACTTCGCAGACCTGGAGCAGGCTGTGCGCTACGCGCGGCAGGTAATGCCTGCCCGTGTCGAAGCGCTGGCTCGTCAAGCGGGCGCGGGGCAGGTGGAGGTGCAGATGGCCCGCACCGACCGTGGGGCGAAGATAGCCGCAGGCTGGGGACAGGAGGTTTACCTGGGGACAGAACTGATCTTCACGGCGGTGGGACGACCCAGCCCGGCGCGGCGCTAGTCTCGCAGGATCGGCAAGGTCTCCGACCGCAGCCGTGAGGGGGCTCGGTCGGAGGCCTTCACCCAACGAGAGGGACCTTCGCCCCACGAGGGGGTGGGCAGCAAGTTTGGGTTTTGTGTATTTGACAAGGCGAAAATAGGAGTATATAATAGTGTTCGAATCACCACTATTCCAACCTCTGATTTGAAAGGAGTGCTACTGATGAAGAAACTTACTTGGATTTGTATGCTGGTGTTCGTTGCTCTGGTCGTTGGCTGCGTGCGTGCCCCTGCCGAGCCTACTCCAGAGACAGAGACTGGTGGACCCACCCCTACAATGCCTGCTGTAGTCGAGATATTGCCTACTTCCACACCGAAACTGCCTCCACCAGCGCCGACCGATACGCCGATCCCTCCGCCTCCTACTTCTGAGCCTACTGCTACTTCTGAGCCTACTGCCACACCTGTCCCCACCGTGGAAGGCGAGACACCTGTTCCTACTAAGGTGCCGCCTACCCCAACCCCGGCTCCGCCGACGGACACACCTACGCCGCCTCCACCGCCCCCAAAGGTGGCGGTGGCCATGGTCGCCATCCCTGCTGGAGAGTTCACCATGGGGAGCGCAAACGAGATTGAGCGGCCGCCACACGCGGTCTTAGTAGATGCCTTTGAGATTGACCAGTTTGAGGTGACCAACAAGGACTTTGAGAAGTTTGTCACGCAGACAGGCTATGTTACCGATGCGGAGAAGGTAGGTGAAACGTCTTGGCTGTACTATGCTAAGGACAAGCCTAAGCATCCTGTGGTGAGGGTTAGTTGGAACGATGCCAATGCTTTCTGCGAGTGGGCTGAGAAGCGGCTGCCTACCGAGGTTGAGTGGGAGAAAGCGGCGCGGGGTACCGATGGCCGCACCTATCCCTGGGGGAACGATTGGCCTGGGGAGCAAGATGACCCCAAGGCTAACACCAAAGAGGCGGGCTATCGGGGGACTACCATTGTGGGGAGCTTCCCGGCCGGTGCCAGCCCCTATGGCGTGATGGACATGGCGGGCAACGTGGCCGAGTGGACGAGCGACTGGTTCCAACCGTATCCAGGCTATCCGGGCGGCGACGGCGAGGCCCAGTACTTCGGCGAAAAATATCGCGTCATCCGAGGCGGTGGCTGGTTCAGCGACCAGAATTTGGTGCGCACCACCGAGCGGAGCGCTAGCTCCGAGACCGCGGCCAACGACGACATCGGCTTCCGCTGCGCTAGATAATTCTATGATTCGTGAACCTGGATACAGTCGTCCTTACGCATGATGTTGACCAATAATCCAGCGGACATTCGGCTATCTGGCGGCAGAGAGGTCTGGCACGTTCGGGAATTGATGTGCGTGGCAGCACAAGTACAGATGAAATCGCCCGCGGGATAGCGTCTGAGCGTGAGGTTGAGGGCAGGGCCGGCGCTCAACACCCTGTTGCCAGCTTCAGCCTGTAGCCTTCGACGAACTTTAGCAACACAGGCAACGTTATACGAATTGGGCGTGTTTCAAATGAGTTGGATAAGACTTCGGAAGTCTAACCTCAACCGAAATGAAACGCACCCATACGAATTGAAAGGAGGGGTGCCTATCGCGGGAAAATTTAGTCAAGTAGGATTGACCAATTATCTTAAAACCCAAGGAGGAACTAACAAATGTTTAGGAGAACATTCATCAATCTGGTTGTGGTGTTCGCCATGCTATTGGCCCTGGGACTGAGCGTGGCCAGTGCTGCGCCACCGGCTCAGGAGGAGTTGAGCTACACCATCAAGCTGGGCGATACCTTGTGGGACCTGGGCGAGAAGTACCTCGGCTCCGGCTTCGCCTGGCCAGCCATCATGGCCGCCACCAACCAGAAGAACATCGAAGACGCGACCTTCGCCTCTATCAAAAATGCCGACGTCATCCACCCCGGGTGGAAGCTCGCGGTCCCCAGCCAGGCAGATGCCGAAGCGTTCATGGCGGCCTATGACTCCAGCAAGCCTGAGCTGCTGTTCGGTTCGAGGGCCAGCGGTCAGCTCGTCGTTGGCAGTTGGTGGACGGCAGGAGGTGAGGCCGAGGGTCTCAACGGGATGTTCAATATCTACCAGAAGAAGTATCCCGACGTCGAGATCGTCAATGCCACAGTGGCCGGCGGCGCGGGCACCAACTTCAAGGCTATACTCAAGACCCGTCTGATCGGCGGCGACCCGCCAGATACCTTCCAGCTTCACGCTGGCCTGGAGGTCGAAACCTATTCCCCCGAGCAATATCTCGAGCCCATTGACGACATCTATGCCTCCGAGGGACTCGAGGCGGTTTTCCCGGCGGACCTCCTGACGCTGCTCAAGGCTTACGGTGGTCACTACTGGGGTGTTCCGGTCAACATCCACCGCTCCAACGTGCTGTGGTACAACAAAGCGGTCTTTGAGGCCAACGGACTGACGCCACCGGCCAACTTCGATGAGTTCAAGACTGTGGCCGAGGCGCTGAAGGCCGCAGGCATCACGCCGTTCGTCCTGGGCACCAAGGATGGCTGGGAAGCTGGACACATCTTCGAGGACATCCTGGCCGGCACCCTGGGCGCTGAGAAGTACAGCGGCCTGTGGACCGGCGCTACCCCCTGGACCGGTGCAGACGTTGCCCAGGCGCTGGAAAACTTCAAGATGATGCTCAGTTATGCCAACCCCGATCACTCCGCTCACACCTGGGATAGCGCGGGCGAGTTCCTGATCGCGGGCACGGGCGGGATGATGATCATGGGCGACTGGACCGACGGCTGGTTCACGTCCAAGGGCTTCACCGGCTACGGCTGGGCGTCCCCGCCGGGCACCAAGGGCATCTTCGTCGCCCTGTCCGACAGCTTTGCCATGCCCAAGAACGCCCCCAATGCCGAGAATGCCACCAACTGGCTCAAGGTCTGCGGCTCCCTGGAAGGTCAGGAAGCCTTCAACCCCAAGAAGGGCTCCATCTGTGCCCGCACCGACTGCAACCCGGCGCTGTTCAACGCCTACCTGCAATCGGCTATGGTTGACTGGAGCCAGGACGCCATCGTGGCCAGCATGGTCCATGGCGCAGCGGCAATTGAGTCGTGGCTGACAGACTACAAGGACGTGCTCACCCTGTTCGTCGCCAGTGGTGATGTGGCCGCCGCACAGGCTGGCTTGCAGCAAGCCTGCGTGGACGCTGGCGTCTGCCAGTAAGCATCGCTAACCAGCGAGGCAGCCCAGTCCTTTGGGCTGCCTCGCTCCTTCGTTTTGGCTCTTTGGGATTTCGCGAGGCCACAATGTTGGAGTCCCCAACGGCTCGACTGAGCTCGCCGAAGTCTTGTTGGGGGTACGGTGCGACCACCCTCAACAAGTTGAGGACTCCGGCGCGCTATTCATGCCAACTCCCAAAGCCCCCCTGTTTTCCGGCCTCGTAGTTTATGGAGAGACCTATGCGACGTTGGAATTGGGAGCGGGTTGTCTCAATCCTGCTGATTTCGCCAGCGGTGGTTGCCATCGCTATCTTTGTGTACGGCTTCATCGGCTGGACTGCCTACTCGTCGCTGACCAAGTGGGACAAACTCCTTCCCGACTTCACCCTGGTCGGGTTAAGCAATTATCGGAAACTGTTTGCCAATCAACGTTTTCAGATTGACCTGCGCAACACCGTGGTGTTCACGGTAATATTCTTGATTGCCTGTCTCATCATCGGGTTCGTGCTGGCCATCTTGCTGGACCAACGCATCAGGGGCGAGGGAATCTTCCGCAGCATCTACCTGTTTCCGATGTCCATTTCGTTCATCGTGACCGGTGTGGTCTGGCGCTGGTTGCTCAACCCCGGCAGCGCCGAGTTGGGCAGCACGGGGATCAATGCGCTATTCGACATGGTCGGGCTGGGTTTCCTCAAGACGGGATGGTACACCGATCCCAATATCGGGATCAAAGCCGTAGCCATTGCCGCCACCTGGCAGATGTCTGGCTACACCATGGCCATGTACCTGGCCGGCCTGCGCGCCATCCCCGAAGAGCTGCGCGAGGCGGCACGGGTGGATGGAGCCTCGGAGGTGCAGATCGTCCGGCACATCATTCTGCCCCTCTTGCAACCGATCACCCTCAGCGCCGTCATCGTCCTGGGACACATCTCGCTCAAGATCTATGACCTCATCGTGTCCATGACCGGGCCTGGCATCGGCTTTGCCACCGACGTGCCCGCCTATTACATGTGGGATACCACTTTCAGGGGCAACCATTTCGCTCGGGGGGCAGCGGTCGCCATCGTCCTGCTGATCATGGTCGCCGTCCTCATCGTCCCCTACCTGGTATGGAGCACTCGCACGGAGGCCGAAGTATGACCACCCAAACGCGCGAACTGCGTAGAAGCAAGAAACCGCCGTTGCGTTGGCAGCGGGTGGTACTCTATGCCGTCCTGGTTGCCTTCGCCATCTTTTACCTGATGCCGGTGTACGTCCTGATCGCCACCGGTTTGAAGAGCTTTGCCGAGGCAAATCTGCACCGCATGTGGGATCTGCCGAAAGGGCTGCATTTTGACAGCTATGTCAAGGCCTGGTTCGGCAGTGAGGCGGAGGGGTTCCGTGGGCTCAACGTGAACTTCATGAACAGCGTCTACCTCACCGTTCCAGCCACTATCATTTCAGCCATGTGGGGCTCGATCAACGGCTACATCTTGGCCAAGTGGAAGTTCCGGGGTTCGAACGTGCTCTTCCCTCTGCTCCTGTTTGGAATGTTTATCCCCTATCAGAGCATCCTCATCCCGCTGGTGCAGACCCTCCAGAAGATAAATCTCTTTGGAGTTAAGTTCTACGGCTCCATTCCGGGCTTGATCTTGGCCCACGTGATCTATGGCATCCCCATCACCACCCTGATCTTCCGCAACTACTACGCTGGCGTGCCCACGGAGCTGGTCGAAGCGGCTCGGATCGACGGGGCTAACATCTTTGGCATTTACCGTCACGTGTTGTTTCCGCTATCCCTTCCAGGCTTCGTGGTGGTGATGATCTGGCAATTCACCTCCATCTGGAACGATTTCCTGTTCGCCGCTACGGTTACCAGTAACCCTGCCACCCAGCCCATCACCGTCGGCCTGAATAACCTGGCCGGCAGCTACATCGTGGAGTGGAACGTGCAGATGGCCGGCGCGCTCCTGACCGCGCTGCCCACCCTGTTGGTGTACATCTTCCTGGGCCGCTACTTCATGCGCGGGTTGATGGCCGGGTCGCTGAAAGGGTGAACGTAGTGTCATTGCGAGCCGAAGGCGAAGCAATCTCCTAATGCACAATTGGGGATTGCTTCGGCGGAAAAGCGCCGTCTCGCAATAACACGATGAGCAGTGTTTTGAGAGAAGGGGGCATCTCCGGATGCCCTTTTTGTTTTGTGGCGTGTCTGTGGTATAATTCGTAGGACTGATACAGCGAATTGGGAAAGGACCGAATAGAAAAGTGGAACACATCCAGAAGTATTTCGATGAGATAAGTCGAATTGTGCAAAACCTGCCCCAGGCTGAGATCGCTCGTACCATTGACATCCTGACTCAGGCCCGAATCGAAGGAAAGCGGATCTTTGTCTTTGGTAACGGCGGCAGCGCAGCCATGGCCTCGCACTTCGCCTGCGACCTGGGCAAGGGGA
>CAZVCJ010000072.1:2938-19734 GCA_964625745.1 uncultured Anaerolineae bacterium | reverse complement strand
CACGCCGCTGCATAATTCTCGCACATAACGCAAATCTTGTAGAGTAATTCTATATACCAGATTGCGTGTCAAGCGCGAACTTGACAACCCACATCACAAAGTTATAATTAGGGGCAAAGGAGATCGGCGCCGACGATGCAAGGCGTTGTTTTCCTGTTAGAGGGAACTTCCAGCTTCCATGATGCGTCTTTAAAGCAGCACATCATCATAGGAGAAATGCTTCATGGAGAGACCACTCGGCAAAGCCAACGATCCGATGAAAAACGCGGATGTGCCAAAGAGAAATGGGCAACCAACACCCTGGTTGATCAAAGCCTTCATTACCGCATCCGTGGCCTTTGTAGTCCTGTTCTTCATCACCTTCGGGCTTGGCCTGATCGCCTACGCCAATATCGCCCTGAGTCTGCCGGCGCCAGAAGAGTTGGGGACCCATTCAGCCGACTTCGTGAGCACCAAGATCTACGATCGCCAGGGAGGGCTGCTCTACGAGTTGTTTGACCCCCAATGGGGCAGACGCACCAAAGTGCCCCTGCAGCGCATCTCACCTTACTTGATCCAGGCTACCATAGCTACCGAGGACAGGTACTTCTACCAGCACCCCGGTTTCGACCCTCTGAGCATCGCTCGCGCCATCTGGTACGCTGTGAACGAGAGGGAGGTCGTCTCAGGCGCCAGCACCATCACCCAACAGGTGGCCCGCAACGTCCTGCTTTCTCCCGTGGAACGAACGCAAGTCACCCTTTCCCGCAAGATCAGAGAGGCGATTCTGGCGGCTGAGATCACCCGCCGCTACCCCAAAGATACCGTCCTGGAGATTTATCTCAACGAAATCTGGTATGGCAATCTGGCCTACGGCATCGAGGCCGCTGCTGAGACCTACTTCGACAAATCGGCGGATCAGTTGAGCCTGGCGGAGGCAGCACTCCTGGCCGGTCTGCCTCAGTCGCCAGCCCTCCACGACCCCTACGCCAATCCTGATGACGCCAAGGCCCGGCAGGCGGTGGTGCTGCAACTGATGGTGGAGGCGGGCTACGTCACGCCAGCCCAGGCCGAGGCCGCTCAAGCCGAGGAACTGGAGTACGTTCCCCTGAGCTTCCCCATCCGTGCCCCCCATTTCGTGATGTACGTGCGCCAACTGCTGGAAGAGAGGTATGGTGTTGACGCTCTCTACAAGGGAGGGCTCAGGGTATATACCACCCTGGATCCTGGTCTGCAAGCCATTGCCGAGCGGGTGGCCAAAGAGCGCGTCCAGAGCCTGGCCGATAAGCACGTCACCAACGCGGCCCTGGTAGCCCTGAAGCCCGACACGGGCGAGGTGCTGGCCATGTTGGGCAGCGTGGATTTCGACGATGAGGAGATAGCCGGCCAGGTGAATGTCGCCCTGCGGCTTCGTCAGCCGGGCTCCTCCATCAAGCCCGTTACCTACGTGGCTGCCTTCGAGAAGGGCTGGACGCCAGCCACCCTCTTATGGGACGTGCCGACGGAGTTCCCCGACGGCGTCAATCCACCCTACAAGCCCACTAACTACGACGACAAGTTCCACGGGCCGGTGCTGTTGCGCACGGCGTTGGGAAGTTCCTACAACGTCCCTGCGGTGAAGGCCCTCCAGTTTGTGAGCCTGCCGGACATGCTGGCTATGGCCCACCGCCTGGGGATAACCTCCCTCAATCGCCCGGATTACGGCCTGTCCCTGACCCTGGGCGGGGGCGACGTGACCCTGTTCGAGATGGTTGGGGCTTACGCCGTCTTTGCCAATGGCGGAGTGCGCATCCCGCCGGTGGTCATCGCGCGGGTGGAGGACAGCGAGGGCCGCGTCATCGCTGAAACCTCCCCCCCAAAGCCTGCCCTGAGCGAGGTCGAAGGGTTGGGGGGGATTGAGGGGGGGCAGGGAGAGCAGGTCATCTCCCCTCAACATGCTTACCTCATCACCGACATCCTGGCTGACAACCAGGCTCGCACGCCGGCCTTTGGGCCAGACAGCGTGCTGAAGCTCAGCCGACCCGCTGCGGTCAAGACCGGCACCACTGATGACTGGCACGACGCCTGGACCATCGGCTACACCCCCGACCTGGTGTGCGGCGTCTGGGTGGGCAACAGCGACAGTTCCCCCATGGATCACGTCGCCGGTGCCGGGGGAGCCGGCCCTATCTGGCACAACTTCATGGAGGAGGCCCTGGCCGGCACGCCGCCCCGCGATTTCGCCCGGCCCTCAGGTATCGTGACAGCGGAGATCTGCGCTGACTCCGGGGCTAAGCCCAGCCAGGTCTGTCCCAGGCGAAGGACGGAGATCTTCGTAGCCGGCACCGAGCCCAACGACGCCAGCCAGGACTTTCACCAACTGGTCAGGATCTGCACGGTGACTGGCCAGCGGGCCACAGAGTTTTGTCCAGAGAGCGTCGTGGTGGAGAAGTATTTCGAGGTCTATCCTGAGGAATACCGCTGGTGGGCCGAGGAGCACGGCATTGAACAGCCTCCAGTGGGCTTTTGTTCGCTGCACACCGGGCCAACGGAGGTGGCCATCTTCCAACCTGCCGAGGGGCAGGCGGTGGAGGGCATCGTGCCTGTGATCGGCCGCGTCCGCATGCCCGACTTCGATCATTACGACGTCCAGTACGGCGTGGGGCCTGATCCCATCGGCTGGGGTTGGGTGAGCGGCCCCCACCTGGCGATGGTGGAGGACGGGCTCCTGACCGAGTGGGATACCCGAGGAGGAAATAATGGCCTCCGTACCCTCAAGGTAGTGGCCTTCGACCATCAGGGCCACACCGCCGAGGCCTGGGTGCATGTCGTGGTGGACAATCCCACGCCCACGCCCACCATCACGCCGACCACGACTCCTACCCCAACAGAGACGCCGACTCCCACCATCACCCCCACCCCGACGCCAACGAGTACGCCGACTATCACCAGCACCCCGACGTTGACGCCCACTCTCACCCCTACGCCGACGTTCACTCCTACACCCACTCCCTCGCCCACGGTGACTCCAACACCTACCATCATTGGCTGACAGAGAGTGAGCGGCCTTATTCTGCCGCTGGTGCTTGGCCCTGATGGCGGTCAGGATAGCGCTGGTGGTGTAGGCGCGGTGGCGAGGGTTACGCCTGTAGTCTTGACAAATCGTCACAAAGGACTTACAATGTGGGCAGCAATATTGAGGTGATTCCCCATGGTCAAAACTCTTGACATTAAAGAGGCTCGTGCAATTTATGGCCCGGACTTGCCAGGCCCGGAGGAAGTGGCCGAAGGCCCCGTGGTTATACGAAGAGAAGGCAAGCCTTACGCTGTCGCCATACCCTTGGACGACTATCGCCGCTTTCAGAAGTGGCGCGAAGAAGCTGAGCGCGAGGCCCAAATTCAAGATCATGACGAGGCTCTTCGACAGGCCCTTCGTCATGCTCAGGGGGGACCTCAGGACGAGACCTGGGAGAAGGAACGCGCTGCCTTCCATCGTCTGAAGCCCCAACTCTTGCAGACGCACAAGGGGCTCTACGTAGCCATCCACGGCGGCCAGGTGGTAGACGCCGATGCAGACAATCTGGCGCTGGCCCGGAGGGTCATGTCCAGGCTGAAGGACATGCCCTTCTATCTCCAACTGGTCAGCGAGGAAACCCGCACTTTTGAAGTTCCATCACCAGAGGAACTCTACAGTGTTTAGGTACGACACCACGATCAACCCTCCAGCCGCCTTCGTGCAAGTGACTCTGTTCGATCCTATCACTGAGCTCTCTGTTCAAAAGCCAGGCAAGTTGGACACCGGCGCCAGTATCACTGTGCTTCCTGAGTCCGTAGTAACGACGTTGCGATTGAAAGCTATGAGTGAGGGTTTTGTTACAGGATTCGATGGCAAGGGGTCATTGCGCCCTCTGTATTACATCGCTATGGAAATCGCGGGGTATAAAATCCCCCTCGTAGAGGTTACCTCCGCTCAGCGATCAGATGTCCTCTTGGGCCGCGACGTCCTCAACCAATTCATCCTTACTCTGGACGGCAAGGCCCTCACTTTCGATCTTCGAGACCCCTAACCTTAAGGGCGGCGAACGAAAAGGACCTTTTCCTTCGAGAGGAGAGGGCCTTTGTTTTGCTCATCCTCCAGCGTTTCACCCTGTATGCCAGGGATAACGAGCCCCCACCGATACTTCGCCAGCCAGGTCAGGAGACGACGCCCGCCCTCATGCCCACGGTGACTCCAATGCCTACCATCATCGGCTGACGGGAAATCGTTTGCTCGAATCGAGTGCGATAGCGATGCCCTCGCCAATATCCACCCACTCCTCGACAAAAAGTCCATTTTGTGCTAAAATATCGTACCCTCGTCTTCTTCCCCACCCAAAATACTTGGTCAAAGGGATGATGCAGACAATTAAGGCTCCCGGACCTGGCTTTAGAGAATTCGAGGATCGGAAACCAGAAGATGAACTCACGAGAACGGGTAATGGTGGTTCTTCGTCATGAACTGCCCGACCGCGTGCCTGTGGACCTGGGCTCCACGGCGGTCTCCAGTATCCACCAACGGGCCAACGACGCCCTGAAGTCCCTGCTGGGGGTCGAGGCCGGCGAGCCGGTGCACGACGTGGTCCAGGGTATCGTCGTCCCCGATGAGCAGATCTTGCAGCGGTTCGGCGTGGATCTGCGCCGCGTGGCGCTGCGGCCGCCCTCGAACGCGGCCGCCTTTTTGCCGTCAGGCAGCGAGGACACCTACCGCGACGAGTGGGGGATACGGCGGCAGCGCACCGAGCTGTACTGCGAGATCGTGGGGCATCCACTGGCGGATGCCAAAGCAGAAGACCTGCGCCACTACCCCTGGCCCGATCCGCACGATCCCTGCCGGGTGGAGGGCCTGGCTGAGGAAGCACGGCGCCTCTACGAGGAGACCACCTACGCATTGGTGGCCGATTTCCTGGGCGGCGGCCTCTTCGAACAGGCGCTGTGGATGCGAGGCTTCGAGCGCTTCATGATGGACCTGGTCAGCGACGAACCATTTGCTACCGCGCTGCTGGACATCCTGCTGGAGCTGTACGTCGAATTCTACGCCGTCTACCTGGAGGCGGTAGGCCCCTACGTGCAGATCGTGGCCCTGGGGGACGACCTGGGGATGCAGACCGGGCCCCTCATCTCGCCGAAGCTCTACCGCCGGCTGATCAAGCCCCGACACGAGGAGCTGTACGACTTCATCCATTCGCGCACCGAGGCCAAAATCATGCATCACACCTGTGGCAGCGTCATCCCTCTCGTGCAGGATCTGATTGACGTGGGAGTGGACATCCTGAACCCCATCCAGACCTCCGCCCAGGGGATGGATCCGGCTGCCTTGAAGCGAGAGTTCGGCGAGCAGTTGGTCTTCCACGGAGGGATTGACGTGCAGCAGATTCTCCCCTTCGCCACGCCGGGAAGGGTCCGGGAAGAGGTCAAGCGTATCGTGGCTACCCTGGGCCAGGGAGGTGGCTACATCCTCGCCCCCAGCCACAACATCCAGGCGGACGTCCCGCCGCAAAACGTCCTGGCTATGTATGAGGCCATCCAAAATTGATTCGGGAGGTATTTATCAATGAAAAGCAGATTCGCCAAGATTGCCTATGGCGTGGGCAATCTGGGACAGGCGCTCTTCTTCAATTCGGTGCAGACGTTTCTGATTTTTTTCTACACCGACGTGGTGCGCCTCGACCCAAAACTGGTGGGCCTGGCCTTCGCCATCTCCTACGGGGTGTGGAACGCCATCAACGACCCGCTCATCGGGGTGATCTCGGACCGCACCCGCACCCGCTGGGGGCGGCGCATCCCCTACATTGCGCTGGGCACCCCGCTCACCTTTCTGCTGTTCGTCCTGGTTTGGTCCCCGCCTCTGGGGGGCAATCCCCTGACCAACCCCTCCCACATGGGCATCTTCCTCTACTTCGCCGTCGTCATCGCCCTCTTTGACCTGGCGTACACCGCCGTCAGCGTCACCTACACCGCGCTCTTCCCCGAGGCCTTCGAGGATCTCGAGGAAAGGACGGAGGTCTCCATCTACCGACAGGTGGCGGCGATGATCGGCACGGCGCTGGGCCTGGCCATCATGCCTGTCATCGTCGGAGCCCTCTCCGAGCGGTTCGGCGATTTGGGCGGATGGACGGGAGCGGGCGTGATCCTGGGGCTCATCGGCGGGGGTGCCTTCTGGTTCTCCCTGCTGGGCAGCCGCGAGCGGAAGGAGGTCAGCGAAGAGGAAGCGCTGCCGCTCATCGCTGCCTTCAAAGAGACCTTCGCCAACCGCCCGTTCCTGGCCTTCATGAGCGCCAACCTGATGATCTGCTACATCTGGAGCTGGCTCTCGGCCATGGTGCCCTTCTTCACCAAGTACGTCATCGGCGCTGAGGAGGAGCAGATGAGCCTGATATTCCTGGGGATGTTCGTCGCAGCCATCCTCTTCTACCCCCTGTGGCGGTGGGTGGCTCTGCGCCTGGGCTCGAAGCGGACGCTGGGCCTGGCCGTGACACTGTTCGTGGCCTTCATGCTGCTCGTCCTGGTCGTTGGCAACCTGGGGCAGGCCTTCGTAATGATGCTCCTCGTCGGCGCGGCCAACTCCGGCATCACACTGGTGAGGGACATCGTGCTCAGCGACGTGATAGACGAAGACGAGCTCCACACCGGCCGACGGCGGGAGGGGAGTTACTTCGGGGTGAACGCCTTCATCGAAAGGCTGGTCATGGTGCTGATCGGCGGCTCCAGCAGCCTGGTGCTGGGCCTCAGCGGCTACAATGCCGCGTTGACGACCCAGCCCTCGTCTGTCGCACTGGGCATCCGGCTGGGCATGGGCCTGCTGCCCGTCGTGGCCCTGGCGATTTTCTTAGTGGCGCTGAAGTTCTACCCGTTGGGGAAAGAGCAGGTCGTGGCACTCAGGGAAACGCTGAACACATTGCACCGTAAGAAGGCGGAGCAGCTTACGGTTAGAGGAGGTCAAGAACTGTGAAAACGCTGGATTTGAACCCGTTTTTCTTCGAAGGCGGCCCAACGGGCTGCCTGCTCATCCATGGCTTCAGCGGAAGTCCCCCCGAGATGCGACTCATGGGGGAGTATTTGGCCGGGAAGGGCCTCACCGTGCGGGGGGTGCGGCTGGCTGGTCACGGCACCACTCCCGAAGATATGGCCCGCACCGGCTGGCGCGACTGGGTGGCCTCCGCCGAGGAGGGGTTGCGGGAACTGGAGAGCCTGTGTGAGCAGGTCTTCGTGGCCGGCCTCTCTATGGGTGGGCTGATCACCCTGCACCTGGCGGCCCATCATCCCCTGGCCGGGATCGTCGCTATGGCCGCCCCGGCCTACATCACCGACTGGCGCTTCCGCTTCCTGCCGCTGGCCCAGTATTTCATCCGCTGGGTCACACCCGATATCGAATCAGACCTGACCGATTCTGAGGCCGAAAAGCGCCTCTCCTCCTATCGGGTGCTCCCCGTCCGTTGCATCGTCAGCCTGGGGCAGTTGATGCGCCTGGCCAGGCGGGAGCTGCCCCAGGTCAAGGCGCCAGCCCTGATCATGCAGGGTGAGAA
Source organism: uncultured Anaerolineae bacterium (assembly GCA_964625745.1). Taxonomy (GTDB): domain Bacteria; phylum Chloroflexota; class Anaerolineae; order VGOG01; family VGOG01; genus CAZVCJ01. The sequence goes on along the minus strand of CAZVCJ010000072.1, from coordinate 12,214 downwards.
AGACCACCACGTCCCCGTGGACAGCGCACGGGTCATTTTCGAGGAGCTTGGTACCGCTGAGAAGGAGATCGTCTGGTGGCCGAATTCGGGCCACTGCATCACCGTGGACAGTGAGCGCGAGGCGGTGTGGGCCAGGGCCCACGAGTTCATCGTCAAGCACAGCAGGGGCTGAGGGGGCCTCATTGACTCGACAACTCATTGCCCCGCGATTTCGCCAAGTTCCACGGAAAACCCCTCGTGTCTGCCAGGCCCTCCTTTCGAGGGCCTGGTTTTTCGCGACTTGTTCCCTGTGCCCTGGTCGAGTATAATAGGCATATCAACGAAGGCTACCAGAGGGAGGACATGAGCACACAACGCATCTACCAGCTTCTCATTTCGTTTGGCATCCTCACTGCTATCGCCTTTATCAGCGAGAAATCTCGTATCCTGGCGTCGGTCGTCTCGGTCATGCCGTTGACCATCACTTTCGCCCTGTGGTTTGTCTACACGAGCGGCAACGGCGACCCAGTGCTCTCGGCTGAATTTAGCAGGATGATGACCTTTGGTCTCATTCCCACGATGCTGTTTACTGTAGCTTGCTGGTTTGGGTTTCGCCAGGGCTGGCCGGTTGGCCGGGTAGTGATCGTAGGTTACGCCGTGTGGCTGACGACCATGGGCCTCTACCGACTCATCGAATGGTGGCTGCAAACGGCACGCTGAAGCCCAGGCGACCCGCCGCTGTCAAGATAGGCACCATCGCCGACGAGACCGTTTTTGTTTTCAGGGGGTTATGTGATATAATATGAGCCAGCAACCATTGATAACTGAGTCTGGATTATGGCTAATCGAAGGCGATCTAAGAGATCTAGGAGAAAAAAGAAGAGCGGCTTCCGCATAGATCTTTCTGGATTATTGCGAGCGGATAGGGTGGGTATAGCCTTGTTGGCCCTGGCTTTGCTGACTCTGTTCAGCCTGCTCTCTCTGAGCCGGGGGGCCCTCACCGAGGGTTGGCTGCACCTTCTCCGCCTGGCCTTAGGCTGGGGCGCTTATCTTGCCCCCCTCGTGTTCGGGGCAGCGGGGTTCTGGCTGCTCCGGACGGGATCGGGCCGCGAGCCGCAAGTAGCCTGGGAGAAAGTTGCGGGGGCAGCCCTGCTCTTCGCCCTGGGATTGGCCTTGACTCACTCTTTTTCCGCAGCCGAGGATCCGAGAGCGTTGGCTGCCGAGGGAGGTGGGGGAGGCTACCTGGGCTGGCTGGTGAACTGGGCCCTGGCCTCTAGCCTGGGCGACCTGGGAGCTTTTATTGCCATCGCAGCCCTGGCCAGCATAGCCGTCATCATGCTCTCCGGCCTCTCCCCTGCCGAGATAGGCCAGGCCTTGAGGGAAAGATGGATCGGGCTTCGCTATCCGGGCCAGAATCGCCTCCCCCGCCTCCGACGCTGGGGCCAAGCGAGGCCCACAGTTGCTCCCTCGCCTGAACCTGCCACTGAGCCATCCCGCCCGGCACGAGGCTCCATCTACCCCCGCATCATCGGCGGCGATCAGGAGTGGCGGCTGCCTCCTGTGGCCGAAATCCTGGAAGACAGTCTGGACCAGGACATCAGTCAGGCGGAGATTCGCAAGCGGGTTAAGATCATCGAGGATACCCTGGCCAGCCTCGGCGTGCCAGCCAAGGTGGTCGAAGTCAACCAGGGGCCGGTGATCACTCAGTTTGGCGTCGAACCGGGCTTCGTCGAAGGGCGCGCAGGGAGGCGCACGAAGGTCAAGGTGTCGAAGATCAGCGCTTTGGCCGACGATCTGGCTTTGGCTCTGGCTGCCTCGCCCGTCCGCGTCGAGGCCCCCGTGCCCGGACGCTCCATCGTGGGCATCGAGGTACCCAACGCGGAGTTGAGCATGGTGGCTTTGCGTGGCGTGATGGAGTCGGAGGCATTTAAGAAGCTGGATTCCAAGCTAGCCATCGGCCTGGGTCGTGACGTATCGGGCGAGCCGGTGGTGGCTGATCTAAAGGCTATGCCACACCTGTTGATCGCAGGGGCAACAGGCTCGGGTAAATCCGTCTGCATCAACTCCATTATCGCTTGCCTGCTGTGCAACCACACCCCCGATGACCTGAAGCTACTGATGATAGATCCCAAACGAGTAGAGCTGACCAACTTCAATGGCATTCCCCATCTCCTGGTGCCCGTGATAGTGGAGATGGAGCGGGTCGTGGGCTCTCTGCAGTGGGTCACGAGGCAGATGGATCAGCGCTACAAGAAGCTGGCCAAGGCCGAGGTGCGCAATATCGAGGATTATAACAAGCGAGCCGGCGCCCGGGGGGAGAGTCGGTTGCCCTACCTGGCGGTCTTTGTGGACGAGTTGGCTGACTTGATGATGCTGGCCCACGATGAAGTGGAACGGGCGCTCTGTCGCATCGCCCAGATGGCCCGGGCCACGGGTATCCACCTGGTTATCGCCACTCAAAGGCCCTCAGTGGACGTGGTCACGGGGCTCATCAAGGCCAACTTTCCCTCTCGTATCTCTTTCTCTGTTACCAGTCAGGTGGACTCGCGGGTTGTTTTGGACACGGTAGGAGCGGAGAGGCTACTGGGGCGAGGGGACATGCTCTATATGGCTTCGGACTCCAGCCAGTTGGTGAGGCTGCAGGGTTGCTTCGTCTCCGATCGGGAGCTGGATCGCCTGGTACGCTACTGGAAGGGCCCGGAGGTGGGCGCGAGCACCACCCCCACTAGCTTCTATAGAGTTGAGGAGGTGACCCAGCAACCACTCTGGGAGGAGATGAGAGCCAAGGAAAAGGAGGCCAGCCGGAGAGACGATCTCCTGGAGGAAGCTATTGCCATGGTGCGCAAGCATAATAGGGCTTCTATCTCCCTCCTGCAGCGGAGGTTACGCATCGGCTATTCGCGGGCCGCTCGCCTGATTGATCTGCTGGAGGAACAGGGTATCGTCGGGCCGGACCGAGGCGCCGGCCGCTCGCGGGAGGTGTTAAGCGAAGAGGAAGCAGAGGAGTGAATTTAGATTTGCTTATCCTCACTAAATGCGCTATAATCAATAGTTAGCTGGTGCAGCCCGATTCCCACGTCACAACACGAGCGGTGACGATGAACTTTGCTATTTGTGTAAATAATGGGTTTTGCGGGATTCTTTGAAGTGTGGGCGCCAGTCCGCTTCTATAGAGCCTGAGGCAGGTTTGCGCCTTTAGAAAAAAAGGGTTATAATAGCTGCAAGTGTCAGTGACGGAGATGCAGCTAAAGGGCTAAGCTAGTTGGACACTGTTACATTTGTCATTGCGAGCGTAGCGAAGTAATCTCTAAGCGCGCCAGGGGATTGCTTCCCTTCGACAGGCTCAGGGCAGGCGGCGCGAACTGCGCGCCTACTCAGAAACTTCCCCTCATCCCCGCCCTCTCCCCAAAGGAGCGAGGGGGCAAATCCCCTCTCCCTCGCAGGGAGAGGGTTAGAGCCTGCCCTGAGTGGAGCGAAGGGGTGAGGGTGGGACGTTTCTGCCCCCTACGGATGGCGCACCGCGCCATGGAAGACTCGCAATGACACCTGGGGTGAAGCCTAAAATTAGTCGAGCTAGCCGATGGATCGTTTTACCCGACCGAAAGGAGGGATGCCTACGGAACAAGTACCTGTGGAACCCGCCAATTAGCCAACAATTACTAAACCAAATTAAGGAGGAGTGTAACAAATGTTTAAGAAGAGTTTAGTCAATCTGACCGTAGTGTTGTCGCTGCTACTGAGCCTGGGGCTCGGTGTGGCCAACGCTGCTCCGCCCGCCCAGGCGGAACTGACCTACACGGTGAAACTGGGCGACAACCTCTGGACGTTGGCGGAGAAGTATCTGGGCAGCGGCCCGGCTTACCACGCCATCGTCCTGGCCACCAATGCCAGGAGCGTCGAAGACTCGAGCTTCGCCAGCATCGCCGATCCTGGCCTGATCCATCCAGGCTGGAAGTTCCTCATCCCCAGCGCGGAGGAAGCTGACGAGCTCATGGTCGCCTTGCGTGAGGGGCCGAAGTTCAGGGTAGGCATGGTGTCTGACGTGGGTGGGATTGATGATGCCAGCTTCAATGAGAATACCTGGAAGGGCTTGCAGGACGCCCAGAATGCGTTCGGCGTCGAGGCCAAGTTCCTGGAGTCCCAGGCCCAGGCCGACTACGAGAACAACATCACCGAGTTCGCCGAGCAGGGCTACGACATGATCATCACCGTCGGCTTCCTGTTGGGCGACGCCACCTACAAGATGGCCGCGCAGTATCCGGATATCAACTTCGCCATTGTGGACTACCCCAGCGGCGGTGAGGCAACGCCTAACTTGCAGGGCATCCTGTTCAACGTGGACGAGGCCAGCTTCCCGGTGGGCTACCTGGCGGCGGCTATGGCCGATCAGTTGGATCCGGACGGCCCGGCGGTGGGCGTCATTGGCGGAATGCAGATTCCGCCGGTGGAGCAGTTCATCGTCGCTTACGAGGCCGGGACGAACTACTACAACCAGAAGTATGGCAAGAGTGTGGGGTTCGACCTGGTGTACGTGGGCGACTTCGAGGCCCCCGACCAGGGCAAGGTCCAGGCCAACTCGCTCATTGATGAGGGTGCGGACATCATCATGGGCGTGGGCGGCAAGACCGGGAATGGTGGCATCACGGCGGCCAAGGAGCGTGGGAAGTGGGGCGTTGGGGTGGACGTGGATCAGTACTACACCCTGCCCAACGAGAAGGACATCCTGGTCACCAGCACCGTGAAGCGGTTGGACAAGGCCGTGTTCAACGTGATCGAGAGCATGCTGGTGGGCAAGTTCGGGGGCGGCAGCGACTACATCGCCACTCTGGCGAACCAGGGGGTGGGCGTTGGTCCCCTCCACGATTTCGAGGATAAGGTGCCCGGCAGCATCAAGGCCGATGTGGCGAAGATCCAGGCGGACATCATCGCCGGTAAGCGTCTGACTGGGTGGCCAGTACCTGCAGCACCTGCTGCGGGCGAACTGGGGAGCGCAGAACGCCCGATCCAGGTGCTGTTCGTGCCCTCGGTGGACGTGGGTGCCATCGTCTCTGGCGGCGAGGTCATGGCCCAGGCACTGACCGATGCCACCGGTCTCGCGTTTGAGGTGAGCGTGCCCACCAGCTACGCGGCCACCATCGAGGCCATGTGCGCCTCACCTGAGGACACCATCGGCTTTATCCCGGCCCTGGGATACGTTCTCGCCAATCAGAAGTGTGGCGTCGAAGTCGGCGCAGCCGCAGTGCGCTATGGTTGGTCCGTCTACTGGGCGCAGTTCCTGGTGGCGCGTGACAGCGACTACCAGACCCTGGAAGACCTGGCCGGCAAGAAGTGGGCTGTCCCCGATCTGGGCTCCACCTCCGGCTACCTGTTCCCCTCGGTCATGTTCCAGGAAGCCGGGGTTGAGGTTGGCGAGGTCGTCGAAGCGGGTGGGCACCCCCAGGCAGCCCTGGCGGTGTACAACGGCGAAGTTGACTTTGCCACCACCTACTTCAGCGCGCCTCTCACCGATCCCGCCTGGAAGCCCGGCGATGATCCTGAGCCGTATGATCCCTTTGCAGCCGCCTTGAATGAGTCGGGTAAGGTCTACGCTGGTGACGTGCGCGTGCTCGACGCCCGCATCGCCGTGATGGAAACTGCCCCCGACATCATCCAGAAGGTCCGCATCATGATGCTGACCGATCCCATCCCCAATGACACCATGAGCTTTGGGCCTGATTTCCCGGCCGCGCTCAAAGGTCGGATCATTGCTGCGCTGGCCGAATTCATGGAGACCGATGCCTGTAGCGAGTCAATCTGCTCAACCGACTTCTACAACTGGACTGGCCTGGATCCGGTTAGCGACGCTACGTACGATGTCATTCGCAGACTGATCCAGGGTCTGGGATACACTGAGGAAGACATCTTCGGCGGATAGTTCCTCCAGGTAGCGGCAGCACTCTGCAAGCAGAGTTACAAATTGGGCGGGGAAACCATCCCCGCCCAATCTTCAACGTGTGCTTCGCACATGGCAATCAGAAACCAGGTTTTTCGCTTGATAAGGCATTGTGGGTGCTCCAGAACGTACAAAAAGCAATCACTAGCTTGGTTCAGACGGCGAAAAACCTGGTTTCTCTATATACATTAGTGTCAACTTAAGACTTCGGAGGTTTCCGGCAGTGTCTCTGCTGCCAAAGTCACCTTGATTGTCTGGTTGGTTTGCTGGCGAAATCGTGTCTGAAAACCTCCGAAGTCTGGGTCGCTCTCTTAAGTTGACACCTATGTTCTATATACGTCCAGGAGGGCAACTTGCTTGAGGTCAAGAATCTAACCAAGATCTACGACAACGAAGTGCTGGCGCTGGATCAGGTGAGCTTCAACGCGCTGAAAGGTAAGTTCACGGCGGTGATTGGACTGAGCGGTTCCGGCAAAAGCACTTTGTTGCGGTGCATCAACCGCCTGGTTGAACCGACAGCCGGCCAGGTGGTCTGGGACGGTGTGGACATCACGGCTGCCCCGCAGGAGGATTTGCGTCTGGTCCGCCGCAGGATTGGCATGATCTTCCAGCAGTTCAACCTGGTAACGCGCTCCAGCGTCCTTACCAATGTCCTGTCGGGACGCTTGGGCTACGTCAATCCCCTTTGGAGCATCATCCACTACTTCCCCAAAGAAGATATCAGCAAGGCGATGGGCAACCTGGAGCGAGTGGACATTGCCGACAAGGCGCATAATCGGGCCGACGAGCTGAGCGGTGGGCAGCAGCAGCGGGTGGGAATCGCCCGAGCCTTGATGCAGGACCCCGAACTTATGCTGGCCGACGAACCGGTGGCCAGCCTGGACCCTGTCCTGGCTCATAGCATTATGAAAATCTTGAAACGGCTCAACCAGGAAGACGGGATCACCGTGATTTGCAGCCTGCACTTCCTGGACCTGGTGCAGCAATACGCTGATCGAGCCGTTGCCCTGAACGAGGGCCAACTGGTCTTCGATGGCTTGCCCCACGAGATTGACGATGAACGGTTCAAAGAGATATACGGCCAAGAGGCCGAACGAATAGGATAGCAAATATGCCCCAAAATCAAAATTCCAGCCCGATCGAGGCGAGGCTTCGTCCTGAGGCCTGTCCTGAGCATAATCGAAGGGCTCAGCCCGAAGGGACGCCCCCCCGTAGCAAAGGGGGCTGGCGTTCCCTGGCTGTTTTTCTCGCGGTGGTGGTTATCGTTGTTGTCTATGCCTACGGTTTCCAGGTCACCAAGGTTGACCTGGAAAAACCCAGAGAAGAGCGACGCCAGACCCAGTTGACCAACATCATCCGTGGCCTGGTGCGCCCTCGCCTCGTCGAATACGAGGAGGAACGCCTGGAGATAGACGCCCCGATCGTGATGCCTTGTGACAGTCGGGTGTCATTGCCGCCGGTGGACACGTCCGGGCGCTACATCGAGCTGACCCCCAATTGCGTGAAGCTGGGGGGAGAAGTGACGGTCAAGGGCTACAACTTTGAGCCGGGCGAAACGGTGTTTCTTTTCTTTATCCCCAAGGCGGCCAGCATCCACGACCAGGTAGAGTTGCGCCTGGCCCAGGACGCCATTGAGACTGACTCGCAGGGACAATTCACCTACGTGGCTGAGATGAGACAGGACCGACCCTCTGACGAGCCACAGATCGTGCGGGCGGTGACTAAGATTCGATCGGGCTTGCCTCACCCCAGCGATACGCTGAAGGACACTTTTGGCAAAATCATCGAGACCATCTTCCTGGCCCTCATTGCTACCACCATAGGCACGGCCCTGGCCATTCCCATCAGCTTCCTGGCTGCCCGCAATCTAATGAGCGCCATGGCCAGTCCTTTTGGTAGTGTTATGGCGGGCCTACTGATCGCCCCTTTGGGCGGGGCGCTGGGCTTAATTCTGGTTGGCTGGCTGACGGGCCTGGCGGACGGCCTGACACAGAATTTAGCCCTGGGCGTGGTCTTGCTAGTAGCCAGTACAGTTGTTGTGTGGCTGCTTATCAGGTTGCTCTCTCGTGATTATCAGGGACGATTTGCTGTCTGGCGACGAGGAGGATTGGGCTTGCTGGCCGTATCCCTCGTCGCTCTTGCGCTGGGCTTGCTGGCGACGTTGGGCATGAAGCTGGGGGTGTGGTTGCAGGTGACGTTGGGATCGTTCGGTTTTCTGGGGAACTTTGTCTTTGTCCTCGCCGATTTGATCGTGACTTTTTTGCCGCTGCTGGGCGGGCTGATCGGACTTTCCATCTCAAGCTCATTGGCCTCTTCACTCTCTGGCCGCTTCCTGCGTACGGCCAAACCGGCTGTGGCCAAGGTGTTTACAGCGGTTGTGGCTACTTTGGCTGGCGTGCTGCTGGCGGCCATCGTGGTGGCCATTGTTGCCTGGCTCTACAAGATCGAGAACCCCTTCGGATTTGTCGCTGTGCCGGCCGTGGTGGTGGGCGTGGTCTTGCTTGCGATCAGCCTCATCATTGATGTGCAGCGGCCCGTGCCCGTCGGCATAACCGTCTACAATATCACCCGCACCGTTCTCAATACCTTGCGCTCCATTGAGCCGCTGATCATGGTGGTGGCCTTTGCCGTGTGGGTGGGTATTGGCCCCTTTGCCGGGGTGATGGCGCTGGCGTTGCACACCATCGCCGGTTTGGGCAAGCTCTACTCGGAGCAAGTAGAAAACATCCTGGTTGGGCCCATCGAAGCGGTGACAGCCACCGGCGCCAACCGTCTGCAGACCATCGCCTACGCCGTCATCCCTCAGATTGTGCCACCCTACATCGCATTTACTATCTATCGTTGGGACATCAACGTGCGCATGTCCACCATCATCGGCTTCGGTGGCGGGGGCGGTATTGGTTTCCTGGTGCAGCAAAACCTGAACCTGCTCAAATACCGCGACGCCAGCGTGCAGATGATCGCCATCGCCATCGTGGTAGCCACCCTCGACTTCGCCAGCGCCAAGGTGAGAGAGCGGATTATCTAGTCATCTGATGTTGGATTTGGACAGAACAGGAGGTGGAGTATGGGCGTTGTAGCTCTTGAATGAATGACCAACGACCAACTCAGTGGGAGGTGAAACAAGATGCCGGTTGCTATACCACAAACCGTAAGACGATCGCTGGGGGAAGAAGCGGTAGTGGACTTCATGCCCTGGATGGAGGAATGGCTCTCCGAGTCCATCAAAGAGAAAGCTGTGCCGCGGGACGAGTATCGGGAGGTGCTGTCGCGGCTGGAGGGGCTGGAGGAGGACGTCTCGCTCGTTAAAGAGGAGCAGGCTCGGATGCGGGTTGAGTTTCGTGAGGATCAAGTCCAGATGCGGG
>CAZVCJ010000072.1:0-2838 GCA_964625745.1 uncultured Anaerolineae bacterium | reverse complement strand
ACCAGCATTTCGAGTCACGACTCGATCAGATGTCGGAGCGGATGCTGGTACAGACACGGTGGCTGATCGGTTCCATTGCCCTGTTCGGCACCATCCTGACCATCATGATGGGCATTGCCCAGTTTGCTCCGTAGAGCGGGGAAGGGAAGGAGAAGGATATGGCCCCTGTCCTTGAAATGCGCGACATCACCAAAGCTTTCCCCGGCGTGCTGGCTAACGATCACATTGACCTGAACCTGGAGCAGGGGGAAATCCATGCCCTCCTGGGTGAAAACGGGGCAGGGAAAACCACTCTGGTGAACGTCCTGTACGGTCTCTACACCCCGGACGAAGGCCAGGTTTTCCTCAACGGGCAGGAAGTGCACATTCACTCCCCTAATGATGCCATTGCCCACGGCATCGGTATGGTACACCAGCACTTCATGCTCATCCCGGTGATGACTGTCGCCGAGAACATAGCGCTGGGCAACGAGACGCAGAAGCTGTTCGGCGTGAATCTCACCATCGCCACGCGACGGTTACGCCACTTCCTGCGGGCCATCAATCCCCTGCCTCACTTCCAGCGTGCAGCCCCTCAGCTATATCGTATCAGCCTATCGGCGCTCGGGTGGGCGTCGGTTTGTCTGATTCTATCGCTCGTCGAATCTTTGCTCATCCTTCTAGGCCAGACCTCGGCGGCTATGCTCATCTTCGCTTTCCTGCTCAGCATGGCCTGGATGCCCACGTTGATTGATTGCCTCAGAAGGCCTACCACCTCCTTCCAGGAGATTGGCAGAGGTTCCAAAATCGCCTGGACAGCCATCGTCCTGGTGGGTAATGTCATCGGCGCGTTGGCTTACTACTTCCTCATTGTCCGCAGGCGTCTGCTGCCCGCCCCCTCTCTTTCCCTCCCAAAGCCTGCCCTGAGCACGGTCGAAGGGTTGGGGGGGATGAAGGGGGGGTGGCAGGCTACCCTGGCGAATCTTGGAGCAGTGGTCGCCGCTACCTTTGTGCTGGCAAGGGGAGCGTCGGCCATCGGCCTGGCCGCTGTTGGGCTCGACGTCGCTGTGCCAACTTTGTTGGCCTTTATCTTCAAGCTGCTGGCTTACCTGTCTTCGATATATCTCGGCCTGTGGGTTATCCTGGCGGTGTACCTGCTTCTGCTGGAAGTGTTGGTGTGGTTTACTGAGTTGGTGCCCCTCGGCCTGAAGGCCGATGCCGAGCGGGTGCGCCGCATCTCCCACCAGTACGGGCTGGACATAGACCCGACAGCCCACATAAAGGACCTGTCGGTGGGCACCCAGCAACGGGTGGAAATCGTCAAGGCCCTCTATCGCCAGGCCGACATCCTTATCCTGGACGAGCCGACGGCCGTGCTCACCCCCCAGGAGGCCGACGAACTGTTTGAGATCATGCGCGGCCTGGTCGAGCAGGGTAAGTCCATAATCTTTATCACCCACAAGTTGAAAGAGGTCCTGGCTGTAGCCGACCGGATCGCCGTTCTGCGCGATGGCCGGCTGGTGGGCGTGACCACCCCGGCCCAGACCACAGAAGCTAACCTGGCGTCCATGATGGTCGGGCGTGAGGTCATCCTGACGGTGACAAAAGAGCCAGCCCAGCCGAAGGAGGCCATTCTCAAGGTCGAGGACTTACATTCCGAGGACGACCGTCACGTGCCGGTGGTCAGAGGCGTCACCTTTGAAGTACGCGCCGGTGAGATTCTGGGCATCGCCGGGGTGCAGGGCAATGGCCAGACCGAGCTCGTCGAGGTGTTGACCGGGCTGAGATCGGCCACGGGAGGCCACGTGTGGATTACAGACACGGAGACCACCCACGCCACTCCACGCCAGATCATCGAGCTGGGTACGGCCCACATACCGGAGGATCGGCGGAGGGATGGCCTGGTTCTCCCCTATCCGGTGTGTGACAACCTGGTGCTGTGTACTTATTACAAACCTCCGTTTGCCAGAGGCTTTACGATCAACGATCGAGAGGTCTTCAAACAGGCCGACAACCTGGTCCATCTCTTTGACATTCGCACCCCTTCGATATTCTTGCCGGCGAGCAGTCTATCGGGCGGCAACCAACAGAAGCTGATCGTGGCCCGCGAGCTATCCCGGCCCATCCAGTTGCTCGTCGCCGCTCAGCCCACGCGCGGGCTGGACGTTGGCTCCATTGAGTATATTCACCAGCGGCTCGTCGAGAAGCGCGATCAGGGAGCGGCCGTGCTGCTGGTCTCCGCTGAACTGGACGAGATCATGAGCCTGGCGGATCGCATCGCCGTGATGTACGAGGGCAAGATTGTATACACCGTAGACGCTGCCCAGGCAACGCGCGAGGAGTTGGGGCTGTGGATGGCTGGGGCACAGGAGGCAATGAGGCAATGAGGCAACGAGGCAATGAGGCAACGAGGGAACGAGGGAACGAGGCAATGAGGGAACAAGGGAACGAGGCAATGAAGCAACGAGGGAATCACCCTGTTACTCGTCACCCATTTCCCGTTTCCCGTTTGCTGCGGGTGTGGGGCGGATTACTCGTACTGATCGTTTTGGCCCTGGCAGGCATCTTCATCACCAAAAGCGGCATAAACTTCATACTGCCTCTGCTGGGCGTCCTGGTGCTGATGATGTTTGCTTGGGTGACCATCAGGAACGCTTCTTTCGCCTGGCTACGGGGTACGGTGGTCCCTGTTCTGGCAGTGGTGACGGCGCTCATCATCGGCTCCGTCGTCATCGCCTCAACCGACCCGTTGGTTCTCAAATCTGCCAGCAGCTTCCTCGAGGACCCAACTACCGTGCTGCGTAATGCCTGGGATGCGGTGAGTCTGGCGTACCGGTCTCTGTTCGAAGGGGCGTTGGG
>CAZVCJ010000071.1:13349-19884 GCA_964625745.1 uncultured Anaerolineae bacterium | reverse complement strand
CTTTTGCAGTCATAAGAGAGGAGAGAAGGCTCATGGGAATCAGAGATCTATTCAAGCCTCGTGAGGACAAATTCATGCGCTTGCTGGTTGAGCAGGCGGCCAAGACCGTGGAAGGCATGGAGTTGCTGGAAGAGTTCATGGAGAGCAACGACAGGGAGGTAGCCAGGAGGCTCGTTCAGGTGGAGAAGGAAGCCGATGAGGTGCGGCGCATCCTGATAGATGAGCTCAACCGCTCCTTTATCACCCCCATTGATCGCGAGGACATCTTTGCTCTCTCCCTGACTATTGACGACATCGTAGATTATGCCAATAGCACCGTGGACGAGATGGTGATGCTTGAGGTGGAATCCAACTCCTATCTTCGACGGATGGTGTCGCTGGTGCGGGAGGCGGCCCACGAGATCTACATGGGGGTGCTGCGTTTGCAGGATCATCCCAGCGTGGCCAACGATCACGCGGTGCGGGCCAAGGCCCTGGAGAACCGGGTGGAGCACGTTTACAGAGAAGCACTGGCCGAGCTATTCCACGGGCCTACAGACATAGAACATATAATGGACATGCTCAAGCTCAGGGAGATCTATCGCCACCTGAGCAATGCGGCTGATCGAGGGGACCAGGCAGCCAACGTGATTGGGGACATCGTGGTGAAGATGACGTAAGGGCTTGCGAAAGCGGTACGCCACGAGTTGACACCGGGCGTTCTCTGGTGTACAATCATATACATTGCGAAGTGGAGGTAGACAACTTGGGTGAATTCAACTACGGGGGACAGGCGGTCATCGAAGGGGTGATGATGCGCGGGGCCAGGCACATGGCCGTGGCTATCCGAAATCCCTCTGGTGAGATAATTGTCCACAGCGAACCCCTAAACGCCAGGATCTACGGCGGGCCGATTGGCAAGCTGCCTTTCCTGCGGGGCATCATCATGCTGTGGGATGCCCTGGTCCTGGGCATGCGCGCCCTGCTCTTCTCGGCTGATATCGCTTTAGAGGAGGAAGAAGTCGAGTTCAGCGGGCCGATTGCCTGGGGTTCGGTGGCCTTCTCCTTGATAATCGGCATAGGTGTCTTTCTTCTGGGCCCTTTGTTCCTGGTCAGGCTGGTTGATCGCTACATTGCTTCATCGCTGGTCAGCAATGTCATGGAAGGGCTGATCCGCCTCGCTTTTTTCCTGATCTACGTCTACGCCATCGGTTTCATCCCCGACATCCGGCGTGTCTTCGCCTATCATGGAGCGGAGCACGAGACCATCAATGCCTATGAGGGCGGAGCTCCTTTGAAGCCGGACACTATCAAGACTTACAGCACGGCTCATCCACGCTGCGGCACCGGGTTCCTGTTGGTCTTCGCGGTGATCGCCGTCTTTGTTTTCTCCCTGTTGGGGCGGCCTCCGCTGCTGCCACGTATCCTCTCGCGCCTCCTTCTCATTCCCGTCATCGCTGGCCTGACCTATGAGCTGATCAAGTTCAGCGCTGCCCACAGTGACAATCCTCTGTTAAGAGTGTTGATCATAAATCCCAGCGTAGCTCTGCAAAGGCTCACCACTCGGGAGCCTGACGAATCCATGCTGGAAGTAGCCATAGCTGCCCTGCAGCACCTGTTGGATATGGAAGACGAGGGCGTGAAAAGGGCCAGCTAGTGGCATTGCTAGATGATTTGCCTTTTTGGCCGCATGAGAATGAGCTCGTCGGCGACGGCGTTGATAGCGATTTTGAGGGGGACTCGATGATAGCCTGTATCGGGGCTGTTGAAGCTCCCCTTTTGTTCGTATTCACCAGATCTCAAGCAAAGGAGTGATCACTATGAGCGAAGGAGCAGATATCAGGGTTGGGGCGGACTCCCTGCGCGATTTCTGCAGCCGGGTCTTTGAAAAGATGGGGGTGCCGGCCGAGGATGCAGTTGTGACCGCCGACGTTTTGGTGGCAGCCAATTTGCGTGGCATTGACTCCCACGGTGTGGCCCGCTTGAAGCGGTACGTGGATGGTCTGCGCGACGGGGTGATGTTGGCCCGTCCAAACATCGAGATCGTGCACGAGACCCCTGGCACAGCTCTGATGGACGGCGGGGCCGGGTTGGGACAGCCGGTGGGAGTGCGAGGCATGAAGTTGGCCATCAGGAAAGCGCAGGAGGTAGGTGTGGGCTTCGTGGCGGTGCGCAACTCCAACCACTACGGCATCGCTGGCTATTACTCGATGATGGCTCTGGAGCAGGAGATGATCGGCATCTCCATGACCAATGCTGCGGTGTTGGTGGTGCCGACCTTCGGAAAGGACGCCCTGCTGGGCACCAACCCCATCAGCGTGGCCGCCCCGTCTGGCGAGGAACGTCCCTTCGTGCTGGACATGGCCACCAGCACCGTGCCGCGAGGAAAGCTGGAGGTATACGAACGGCAGGAGAAGCCGCTGCCATTGGGCTGGGCCACGGATGAGCACGGGGTGGCTACCACTGATGTCCATCGGGTGCTGGACAATTTGCTGGCCCGCGCTGGCGGCGGCTTGCTGCCGCTGGGTGGGGAGGGGGAGCTGTTTCGTGGCTACAAGGGGTATGGCCTATCGCTACTGGTGGACATCCTGAGTGGGGTGCTGTCAGGGGCCGGCTACGCCAACACCATCTATCCGAAGACGCCAGAGGGAAAGCCACTGCCGGCCAACGTGGGCCACTTCTTTGGCGCTATCCGCGTTGATGCCTTCCGTCCCCTGGCTGAGTTCAAAGCTACCATGGACGACATCATCCGTCGCTTGAAAGGCAGCGCCAAGGCGGAGGGGGCGGAGCGGATCTACGTCCACGGGGAGAAGGAATTCGAGGAAGAGGAACGTCGGCGGAGGGAAGGAATTCCTCTGCATCCCAAGACGGTAGCGATGATGCAGCAGATTGCGCGGGAGTTGGGGGTGGAATACGACCTGGGGTAGTTTCAGGTTTTGGGTTTCATGGTTTCAGGTTGGCAAACGTGAAGCCTGGAGCATTGGATCGAACCTGAAACCTGAAACCCCTAAAACCAGAGGTGAACACTATGTCCCATGTCAAGCTGTTGTATGCGTTACTGGCCATTTGGGCCGCGTTGCTGGTCCTGGGCTTCGTCTTCGGCCAACTCGACGAGGAGCGGATCAACCGCATCCCCCGGCTCAACAAAATGCTCTCGTCAGCCATTTTGGTGGTATGTGCCTTGATCTGGTGGCTAGCTGGCGCGGCCGGTACGCCGCTGGCCGCTTACGCCGCCCTTCTCTTTTTCGGCATGGCGTTCTCGTTCCTGGGCGACGTGATCATGGCCCAACTGCTGCCGTTGCCTCAGTATATGCTCTTTGGCATGGGTGCTTTTGGCCTGGCCCACGTGCTATACATCAGCGGCTACCTGCGGCTGGGGGGCGTGTTGGGCTTGCAGGACGGCTGGGCGAGGGCTGTTGGACTGGCGGTCCTCCTCGTCCTGGCCGTGGTGCTGTGGTGGACACTGATCCGCTCACCGCAGACCGACGCCGTGCTCAACTATGGCTCGCTGGGGTATGCGCTGTTGCTGGCGGCGATGGCCGGGCTGGCGGTGAGCCTGGCGCTGCAAGAGCCTCGCTTCGTGCCGCTGGCGGTGGGCGCGGTGCTGTTTCTCGTCTCCGACGTGCTCCTGGGACATCGGCTATTTCAGGGAGGCACCTTCTTGCTGGTGGGCGACCTGGTGTGGATGACCTACATCGTGGGGCAACTGCTCATCGTTTTCTCTACGGCGGCGGGGCTGCTGATGTTGTAAGCAGGACCCCAACGTGGTGATAAAAATCTTTTGAGGAGGATTTCCCAATGGAACCACGAGTCAAAGAATTGATGCGAGAGCTCTTCGAGAGCTACCTGAATTCGGTGGAGGCTATCCTGGACACGGGCCTCACACCGGAGGACATGGGCAAAGTTGGCGGGGAATTGCAGGCGTCGGTGAGCGAATACTTCGCCGACCTGCGCTGGCACGATGACAACCACCTGCGCCAGATGCTCCACACCCGCCAGGCCCTGGACCCGCATTGCCTCGATCTGATGGAGGCAGGGCAGGTGAATTACGCCCTGAACCTGTGGAGCGAGGCACGGGGCCGGCTTATCGCCGAGTTGATCGGGGTCACGGCCGGGCAACTGGATGCTCATCCGCTGGGCGAGGCAGAATGGTCCATCGCCGAGATTGCCCGCCACGTGGCTGGGAGCGACGCCTGGTTTGTGGAGAACCTGCGGGCAGCAGCCGGGCGGTAGCGGCCAGAGTCATCAACAAACTTCGTAGCTGCTCAGCTTGTCATTCTGAGCGAAGCGAAGAATCTCGTTTGTGCGAAGAACGAGACCCTTCGCTTCGCTCAGGGTGACACCAAAAGCGTCCAAATCTGCCAGGGCTGAGCAGTTACCAAACTTCTTGAGCAAGTTTTGCGGCGGATGGGTTACCCGCCGGGCGCACAGCGGGCTTTCATCATGATGACCGAAGTCATGGAGCAATGAGGACTGTATGCCCGAAAAAGTCGTGGAAGGAGCCGAGCTTTATGGCTACAAATGCCACCTGCATCAGCTTTAACCGGGGAATACCTTGTGTAGAAGCCTTTCCCACAAGCCAAATTCAGGAGTGCGCGGCGGCTGTCCTGGCCGCCGATGCCGCCACTGTTCTGCAGTACGGCCAATCAACTGGCTACCTGCCACTACGGGAGACCATAGCCAGGTGGTATGGGGCCAGTGCCGAAGAGGTTCTGGTCAGCAATGGCTCCCTCCAAATCCAGGAATTCCTCTCGGCCCTCCTGCTGAGCCCAGACGATACGGTCTTGGTTGAGGAGCCGACTTACGACCGCGCCATCACCATCTTTCGTCGGCACGGGGCCAACGTGGTAGGTATACCTCTGGAGTCCGATGGCCCCGACGTCGCATTTCTGGCCGCCCAGTTGCAGAAGGTGAGACCGAAGTTTCTGTACCTTATCCCCGATTTCCAGAACCCTACCGGAGTGACCACGTCGCTATCCAGGCGGGAGGAAATCGTCCGTCTGGCGGAGGAGCACGAATTCTGGATCATAGAGGACGGTCCCTATCGAGCGCTGAGATACCAGGGCTCCGACTTGCCACTTATGAGAACCATGAATCCCGACCGGGTGCTCTACCTCTCGTCATTTGCTAAAGTTCTGAGCCCAGGGGTGCGGATAGGGTACCTCGTCGCTCCTGAGCGCATCGTCGAGGCTGTAGCCAGGATTGCTACGGACACCTACGTCACCCCCGGCCTCCTTGCCCAGGGCATCGCCTACGAGTTCTGCCGTCGAGGGTGGCTGGAACCCAACGTGGAGAGGCTGAAGGGGATTTACCGACCCAGGTTAGAGACTACCGCCGCAGCGCTGCGGGAATACCTGCCCGGGGCCGATTGGGTCGAGCCTGACGGCGGCTTTTTTGTTGGACTCACCCTGCCCCCACCGATGAACATGGCTAATTTGCGTGAGAGAGCAGAACAGAATGGGCTAGTCCTATCCGACGGTCGGGGCTTCTTCCCACAGGGGGGTGGGGAGAGGTTTCTGCGTCTGGCCTTCACTGCCCTTTCAGAGCCTGAGATCCGTGAAGGTGTCTCTCGCCTGGCCGGCTTGGTATCTCATTGAGCGGAGAACAATCGAACCACACCATCGAACTAAGGAGACAAGGCAGTGCGCAAATGGACGGTGCGGGATCGCCATGGGCGCAAGATTTACATCACCGAGGAGCGATGGAAGCACATTGTCGAAGGACATGAAGAGTTAAGCGAGCACCTCGACGATGTGCTGGACACGGTGCGAAAAGGACGTCCTAAACAGGATGCCATCTTGCCCTACAAGTATACGTATACGCTTTGTTGTGGGGATCTCCCAGGTGATTTTGACCGTATCGTAGTCAAAGTGATCTTCAGACCTGAGGGCAACAATTTCATCGTTACGGCGTGGCCCGATTATTGGTAAGGGGGTAAGAGATATGAATGACCAGTATGAATATGATTACATTGAAGAAGCTGATATCCTGGAGATATTCTTTGAGCGCGGGGCCGCGACCTGCGCCGTAGAGATTGCTGATTATATCACCTTGCGCTTCAGGCCGGAGGAAAAGAAAGCGATGAGCCTGATCCTGGATAACATCTCTTATCTCATTGAGCCTGCTGAGATCGGCCCGCGCAGTTTCCGCCTGAAATTGGAACGCATCTCCCCAGAGCTACGCCAGACGGTGATTGAGCTCATTACCTCTCCGCCGGTGAATCAGTTTCTCAAGGTATCTTCATACACCCGTCCTCGCGCCAAAAGATCTGAGCCCATCACCTACGTCGAAAGGCTACCTGCTCTCGCTCTGGCCCAAGGACAGGTGGCTTGATGGAAAAGGCGTAGCTAAGATTGCCACGGATGCCTATGTTACTCCTGGACTCCTTGCCCAGAGCATCGCCTAAGAGTTCTGTCGTCGGGGATGGCTGGAGCCCAACGTGGAAGGGCTGTTGGTATCTCACTAAACGGCGACCGGACTTCGGCTTTAAGGAGGCAAGGTAGTGCGCAAATGGACGGTGCGGGATCGCCATGGGCGCGAGATTTACATCACCGAG
>CAZVCJ010000071.1:0-13249 GCA_964625745.1 uncultured Anaerolineae bacterium | reverse complement strand
AGTGCGCAAATGGACGGTGCGGGATCGCCATGGGCGCGAGATTTACATCACCGAGGAGCGGTGGAAGCACATTGTCGAATGGCATGATGAGTTGGACGGGCGTCTGGACAATGTGTTGGACACAATCAGGAGAGGGCGAAGAAAGCAAGAGGCACGTGATCCTCAACGATTTCGGTAGGGTGCAGTTGCTCTCGTTTACCACCACCTCCTTATCCGCAGAGATCATCAAATGAGTCCATAGGTTGGAAGTGGCGCCGGCTTCGTGCATTTCAGGGAAAGGTTCTTGTGTGTTTGTTGCCCCTGCTCTCTTGTTCTATCATGAACGAATTCGATAAACGCATCCCAATCATCGTTCACTTCAATGCAGCGAAGTTGCAGCAAGTGCTCGGCCCGCTCTTTGATCCAGCGCATGCCACCACTGTCAAAGCGCTTGGCGATGACATAGTTCACTGCGCCCTCGACCGCCCCAGACGAAATCTCCAAATCTTGCTCGCGCAGTGTCTTGTAATCCATCTTATCCACGCGCTTGTCGAGATAGTCCCGCACTTTCTGCAAGCAATCTCTGACGCTTCGCTCGCCCGGGTCGATTTGCGCGAGACGTTTGTCAATCTCGGCTACGATCTCTGCCGCCCGTCCATCATACAACGCCTCTTTTTGCTCATTCACCCAGGCAATCAGTTCATCGCTGCCTTCTTTGTAAAGACACTGGCCGGCATCCCAGAGGTATTCGGTCACATGGTAAACATCGATGGTGTGAATGGCCTCAGGGAAGAATTCTTCGATGTAGCGCTGCAGATCGTTGTCCCCATCGGTCACGATCTGAATGAGTTTTCCGCTCCCCGGCCCAAAGCCGCGTTTGTTCGCTTCACGCCGGGCGATGGCGACCGCATGGCGCTTGGGAGCATAGGAGGCGTATACTTTCTTGTTGATCGGTCCCTCCAACTGGCCGCCCGCACTGCGCCTCAGGGTGTACATGGTCACGATGGTGGCCATCTTCCCATTCTTGGCCTTGTCCCCCTTCTTGCGCCGCTTCTTGGAGCCGCGCCGTTGCCGTGCTGCTCGGCCACGATGCCGCTGGGAGCCTGGATGCGGATTCGTCCTCCGCGGGCCACGTCGTTTTTCCAACTCTTCCTCCGTGGCCGTCGGTGTGGCTTTGCTGTCGATCTGGATCACCAACACCTCCCCATCCCCTTCTGGCGCGGGGGCGCTTTCAAACCACGTCGCTGTATGCCGACCCAGTCCCAAGACCATGCCTTCGATGCTTTCTTGGGCCGGCGTCCAGTGCAGAAACAAGCCCAAGATCAAGGTTGTTTGGGCGTAACTGACCTTGGTGGCAATCCGCGTGGCATAACTTCGCAGCAACATGCTGGAGCCATCGCCGGTCAACCCCAGTTCCACATCCAGGGGATAATATCCACCGTCTTTGCAATAGAAGTAGGTGCGCCAATAGCAGATCTTCCCAAAGAAGGTCCCCAGCCGCCGAGCATGGGAGCGATGCCGCTTATACCCTGGCTGTGGCTGGGGGTGCGTGACCTGAAACTGCTCCTCGCGCATGCAGAGGAAGAGTTGGACAAACAGACATCCCAATGCCAGGACTTTGGGCACTAATTGGGTCTCGAACGCGAAGAAGGTGAGCGTCCGACAGGTCAAGACCCACGCTACCAGCGCTCCTACTTCTCGGATGATGCTGGCTTTCACCTCCTCCGCTGTGGGAGCGGTGGCAACATTATCCGTGACTTCCGCCGGGGGAACAGGCAGATCCATTTCTTCCATTGGGCCTCCTCAACACGCTTTTGAGGCCCATTATGCCTCATCTCACCCGGTATGGCAATCACAGGTAAACAAGAGCGATTACACCCATTTCGGTATCGCTATCCTTACAATGACTTGCTCTACGGCTACAATCATATCGTTGTCGTAGTGGTTTTCAGCTATCGTCAGTTGCCTGATGGCTCCACCGAGCCCAACAATTTTGTCACGACCGCTTGGGGGCAGTATATTCCTGAATAGGCGGGAGGAGATATGAAAGAGAAACCTGATTGGTTAGTGGAATACGATGAGACCCTGGATGATGGGCAAACGGTCATCTATCAATACGACAAACAGGGGGACATTCTGGAAGTGTTCTTCCAAAGGGGAGGCGGATGTGGTGTTGAACTGACGGATGAAATCGTGCTTCGCTACGATGTCAAGACAGGAAAGCCGCTTAGCCTCATCCTCCTTTGTTTTTCGGCGTTAATGCAGTCAGCAGAGTTCGGTCCTCCCGGTTTCCGCCTGAAACTGGAGGAGATGCCCGAGGATGTGTGTCAGACGGTGCTGAAGATCATCACCACGCGGCCAGTCAACTACTTCTTGAAAGTACTCACCTATTCCCCACCTCGCGCCAAGCGTCCAGTGCCCATCACCTATGTCGAAAGGCTACCCACTCTCGCTCTGGCCCAAAAGGAGATATCTTGATGGACGAGAATCTCTATACCGTACCTTACGGCAAGGGCGAAATCAGCTTCGCTTTGCCGCTGGGGATGCACGGCACGGTGGTGGAATCGAAAAAGATGCCACCCATCGCTGACGTGGAAGCGGCCATCGCCGGGGCTTTAGCCAAGCCGGTGAATTCGCCGCCGCTGCGGGAGCTGGCCAGGCCAGGCGATACCGCCTGCATCGTCTTTACCGACATCACCCGCGCCAGCCCGGACCATCTGCTGGTGCCCGCGCTGCTGGCAGAGCTAACTGCCGCCGGCGTGCGGGATGAGAACATCACCCTGCTGTGCGGCATCGGCATGCACCGCCCCAGCACGCCGCAGGAGAAGATCGCCAAGCTCGGTGCGGAGGTGGTGGCCCGCTACCGGGTCATGGACAACGAGCCGCAGAACCCGGCGGCGCTGGTGGACCTGGGCACGACCGAAACTTGTCCTGAGCAGGGTCGAAGGAGTGGCATCCCTCTCTCGGTGCACCGAGCAGCCTACGAGGCCGACCTGCTCATCGCCACCGGCATCGTGGAGCCGCACCAGTACGCCGGCTACAGCGGCGGGCGCAAGACCCTGGCCGTGGGCGCGGCGGGGGAGGCGATGATCGCCTACACCCACGGCCCGCAGATGGTGGATCACCCCGGCACGCGGCTGGGCCGCATTGAGGGCAACCCTTTTCACCAGGCAATCAGCGAGGCGGCGCGGCGAGCAGGGCTGCGCTTCATCCTCAACGTCGTGCTGGACGACCACCAGCGGGTGGCGGCCGTCCGTGCTGGCGAACCGACGGCGGCCTTCTTGGAATTGGTGTCTTTCGCCAGAGAGCTGTACGAGGTGCCAGTGCCGCAACGCTACGACGTCGTCATCGGCGGGGTGGGATTTCCCAAGGACGCCAACCTCTACCAGGCCAGTCGTGCGGCCAGCTATCTCTTCTTCGCCCCCACGCCGGTGGTCAAGCCGGGCGGCTTCCTGATCATCCCCGCCCGTTGTCAGGAAGGCGCGGGCGAGGGGGTGGGGGAGCAACGCTTCCTGGAGAAGATGCGAGGCGCCAGGGACATGCCCAGCCTACTAGAGGAACTGCGGCGCACTGGCTACCCGCCCGGCGCGCAGCGGGCCTTCGTCATGGCGAAAGTGCTGGAGGAGGCGCGGGTAGTCATCGTGGGCAGTGAGCATCCCAATCTGGTGGAAGCCTGCAAGATGATCCCTGCGGCGACGATGGAGGAAGCGTTGGGTATGGTGGCCGAAGCGCTGGGGCCGGAACTGGACGTGCTCATCGTGCCCCACGCGCTGTTGACATTGCCGGTGGTGAGAGCCCCACGCCGTGCAAGACAATGAGACAAAGGGGAGAGGTTTGGCATATCGGTATGCGTTTGGTGACGAGGCCGGGCAGACGGGCTTCAGATTCGATCTGGGCGCGACCCGATGTTTCATCTTCAGCCTGGTTCTGGTCAACGACCCCTGGCTACTACGCGAGTACGTGAACTGCACCCGCTCCCGACTGGGGCTTTCGCTCATGGAGGAGTTCAGGTTCAACAAGAGTTCCAACTACCACCGGCATGCCTTCCTGGCCGGGCTGTCTGACTTGGACTTTGTTGCACGGGCTATCGTGGTGGACAAGACCTTACTGCCAGACGACTTTCGGCACATGCGCAGCGTGGAGTTCTACGGATTTTTCGTAGCTCAACTTCTGAACCACTTGCCCGCTGGCGAATTGGACCGCACCATCTTGCATCTGGATCGCTTCGGTGCTCCCAAGACAGCGTTGCGTTGTATACGCCAACAACTGGCACATCTACGGCCCAAAGACCGCCGTCTGGTGAAACGCATCGCCTTCAAGGAGTCTCACCGTGAGAACGGGATTCAGGTGGCCGACATGATAGCAGGGGCTATCTTCCGCTGGCAGGAGAAGGATGATGCCCGATTCGTGACGCACGTCTGGGACAAGATTTTGCTGTGGAAGTACCGCACAACAAACCCGCCCACCTAGCCAGGATTTCCTGGCAGGTCACCGTCCGGTGACTTTTCGGTGGGCGGGAGAAACCTGTAGGTTTTTGATGCTTGAATTATACACGAGATGTGGAATGATGTCAAATAGCTGAATCTGGAGTGCTCAATGACACCTGACAACATCGAAACATCTACACGCACTGTCAGCGCTGTGGCCGAAGAGTTGTATCTCAAATGCATACGCTGTGGGAAGTGTCTGTCGGTCTGCCCGATCTACCGAGAGACGCGGATCGAGACGCTATCGCCGCGCGGGAAGGTGGCCCTCTATCGCGCCGTTGACGAGGACGGTCTGGAAGTCGGCGAGGTCTATGCCGACAAGTTCTACACCTGCCTGATGTGCGAGGCTTGTCGGGAGGTCTGCCCCAGCGGCGTCGAGTTGGACGTGATCTTGAACCAGTCCCGCGCCGACCTGGCCCACAGCGGCCTGATGCCCGCTTCGCTGCGGCGGTTGAATGAGACCATCGTTGCTGTGGGCAACATCTCCAACGAGGATAACGAACAGCGCCTGGGTTGGATCACCAATATGCCATCAACGCCCGTCGGTCTCGATCACGGCGGGCAGGCTGAGGTGGCGTACTTCGTCGGTTGTGTGTCGTCGCTGTTTCCGGCCAGTTACCGCATCCCGCAGTCGCTGGTGCAAACTTTTGAAAAGGCCGGCGTGAACTACGCTCTTGTAGGCGGTGACGAAAGCTGCTGTGGCTATCCTCTGCTGCTCAACGGAGAGGTCGAGCGCGCTCTGGAGATGGCGCGGCACAACGTCGAAACGATGAGGGCCACCGGCGCGACGAAGGTCGTGATGTCCTGTCCATCCTGCTACCACATGTGGGAGCATACCTACCCGGAACTGCTTGGTGGCGGGGAATTGGATGGGCTTGAGATCCTGCACGAGACTGAAATGCTAGCCGAGCTGGCTCGCGCGGGACGGCTGCGTTTCAGGGCCTGGCCAGTCACCGTGACCTATCACGATTCGTGCGACCTGGGCCGCAAGAGCGGCATCTTCGAGGCCCCGCGTGAGGTGCTGCGAGCCATTCCTGAACTGGAGTTGGTGGAGATGGCCGATCACCACAAGGATTCGTTGTGTTGCGGGGGCGGCGGCAACCTGGAAACCTACGATCGAGAGCTGGCCCAGGCGCTGCCTCGACGGAGGTTGCAGCAGGCTCAGAACGCGGGGGCAGAGTACATCGTCGTCTCCTGCCAGCAGTGCAAGCGCACCTTGTTTGGCGCTGCCCGCCGCGAGAGAATTCGTATCCACACAATGGATCTGGCCGAGGTGGTGGCGAGACAGCTTGAAGGGGGAAGCGATGCTTGATCCAAGAATCGTTGACGAACTGAAATCCATCGTCGGCGAGCGATACGTGCTGACCTCGCCGGAGGACCTGGTGGCCTATTCTTACGACGCCACGTTTACTTCCGCTAAGCCTGACCTGGTGGTGCTGCCAGGCAGCACCCAAGAGGTCTCGGAGATTCTCAAGGTAGCCAGCCGGGAACTGATCCCCGTGGTGCCTCGGGGAATGGGCAGCGGCCTGGCAGCGGGTTCGATTCCTTTCGGCGGGGGGATCGTGCTGGCCCTGACCCGCATGGATCGTTTACTGGAAATTGATCACGACAATATGATGGCCACGGCGGAGGCCGGGATCATCGCCTCGGAGTTGGCGGACGCTGTAGCTCGAGAGGGCTATTTCTATCCGCCGGACACTACCAGTGTCCACTACTCCACTCTCGGCGGCAATGTCGCCTGCAACGCCGGTGGCGCACGCTGTCTCAAATACGGCATCACCGGCCATTACGTCATGGCCCTGGAGGTGGTGTTGGCCGACGGGCGGATCATGCGCGTGGGCGGCAAAGCGACCAAGAACGTCACCGGCTACGACCTGGTGCATCTGTTGGTAGGCTCCGAGGGCACACTGGCCGTCATCACTGAGGTGACGGTCAGGTTCATCGCTGCGCCGGAGGTTGAGCGAATTGCCCAGGCGATTTTTCCCAAGTTGACCGATGCCGGCAAAGCCATCAACGCAGTGCTGGCCAGTGGCGCCAACCCTTCCATGGTGGAGATCATGGACGAGACGGCCATCAAGAGCGTGGAGGAGTACCTACAGATGGGATTACCCCTCGACGTGGAGGCCATCCTGCTCATCCAAACCGACGGCGATGAGGCGGACGCGGTGCGCGGCATTGAAATCGCCGCCGAGATTTGCCGCCAAAACGGGGCCCGCGAAGTGCGTGTGGCTACCACGCCGGAGGAAGCTGAGGAAATGTGGAAAGCGCGGAGTTCCATATCTGGGTCCCTGGGGCGCATCCGGCCCAACAAGCTGGGCGAGGACGTCACCGTGCCCCACAGTGTCGTCCCGGAGATGATCGCCAGGATCAAACAGATCTCGGCCAGGTGGAATCTGCCCATCGTCATCTTCGGTCACGCTGGCGACGGCAACCTGCATCCCAACATCCTCTTTGACAAGCGCGATCCTGAGGAATCTGAGCGGGTGGAATCGGCGGTGGGTGATCTTTTCCGCGCCGCCGTCGAGGTGGGTGGCTCTCTCTCCGGCGAGCACGGGGTGGGAGTGCTCAAGCGCCCCTATCTGGAAATGGCTATGGGGTCGGCGGCTGTTGAGATGCAGAAGCGTATCAAACAGGCCTGGGATCCAAAGAACATCCTCAATCCAGGCAAGATCTTCGTGGTGGAGTAGGATCAGGATGACCAGGCTGTCAGTCACGCCATATTTGCTGCTCGATGCCGGTGGCGTCCTGCTATTCATAGATCAGGATTATCTGTCACGACTGGCGGATGAGCATGGTTCCCAGGTGGAGGCCAGGCGGTTCTACGAAGAGCACTTCCGCCTCGTCCACTGGTTCGACACCTATGTCAGTACCCACCGACGGTTTCTGTCGGATCTTGGCGGACCCTATTCGCAGATTCTTCTGCGGTTAGTTGGCCTGTCAGAGGAGGCGGCGGCGCAGGTGGCACAAATGGCCGAAGCCCGGAACGAGCGGCGACACCTGTGGGAATTCACCTTTCCGTGGGTCGTGGAGACTCTCGACCAGTTGAAGGACGAGGGATATCGCATGTCCATCGTCTCCAACGCCGATGGCAGGGTGGAGGAGGAGTTGCACAATCTGGAGATGCGAGGCTACTTCGAAAGAGTATACGATTCTGAGGTGGTGGGAGTTGAGAAGCCGGAGCCAGGAATTTACGAGTTGGCCTTGAGTGATCTGGGTCTTCGGCCTGAGGAAGCTGTGTTCGTGGGGGACATGTTCTACATAGACATCTGGGGGGCCAACCGGGTCGGGATCCCTGGCCTGCACCTCGATCCGCTAGGTCTCTACGAGGGGTGGCCTGGAGCGCATATCCAGGATCTGCGGCAACTACCTGGTTGGTTGAAGGAATACGCCGAGGTCCCAGAACGGTTTGAGGTTTTACCTCTTCACGATTTCACACTGCTGGCGGAATAGTGGAAGCCCTTCAGCACGAGTACTATCAGGAGGTGCTGCGCCACCGGCCCGGCGTGCGGGACGTTGAGGCCGACGCCGTGGCAGCGGACGCGATAGAGGAGAAGGAGTGTCAGGCATGTTAGAACTGAAAAAAGGCATTGACATCCTGGCCGAAGTCGGCGGGATCAGAGGCCTGGACGAAGCAAGGGCGCTGTTTGAGGTCAGGTGTGACCAGGAGAATCTGGCCAAGCTGGACAAGATCGCCAATGAGGAAGCGCTGCTGATAATCGCCAACGCCATCTCCATGACGGATCCTGACGTGGTCTTCGTGAATACCGGATCGGATGCGGACCTCCAAAGAGTCAGGGAGATGAGCCTGGAAAAAGGCGAAGAGCGGCCCCTGGCTATGAAAGACCATACGATCCACTTCGACCTGGCCCAGGAGCAGGCGCGGATCATTGATAGAACGTATTACATCGTGAACGAGGGCGAAAAGACCAGCGTGCTGGCCAAAAGCATCCTCCGCGACGAAGCGCACGAGTACGTCAAGGCTCAGATGACCGGTATTGCGAGAGGGATGACCCTGCTGGTTGGCTTCTTCAGCAGAGGGCCTATCGGCGCTCCGGCTGCCATCCCGGCTCTGGAGATCACGACCTCGACCTACGTTATGCACTCGGCGAATATCCTGTACCGCAACGTCTATGATCGGTTTGACGAGGAGGCAGAGCGGGAGGGACTGTTCTTGACCAACGTTCACAGCGAAGGGCCGAACAGACCGGAGGATCTGCCGAACGCCAGAGTGTTCATGGACAGGAGTTG
Organism: uncultured Anaerolineae bacterium; assembly: GCA_964625745.1. Lineage (GTDB taxonomy): Bacteria > Chloroflexota > Anaerolineae > VGOG01 > VGOG01 > CAZVCJ01. The sequence goes on along the minus strand of CAZVCJ010000071.1, from coordinate 4,535 downwards.
GCTGACCACCTTCTCGATGTTCTGTACGTATGCCGGCAATACGCTGCTGCTGAAGAAGGGGAATCACCGCTTCGCGGTTGATCTGGCGACCTATTACCAGCGAGAGGAAAAACTGTCGGAGCACATGTTCATCACAGGCTTGACCGGCCCTGGCGGAAGAAAGACCTACTTTGCCGGAGCAGCGCCTTCTGGATGCGGGAAAACCACCACAGCCATGACGGGCACCGATTTCGTCGGCGACGACCTGGCCCAGTTGTGGATCGCCGATGACGGGACGTTGCGAGCTGTCAACCCTGAGTGTGGCATCTTTGGCATTGTCAGGGACGTGAATCGCGAGGATGATCCGTACCTGATGAAGTGCCTGAGAGAAGAAGGCACGGAGGTGATCTGGACGAACGTGCTGATTGACCAACACGGCACGCCGCACTGGGTCGGGAACGGCGAGGAACACCCGAAGAGGGGCTTCAACTTCCAGGGCGAATGGTGGGAAGGCAAGACGGACGAGAACGGCAAGCCCATTCCCCTGTCCAATCCGAATGCGCGATGCACGCTCCGGAACAGCGCCATCGGAAACTACAACGAGGTCGCGGCGGAGGATCCGGATGGGGTGGAGGTCAAGGTGATCACCTACAGCGGGCGGGACAGCGATACCATGCCTCCGGTCTGGGTGGCCAAGGATCCTGATCACGGCGTCGTCATCGGGGCCTCGGTCCTCTCGGCGGCCACGGCGACGGAGGTGGGCGCCAAAGGCGTCCGACGCCAGCCCTGGGCCAACGAGCCGTTCATCCCAGGCCCGCTGGCTGACTACATGGACGCGCAGTTCGTGTTCTTCAATTCTGACAAGCTGAAGAGCAAGCCCATCATGGCCGGGCTGAACTACTTCCTGACGCACGGCGCGCGCGATGGGGAAGGGGACAAGCCCTTCGGCCGTAAGCGGAGCGACGCTCAGGACGAGCTACTGGGCGAGAAGCGCGACGTGAAAGTGTGGCTGGGCTGGCTTGAGCTGAGGGCGCACGGAGACGTTGAGGTCATTGAGACTCCCATCGGGTTCATTCCGAAATACGAAGACCTCGAAGAGCTGTTCGATGGGATTGGCAAAGCGTATCCGAAGGAGCTCTACGATAAGCAGTTTGCGTTCTACGTGGACAACATCCTGGCCAGAATTGACTTGCAGGAAGAGGCTTACAGGAAAGAAGAAAACATCCCAGCCAGGCTGTTTGAGGCCTATCAGGAGCAGAGGGAGGCGCTTGAGTCGCTGAAAGCAAGATACGGTTCGATCGTTTCGGCGGAACAACTTATCGAGGCTGCTGACTTGAGGCTTCTCTGAGCCTTTTCTTCATCACTTGCTAAACTCCAAGGGTTGAGTATAATAGGGTTGTGTCTCCGTAGCTCAGTGGATAGAGCCTCCCTTTCGCAAGGGGACTGTCGCGGGTTCGAGTCCCGCCGGGGGCACACTGCAAGATAGGGCAATTGCATTTATGCCCAAACCCGACCCAACCCGTCATTCTGAGGAGCGCAGCGACGAAGAATCTCGTTCTTTCAATGCACAAACGAGATTCTTCGCTCCCTGCGGTCGCTCAGAATGACAGATTCGCAAAGCACCAGGACAGATGCGATTGCCCTACACTGCAAGAAATTCACCCTTGACAAAAGTTAAGTTCTATGATATACTAGACATGCCTTGCGAAAGGGAAAGGCTCGTTTACCTGCTGAGTGTGGGGAAGCGAACCAGGCGACAAGGCCCGGCAATGCCCAATAGCCGGGCCTTTCGTCTAGGTTGAGCAGCTTATCGAGGCTTAGGAGGTGCAATGCTTACCAAAGAAGAGTTGTTGGCCAAAGCCAAGAAACCAGCAGAGGATGCGATGAAGTTGCATCCTTTCTACCGGGGAAAGGTGCAGATCGCGCTCAAATGCCCCGTCCGCGACTTCAACGATTTTGCCATCTGGTATACGCCCGGCGTGGCGGCGCCCTGCCGCGCTATCAAAGAGGATCCGGCCCTGGTCTTCGAATACACCAACCGGGCCAACACGGTGGCCATCGTCTCCGACGGCACGCGGGTGCTGGGCCTGGGCGACATCGGCCCGGAGGCGGCTATGCCGGTCATGGAGGGCAAGGCGCTGCTGTTCAAGTACCTGGGCGGGGTGGACGCGGTGCCCATCTGTTTGAATACCAAGGATCCCTATCGGATCATGTTGGCGGTCAAGCTGATCCAGCCCTCCTTCGGCGGCATCAACCTGGAGGACATTTCGCAGCCCAAGTGCTTCCGTGTGCTGGATCTGTTGCGCACCGATCCGGAGGTGCAGATCCCTGTGTGGCACGACGACCAGCAGGGCACGGCCACGGTGATCCTGGCCGGCGTGATCAACGCCCTCAAGATTGTCGGCAAAAAGCGGGAAGAGATCAAAGTCTCGCTCATTGGCACCGGCGCGGCCAACGTGGCCACGCTGCGGCTGCTCATCGCCAGCGGCATCCAGTGGGGCAACGTCGTCGCCTGTGACAGCAAGGGAATCCTGCATCCTGAGCGCAAGGACATCGAAGCTCGCAAGATCGAGTTCGTGGACAAGTGGCGCGTCTGCCAGAAGAGCAACGCTGAGGGGCGGCGCGGCGGCCCGGCCGAGGCCATGCGGGGCGCCGACCTGTGCATTGCCTTCAGCAAGCCGGGACCGGGCACGATCTTGCCCGAGTGGGTATCGGGTATGAATGAGGAAGCCATCATCTTTCCGGCGGCCAATCCCATCCCCGAGATCTGGCCCTGGGAGGCCAAGGAGGCCGGGGCGCGCATCGTGGGCACGGGGCGCTCCGATTTCGCCAACCAGGTGAACAACTCGCTGGGCTTCCCGGCCATCTTTCGCGGCGTGCTGGACGTGCGAGCGCGCACCATCACCGACGAAATGGCCATCGCCGCCGCCAAAGAGTTGGCTCTCTGCGCCGAGGAGCGAGGGATCAGCGAGGACAACATCCTCCCCACCATGGACGAGTGGGAGGTGTTCCCCCGCGAGGCGGTGGCCGTGGCCCTCAAAGCCCAGGAACAGGGCGTGGCCCGTCTGAGTCTATCGCGCGACGAGCTCTACCGCATGGCCGAGACGAAGATGCGCCAGGCGCGCGAGATGGTTGAGTTCATGATGCGGGAAGGGATCATTCCGCCCGTGCCGCCCGAGTGGACATAAAGGGAGGAGGTATAACCATGTATGACGTGATCGTGATCGGGGGCGGGCCAGCAGGCATCACTGCCGCCGTGACAGCCATCAACCGCCGCCTGGAAACGCTCATCATCTCCGAGCGATGGGGCGGCCAGACCGCCTACTTCATGGAACTGGAAGACGCCGACACCCACCAGGTGATCACCGGCGAGGACCTGTTGAGTCGCTTCCGCCAGCAGTTGGACTACCTGGACTTTTGTCGTCACTTCGACCGGGTGGTACAAGTCGCACCTGTAGAAGATCACTTTGCGGTGGTCACGGTAGACGACGACCGATTCGAAGCCCGGTCGCTGGTCGTTGCCACGGGTGCCAAGCCGCAGCGCATGGGGGTGCCGGGCGAGGACCGACTGGTGGGGTATGGGCTCAGCTACTCAGTGGTGGCCCACGGCGCGCTTTTCCTGGGCAAGGACGTGGCAGTGGTGGGCACTTATCGCCGGGCGCAACTGGCGGCCAGTGAGCTGGCCCAGTACGCCCACCAGGTCTATCTGTTCGCGCCAGGGTTGTTGCCTGCCGACTCGCCACTGGTACCGGTGCTGCGTCGCCTGCCCAACGTGAGCATCTACGAGGGAGCCACGGTACGGGAGGTGAAAGGGGAGCGGTTCGTCGAGGGGATGGTGGTGGAGACAGTGGACGAGGCGACGCTTGAGGTACCGGTCAAGGGCGTGTTCGTCAAGCTGCCTCGCAAACCAAACTCCGAGCTGGTACGTGACTGGGTGGATTGCGACGAGGAAGGTCGCATCAAGGTCAACTTGTACGGGGCCACGAGCTACTCCGGCGTGTTCGCCGCTGGCGACGTAACCCACATCTCCGAGCAGGTGTTGGTGCACATCGGCGAGGGGGCCAAGGCGACCGTCGAGGCCTATGCCTATTTGCTGGAGCTGAAGAGCCGGGGGCAATAGGGGACTAGCAGCGGGTGATCGGGGTCAACCCGTTTGGCAATAGGAAAAAGCCACCTGTGCGGTTGATACAGGTGGCTTTTGTCTGCGGTATCAACCGCACCTGTCTCACTATTCCCTCTGTGCGTATCGCTCCCGCTCGATCCCCTCCGCCAAAAGCATCTTCATTAAAGACTGATATGGCACGTCTCTCTTGTGGGCTAGAACTCTAATTGATTCAAGGAGAGACTCTGGGAGTCGAATTGAGACCGTTTTCAGAGTGGGTCTGAGATCAGGCATAAGCGCTCGCTTAGCTTCAGAGAAGTCAATGAAATCTGTAGCGTCGTGGTTCGCCCAGAATTCCCGCTCCTCTTCTTCAGAGGTGAATGTAGGAATCTGCTTTATCCCCTACTTTCGGCTAACTGCAAGACGTCTCTGGCAAAGGGAAAAGACCTCGCAT
>CAZVCJ010000070.1:0-19921 GCA_964625745.1 uncultured Anaerolineae bacterium | reverse complement strand
AGGAGCACAGAAATGGCACTCAAATCTCTGGATGGTTTTCAACACTTTGCGACGCACCACTGCATCACCGGCTCAATGCGCTACGTCTACGCCTACCACGACCACCACATCAGCGAGGACATGCTGCTGGGGATAGGCGGCGGGGTCGGCTTCATCTACTGGCACATGAAGGGCGCACCTCCCCTCATAGGAGGGCGAGCCAACTTTGAGCGTCCAGGCGAAGAGGGATTGGAGAAGACCACCGGCAGGCGCACCGGCGTGGTGGTCGAGTCGCACACCACCTCCAGCGCACGTAAGGCGGAGCGGATGCTCCTGGAGATGCTCGACGCGGGTCAGCCGGTGATGATCTATTGCGACATGGGCTTCCTGCCCTATTTCGACTTTGGGGACAGCGACTATCACTTTGGCGGACACGCCGTGGTGGTCTGCGGCTACGACGCGGAGACGCAACAGGTACTCATCGCCGATCGCGACGGGGTGTATCCGGTCTCGATGGAAGACCTGGCGAAAGCGCGCGGCTCCAAGCACAAGCCCTTTCCACCCATGCACAAATGGTACACCTTCGACTTCAGCAACAAGCGCCAGCCCACCTCCGATGAGGTGTGCCAGGCCATCGTAGAACAGGCAGCGAGGATGCTGGAGCCGCCCATCAGCAACATCGGCGTCAAGGGCATCCGCGAGGCGGCCAAACGCGCGCTCAAGTGGCCCGATCAGATGGACGAGGACGAACTGCGCTTCACGCTGTTCAACACCTTCATCTTCATTGACGCGACGGGAGGCACCGGCGGCGGCATCTTCCGCTACATGTTCAGCCGCTTCCTGGGCGAGGCCGCCGAGATCACGGGCGACGCGCGCCTGAAGGAGAGCGCGGACACCTTCCAGCACATCGGCGACCGGTGGCAGGAGGTCGCCGCAATCTTCAAGCGGGGCTGGAAGACTGATGACCCGGCCGCTGTGCTCCCGGAGACAACCGAACCCCTGGTGGAAATCGCCGATCTGGAGGAGATGGCATGGGGGCGGCTGCGGGATCTGGTTCGGGGATGACGCGACGAAACCGGACTTGACATTAAAGCCTACCAGGGCTATAATCCCTGTACTACTAGAGATCAAATAGAGGGGGGGGAAACATGTGTCGCGGATAGTGATCAGGGAAGGCGAATCCTTCGAGGGAGCTTTGAAGCGCTTCAAGAAGAAGGTCCAGACTGATCGAGTGTTGTCTGAAGTTCGCCGCCGCCGTTTCTTCGAGAAGCCCAGTGTGATTAAGAAGAGAAAGAAGGCGACGAAACTACGCAAGAGCCGAAGACAAACTCGCAAGAGCCAACGACAGAGATACTAGAGTTTTCGGGCCAGCACAGCATGAGTCTAAGAGACAAGCTAACAGAAGACCTGAAACAGACAATCCGTCAAGGGGATGAACCAGGCAGATCCACTCTCCGCTTGGTCATAGCCGCCATCAAAAACGCCGAGATCGAGAAGAGACGCGAATTGGGGGAAGGGGAGCTGCTGGCAATCATCGCCAAAGAGGCCGAGCAGCGCCGTGAGTCCATCGCTCAGTTCGAGATAGGCAACCGGCAAGACCTGGCAGATCGGGAGAAAGCAGAGCTACAGATCCTGACTGCCTATCTGCCGGAGCAATTGAGCCGCGAGGAAATCGAAGCCCAAGTCCGCCAAATCATCGAAGAGATCGGGGCCGCCAGCCCGGCTCAGATGGGCCAAGTTATGCGCCGGCTGATGCCGCTGACGCAGGGCAAAGCCGACGGAAAGCTCGTCAACCAGGTGGTGAAGGAACTCCTGGCTGGCAAGACTTGAGAGTTCCTCCCGTGGAAGTATCTTCGTGTGGTCCTTCGCTAATCCAATGGATTCGCTTCAGAGGTAAGTTAACAAAGGGGGAGCGCCTCAGGTGCTCCCCCTGCGCTATTGTTAAGGTATCATCCACGCTCGCGACGGATTGCCAAATCCGTCGCTCAGCGGCTGGATCTGGCGATCCAGCCGGAGCGAAGTGAGACTCCTACCCTGATGCGAAAGAGGGAGTGATAAGTGTCAGCAGTTGTTGCCAACGACGTTGACCAGCGTGGGTCAATGCCCGACAAAAAAGGCGTCACCTGGTGGATAGTGCTACGAGCCATTCTCGCCGGTTTGGTCTTCGTCCTGGCAGTAAGCGGCATCCTGATCTTTGAATTCCTGCCTGTGGATCGAATCATCCTGGACGAGGGGGACGTCAGCGACTCAGATATTCGCGCGCCCCGCGAGATCACCTATGTAAGCCAAATCTTGACCACGGAGGCCGAAGACAGAGCTGCAGCAGCCGCGAAGGACATATACGATCCCCCTGATGCCCGCGTGGCTCGCCAACAGTTGACCAAGGTCCGCCAGATATTAGATTACATAGACTCAATACGCCAGGATTCCTACGCCAAGCCAGAGCAGCAAAGGCAGTGGATCGGAGCTATCCCTGACCTCAGCCTCTCGACAGCGATCATTGACCAGATACTAAGCCTCCCCGAGGAAAGTTGGCAGGTGGTGCAAGCCGAGGCCATATCCGTACTTGATGAAGCCATGAGCGAGGAGATCCGAGAGAGCCAACTGGATCAGGCCAGGCGAACGGTCTCTACCCTGGTGGATCTCGAGCTCTCCGAAGTTCAGGCCGGGATTGTCAGCGAGCTGGCCAGTGACCTCATCGAACCCAACAGCTTCTACAACGCCGAGAAGACAGATGAGGATAAGCAGTTGGCCCGCGAAAACGTGGCGCCCGTCAGCCAAACCATCGTGGAAGGGGAGATCATCCTGAGGGAAGGGGATATCGTCACTCCTCTCGACGTGGAAGCCCTCAGCGCCCTGGGGCTGCACCAAGCCGAGATCGAATGGCAGGGAATAGTTAGCCCCATCATCTTCGTGCTGCTGATCACCATTGTCTTGGGGCTCTACCTTATCCGCTTTCGGCCAGGATACTGGACCAGATGGCCGCACATGCTACTGTTGCTTCTCCTGCTGGTCTTGTTCATCCTGGCGGGCAAGCTAATGGTGTCCGACCAGACCACCCTGTCATATCTTCTCCCCACGGCTGCCCTGTCAATGCTGTTGACAGTGCTCCTGGGCCCTCAGTTGGCTATCACGGTGACAGTCCTGTTCAGCATCATCGTGGGCTTCATGGCCGGTAGCTCCCTGGAAGTGGCGACCTACGCCCTGGTAGGCGGCCTGATTGCGTCTCTCAGCCTGCGCAAGGTTGAGAAGTTGAATGCCTTCTTCTGGGCAGGGATCTACGTTGCCCTGGCCAACCTGGCCGTGATCTTCGCCTTCCGCCTGCCCAAGCAGAACTACGACACGGTGCAGCTTTTGACCCTGGCTGGCCTCAGCCTGATAAACGGAGGGCTATCGGCCAGCTTAACCCTGGCGGGTTTCTACCTGCTGGGCACCTTGTTCGACATCACTACCTCCTTGCAGCTCATGGAGTTAGCCCGCCCTACCCATCCCCTCCTGCGCCAACTCCTGCTCAAAGCGCCGGGGACCTATAACCACAGCATCCTGGTCAGCAACATGGCGGAAGAGGCGGCGGGGCGCATCGGGGCCGACGCCCTGCTCGCCCGAGTGGGGGCCTATTACCATGACATAGGCAAGACCCTCCGGCCATATTTCTTCGTTGACAACCAGATGGGGGGAGTGAACGTTCACGAAAGCCTCGACTCGCGAACCAGTGCCCAGATCATCATCAGCCACGTCACGGACGGCCTGGATTTGGCTAAGAAGTATCGCTTGCCCAACAAAGTCCGTGATTTCATCTCCCAGCATCAAGGGACTGGCGTAGCCACCTACTTCTACCGGCAGGCTCTCGAAAGCGAGGGTGACAGCGTAAACGAGGATGATTTCCGCTATCCGGGGCCTAAACCTCAGACCAAAGAGATAGCCATCGTAATGCTCGCTGATAGCTGCGAGGCTGCGGTGCGAGCTGAACGTCCCGACTCGCTCGAGGGAATCGAGGAGTTGGTGCGCAAGGTCATCGCCAGCAAGATGTCGGACAGACAGTTAGACGAGTGCGATCTCACCCTGCGCGATTTGGACCAGGTCAGGGGCGCTTTCGTCAAAATCCTGCAGGGCGTATTTCATCCCCGCGTGAAGTACCCCGAAGAGATCAAAGAAGAGGAAGAATGAGGGAAGTTCAAAGTTCAAAGCTTAAAGCTCAAAGCTCAAAGCCTGGTCACCGGATCAACATCCAGGTTGCCCCGCATCTCGGGGCTAAGGTTGACGAGGTAGCCCTTCGCCGCCTGGCCGCAGAGGTTCTGAGCCAGGAAGAGGTGGCAGAGCAAACAGAACTAAGCCTGATCATAACCGATGATGAGGCCCTTCGCGAACTGAATCGCCGATTTCGCGGTGTGGATGCCCCCACCGATGTCCTCTCCTTTGGCGCGGGAACTGAGGAGCACTTCGTGAGCGCCCCAGAAGGCCCTCCCTACCTGGGCGACGTGGTGATTTCTTACCAGCAGGCCCTGGCCCAGGCCGAGGAGTTGGGCCAGGCCGCCGGGAGCGAACTAAAGCTGTTGGTCGTTCACGGCATCCTGCACCTCCTGGGCTACGATCACCAAGAGGAAGCCGCTGCTCGGAAGATGAGGGAGAGAGAAGAACATATTTTGTCGAATAGTCAGATGGTCGGAAGGTCAGATAGTCAAACCACTTGACCAAGGACCATCTGACCAAGGACTACCTGACCAGAAGAACCATGAAGCTGCTACTTGATGGGATGCTGGGTCGCCTGGCCAAGTGGTTGCGACTCCTGGGCTACGACACGGCCTACTTTCCTGACCTGGATGACCACGAACTGGTGCGCCTGGCCCGTGCGCAAGGGCGAGTCCTGTTAACCCGCGATAGAGAACTAACGCGGCGGCGCGGGCTGACTTGCCTCCTCGTCGAGAGCGATGAGCTGGAAGAGCAGATTCAACAAGTCATCTCTGACCTGAATCTGAAAACTGAACGCCCCTTCTCCCGCTGCCCAGTTTGCAACACGCTCCTTCAAGAGGTCGAGAAACCATCGGTGAAAGGACGTGTCCCACCTTACGTATTCCGAACCAAGGAGCACTTCAACCTCTGTCCTGAGTGTGGCCGGATCTATTGGCGGGGCACCCACTGGGACAACATACGCCAGGAAATGGCCCGAATCCGACAGGAGGGGGTGTCATTGTGAGCCGAAGGCGAAGCAATCCCCACCCCGCGAATTGGAGATTGCTTCCCTTCGACAAGCTCAGGACAGGCGGCACAAAAACCGTGCCTCGCGATGACAAGTGACCATCCGACCAAGGACCATTAGATCACTTGACCAGAGAGGAGGAAGCAAACTGCAATCAATAGAACTGGCCAGAAAAATAGTCAACGCCATCGCCGACAAAAAGGGCTCCGACATTGTTCTGTTGGACTTGCGTTCCATTTCTCTGTTGGCTGACTACTTCGTCATCTGCAGCGGGGAGAGCGAGCGCCAGGTCAAAGCCATTGTAGGCGAGATCATAGAGAAGACAAAAGCGGAGGGAGTCAGACCTTTGCACATCGAGGGGGACTCATCGTCGGGGTGGCTGCTGGTGGATTACGGCGGTGTTATCGTTCACGTCTTCTCACCCATCATGCGGAGCTATTATCAACTGGAGAAGCTCTGGAGCGACGCCTTGGTGGTGGTAAGGATACAATAGATTATGTCATAGCTGGAACCGGCCGGTATCGCGCACTACTTTGTGTTCGAAATTGGCAACGTAGACAAGGAGCTCACTCTGCAACTCGCGCCACTCATCGCTATTCAGGACTTGGGTCATCGTTTCCAGATCCCTGGCCACTGCTCCGGTTAGGATCTGGGGACCGGAGCCGTAGACAGTGTACCACGCCTCCGTCAACTGAACGCCCAACTTGAGCAAGCCGGGCGCAAATTCATTGACAATAAAATCGAAATAGGTTAGCTCCAGGCCGGATTTTATGTCCCAACTCATCAACAGTTTTACCATAGCTCGACCAACTCTCGGAGCCCCTCCCCATCTTCAAAAGGCCCCACCACAGCCAGGTTAAGCCCCTCTCCCAGAAAGAGGCCCTGAGCCACCTGCTGAATGTCGGCGACAGTTACGGCCTCTATAGCCTCTATCACCTCGTCCACTGTCAGAACCTCAGGCGAAAGCACCCCCTGACGGCCACACCAGGCCGCCACGCTGAAGCTATCCTCCATCTGAAGCAACAACCGCCCCTTGACGAACTCCTTGGCCTTGGTCAGTTCATCGGCTGGCACACTTGCCTGCCTCAGCCTGTCCCACTCCGCCAGAACGGCCCCGATCGCATCTTCGATCCGCCTTGGATCTACGCCGGCGTAGACCCCCACCGCTCCGGTATCGTGCATCCCACTGACGTAGGAATAGATACTGTAGGCCAGGCCGCGCTTCTCCCTGACCTCAGTGAAAAGGCGAGAGCTCATCCCCTCCCCCAACACGGTATTCAACAAACACAGCTTGAAGCGATCTGGATGGTCACGGGGAATCCCAGGCACGCTGAGGCAAAGATGGGCCTGCTCCGTCTCTTTGTGATGTATTCGCAGGCGCGGCTCGGCCTGATCATCCTCGGCGGCCCGATAGGAAGCGGCCTCGCCCGTGGCCCAGTCGCCCAGCAAGGCAGCCATTTCCCCCACCACCGCCTCGTGCTCGACGTTGCCAGCCACGCTGACCACAGTGTTGCTCGGCCGGTAGTAGTGTTCCAAGTAAGCCGTCAAGCTCTCTCGATCCAGCCCGCTCAGGCTCTCTTTGGTGCCCGCGATGTCACGCCCCAGAGGGTGATTGGGCCAGAGCAACTCGTTGATGAGGAGAAAGACCAGACTATCGGGCGTGTCCAGGGTCAGGTTGATCTCCTCCATGATCACGCGACGCTCCCTATCAATCTCTTCCGGATCGAACCTGGAATGGCGGAGCATGTCCACCAACACATCAATGGCGACATCCAGATGGGGTTGGGCGACTTTGACCCAGTAGCGGCTCGATTCGAGGCCGGTGCCTGCGTTAAAAATCCCCCCGATTCCCTCAATGGCCACGGCAATGTCCCTGGCCGTGGGCCGCTTCTCCGTGCCTTTGAAGAGCATGTGCTCAATGAAGTGGGAGACACCGCCCTGTTCATCCGATTCGTAGCGGGAGCCCACGCCGATGAAGAAGCCGATGCTCACCGAGCGAGTGTGGGGCATGGCCGAAGTCAAGATCCGCAGGCCGTTATCGAGGACTGTTTCTTGATACATTCAAGCTCCTGTTCATTGCCCTCTCTCGTGATGGGCGAAGGTCTCCTGGTAGTGGGCGAAGGTCTCCTGGTAGTGGGCGAAGGTCTCTTGGCCGGGCCCCTCTCGCCTCGGTCAGAGGCCTTCGGCGATCGTAGCTCCTGCTTATTGCCCTTTGAGCTCTCGGAGCTGTCGTTCGGCTTCAATCTGGGCCTGCGGGTCCTGGGCAGGGCCTAACTCCAGAAAACGCTCGAAGTCTTTGATGGCTTCCTCTGTGTTGCCCTGCATTTTGTGGACTGCCCCCAAGCCAAAATATGCCTCAGGGAGGTCGGAATCGTACTCCAGAGCGGTCTGGAATTCCTTCACCGCCTCGTCCAGCCTCCCCATCTGGACGTAGGCTGCGCCCAGGAGATAGTGCGCCTCGGCGTCTTCTGGTTTGATATCCAAAGCTGCCTGGAACTCGCTCACCGCTTCGCTCAGTTGCCCCTTTTGGTAGTAGACTACTCCCAGGTTGGAGTGGGCGTCGGCATGGTCGGCGTCCAGGCCCAGGACTGCCTTGAACTCCTCAGCGGCCTGGTCCAACTGGCCTTGCTCGGCATAGGCATTGCCCAACCGAAAGCGAGCTTCGGACAAAGTTGGGTCGGCCTGGGCAGCCGCCTCGAACTCGGCGATAGCCTGGTCTAAATCGCCTGCTTGTAAGTAGGTGCGCCCCGCCTCCAGGTGCGCCAGGGGATCCTCCCCCGACGTAGGCGTATCGCTCCCGCCCCCACAGCCGACGAGGGCAAGTGTTGCGCTCAGGATCAAAAGCCCAACAACAAAGACCTTCATCGAAAAGGTTTTCATGGCCGTTCCTCCGTCTACTGATTGCACTCTAGCAGCCTGTCGGAGAGGGCATGCTCCCAGACTTCGGAAGTCTTCTCCGACAAGCTCCTAGCAAGCAGTATTATACTCGATTTGGCATAAAAAGGGAAAATGCCCGCCCTGACTGAGCGGACACGGTAACGAGCACCTATTTGAGGGGTGTGCATAGCTGGCTAACAAAAGTACCGTCAACAGATTCAGGAAACAGATTGAACGGTCTGGAGGCGGCTAGTATCCGTTCAATCCGCTCCAAGAATCCGTTGACAGCCCGCTCAGTCCCGCTTGTCCGTGCTGGAGTACAGGGGGAGGAAAAGGGCGCCAACTATGGCCGACAGAACACCAACTGCGCCCTTCGCCAGAGATCTGACACTACTGAAGGAGCGGTCCTTCAGAGCCGCCAGCGGCCAAGAGCTGGGCCAGGACACCGCCTGGGGCACTCCAACTTTCACCACTGCGACAGCCCAGGTCAGGCCGGCACCGAAGCCCAGGAGGAGGATGTTGTCCCCTTCCTTCACCCGCCTCTCCTCCAGGGCCTCACAAAGGGCGATGGGGATAGCGGCGGTTGAGGTGTTACCGTACCTGTCGAGGTTGACGTAGAACTTCTCCAAGGGCAACTCCAGGGACTTGGCAAAGGACTGGATGATCCTGAGGTTCGCTTGATGGGGAATGATAAGGGCGATGTCGTCAAAGGACAAGTCACTGCCCTCAATGACCCGGACGGCTGCCTCGACCGGGGTCTCGGTGGCGAACTTGAAGACGCGCCTTCCGTCCATCTTGATGCACTGCATCCCTTTGTCCAGGACTTCCTGGGAGCAGGGATGCCGGCTGCCACCGCCGGGCACGATGAGAGCATCGTACTTACTGCCGTCGGAGCCCAGGGCGAAGGAGAGAAGCCCTGTGGGGGCATCGCTGGCCTGCAAGACCACGGCGCCGGCGCCGTCTCCGAAGAGAATGCAGGTGGTGCGATCTTCCCAGTCCACGAAGCGGCTGATGATCTCAGCGCCAATGACCAGCACGTTGTCGTAGGTTCCAGTGGCGATGAATTGGTGAGCGGTGGCCAAAGCGTAGACGAAGCCAGTGCAACCGGCGCCAAGATCGAAGGCCGCGGCGCGAGGAGCTTCTAGCACACCTTGGATCATGCAAGAGACAGGGGGCGTAAGATAATCGGGAGAAGAGGTAGCTGCGATAATGAGGTCCAGGTCTTGTGGATCCAGGCCGGCCATGGCCAGGGCGTCCCGGCTGGCGGCAAGGGACATCGTCGAGACCGTCTCATCTGGCCCCGCTATCCGTCGCTCCTTGATGCCTGTAAGAGCCAGGATACACTCGTCACTGGTCTCCACCATCTTCTCCAGATCTTGGTTAGTCAAAACCCTCTCAGGGACATACTTGCCCCAACCGGTGATTCCGGAATATCTCATACTACCTCCGTACAAATCTCACAAACCGGAAAGCGAAGTTTACATTACGCAGCCGAAGCTGGTTGGGCTTCAGCAGCCGCACGAGAGCGGATGAAGTAAGCAACCGCCCCAGCCACAGAAACGGCCGAGCCCAGAGCCGCCGCGCGGATGAGGATCTGCCTTCCGTGGCCTCTGGCCAGTTGAGGCACACTTTCGGCCAGCCTGCGTTGACCGGCAGCCAGCAGATCGTCGTGCAAGCTCTGGCAGAACGCTGGCGCGGGCTGCTCCACCAACGCCAGCGCCTCTTTGACCTTCTCTGCCGTTTCCAACAGGGGCTTGAGCTCCTCCTGGTAGTCGGGAAACATGGCCAGATAATCGCTTCCCTTCCCCCGGCCTTTATTCAATTGATCGGCATGAGCTGCCAGTATCTCAGCTAACACTTTCTCTTCCATAGCCTTCCCCCTTGAAAGCCAAACCCTCTCTTATAATCAGAACACAGATGTGCAGGATTTGTGGATTCCTCTCCAGTCTAGGTAGCTTGACCCGTTAATCCCACCAGTCCGTTGAATCCCACCAGTCCGTTGTTCCTCAGACCTTATAGGAGATGAGGCCAATGATGCCTGGCCCACCGTGCACGGTCAGCGAGCAAGCGAGGTCCACGACGATCACCTCGTCGCAGTTGAAGGCCCCCTCCAGGCGCTGTCTCAACTCCTCTGCCTCGTCAGGGACCTGGGCGTGCGTGATACCAAGCTTGACAGGCTCGGTCGTGCCCACCGCCTCCGCTGTCAGCTCCACCATGCGATCTATGGCCTTGCTTCTGGTCCGCACGTTCTGGAAAGCCTCCAGCAAGCCATCCTCCACTTTTATGACAGGCTTAAGGTTGAGCAACGCGCCCAGCGCTCCGGCCAGTTTGCCCACCCGCCCACTTTTCTGAAGGTACTTCAAGGTGGCTGGGGTGAGATAAAGGTACATCCTCGACCGTATTCCTTCCAGGGTCTGGATGATCTCCTCCATGCTGTCACCCTGCTCGGCGGCCCTGGCAGCAGTAAGCACCTGATAGCCCGTGCCTATGGAGATGGACAGGCTATCGAACACCGCGATGTCGGCCTCGGGCAGCATTGATTGGGCCAGCACCGCCGACTGATAGGTGCCGCTGTGTTTGGAAGTGATGAGTACGCACAGGATGGAGTGGCCCTGTTCCGACAGCTCCTTGTAGACCTCAGCAAACTGCCCCGGCGAGGGCTGCGAGGACGTGGGTATGGCCGGATACTCCTCGAACTTCCGAAAGAAAGTAGGCCGGTCAATTCCGATGCCTTCTTGGTAGGCCTCCGTGTCGAAGTGAATGTTGATGGGCACTACTCGTATGTCATACTTCTCCAGTAGTTCTTTCGGGACATCGGCAGTGCTGTCGGTAACGATCTTGATCATCTCTATTCTCCTTCCTCCCTACTAATATAGGCTATAGCCAAACCCCCTCTGCCAATGTATCTGGCGACAGAAGACCCGATATCATCAACGTACGAGTTTCCAACGTTCAATTCGCCTTTTATCTGTTCCAGGAAGTTCTCCGCCCTTTCTCTTACTAATGAATGTAATACGTAAACATCTACTCTTTTATCACCCACCCTCTCCCTTACCAGCTCTATCATTCTTCTTCTAGCCTTCCGCTCGCCTCTCACTTTAGCCACATCTTCGAGATAACCTTCCCTCAGCGTTAGTATGGGCTTTATTTGCAACAAGGTAGCCAGGAAGGCTTGTAATTCTCCGACTCTATCTACTATGTACTCAAATGTGTTGAGAATCAAGTATATGCCCGTCTTTCTCTTGGCGTCAATCATCTTCCTAACGACTTCATCAATAGACCTTCCTTCATGGATGGCCTTACTTGCTTCGCTCGCTATCAGACCAGCGGCTCCTGAAGCAAAGTCTGTGTTCATCACCACAATAACCGGGCCGGTCAATCTTCCTATCTCGGCCAATCTATCCTCTAGTTGAGGATCACTGGAATGAACAGCATATAGCCCCTCTTCAAAGAAGAATTCTTCTCCAGGAGGATCAATGGCAACAACCTGGGCGCCCTCTACTTGCCTTGCGCTTTGAACCGCGGCATTAAAAACCCCGGTGAGCCTGGAGCTAGGTGTGGGGTAGACTATCTTCGAATGCCTTTCGAGAAGGCCATTGTAAAACGACAGGAACTCTCCCAGCCCAGGCACGGCAGTGGACGGGCGTTCTCTGGATGTAGATGTCTCCAAAATAGAGTGGAATTCTTCAGGTGTGATATCAACTCCGTCCCGGTACTCTTTCCCTTCGGCGTATACGGGCACGTGAATTACTGTAACACCGTGTTCTTCTATTAACGCCTTCGGGATGACAGTAGTGCTATCTATGAGCAAAGCTATATCCAATCTGGTTTCCCCTTCTCAAAATCCCCTCTTCTCCAGGTCTTCTCTCAGGACAATCAGGATGCGGAAATACAGAGACTTGATGGCTCCCACACTACGGCCCAGTACCTGGCCGATCTCAGCGTTAGACATCCCCTCCATGAGCTTGAGGATGAGCAATTGTTGGCGGTCGGAAGAGAGTCGTCTGATAGCTTCGAGGAGGGCCTCTCGTTCCTCGCCGGTCTCGACCTGAAGCTCGATAGCGCTTGCGCCATGCTGTCTAGTCCAGGTCAGCTCATCCAGGGCAACAACCGGGTGCCGGCTGCGGTCACGGAGCCAGTTAGCCACCAGGTTGTGGGCAATGCGATATAGCCAGGCTGAGAAGGGCAAGCCCTTGCTCTCGTAGCGGTCTATGTTGGCCAGAGCACGGCGAAAGGTCCTGGAGGTGAGGTCTTCGGCGTCGTAACGGTTGCCGGTGCGGCAATAGATGTAGCTGTAGATCCTCCTCACGTACCTTTTGTATAAGACACCAAAGGCCACGGGGTCCTCTTTGGCCCTCTCCACCAAAGTTTCTTCGTTTTCCCTTTCCAGCACAGGAGAGCCCTTTCCTAAGTCTGGCCCTTCGATGGCTTTGTTATTACAACACCGAAGGGCGGCAATGGTTACGGAGTTTAACCGAGTAACGAACTGTCCATGCAAGCAAGAAAAAAACAGTGTTCCAGGATATAAGTATAGCAGGGTTTCTGAATGCGGTCAATAATGAGACTTCCGAAGTCTGAACTACTGGTCTTGTCTTTAGGGCCTTTTTGTGCTAAACTTAAGGCGGAACAAGACCTGGGAGGAATTCAGATGAACAAAAATGTTTTAGCTCTCTGTTTGTTGGCAGTCCTTTTTGTGGAACCCTCGTTCGCGAGCCTCGAGGCTGCTCCGCTGCAGCAAGGAGCGGCCATCACCTCTCCTCAGGATCGCGATGTGGTGCGCGGCCTGCTGGTCATCAAAGGCACAGCCACCCATCCCAACTTCTGGAAATACGAGGTCTATTTTGCGCCGGAGCCTAACCCCACCGATCAGTGGCAGCTTCTGGGGCTCCACGAAGTGCAGGTCACCGATGGGCGATTGGAAACCTGGGACACCTCCTTGGCGCCCGATGGGACCTACAGCCTGCGACTCAGGGTTGTTCGTGCGGACGGCAACTACGACGAGTATTACGTGCGCCAGATATCGGTGGTCAACGCCCAGCCGACGGCGACGGAGACGGCAACACCAACCCCGGCAGCCACCCGCACTCCCCTGCCCCCCACACCCACAGTGATCATTGAGCAGCCACCAACATCCACCCCCAGACCCACCTCAACCCCTGGGCCGGCCGGGGTCACACCAGAGCCGGAAGCAGAAACCGGACTCAACATCACTGCCCAAGGGTTAGGTAAAGCTCTGCTCTATGGAGCAGGTGGAGCCATGGGCTTGTTCCTGCTGATGGCCATAATAATCATTTTGCGGCAACTTATCTCGTGGCTGATAGCGCAGTTCTGAGGAGACGTAAAACGTGAAACGTAAATCACGCATCACGTTTTACGTTTTACGGAATACGTAGATGACTCAAGTTTTCAGTCGTTTGTGGCGAAAGGGTGAACCCAGCATAGCCAGGCTCATCGTTGGTTTGGGCAACCCTGGCCGAAAGTATGCCGGCAACAGGCACAACGTCGGCTTTCAGTGCCTCGACCGTCTGGCCGAAGCCTGGGGTCTGTCGTTCAGCCAGCGAAAGCACAAGGCACTGCTGGCTCAGGGCGAGATCGCCGGCCTCAAAGTCATCCTGGCCAAGCCCCAGACCTTCATGAACCTCAGCGGCGACGCGGTGGAGCGGATGGCTCGCTTCTACAAAGTACCCCCCGAAAGCATCCTGGTGATCTACGACGACCTGGACCTGCCGCTGGGCAGAATCCGCCTGCGCCCCGAGGGCGGGTCTGGTGGGCACAAGGGGATGAAATCAATCATCGAACACCTGGGCGCCAACGGCTTCCCCCGTTTGCGGGTGGGCACAGGCCGCCCAACTCACGGCGACCCCGTGGACTACGTCCTGGACGACTTCACCCTCGACGAGCGGATCACTATTGATGTGGTCTACGAGAAAGTCGTTTCCGCCGTCGAGCTCTGGCTAACGGAAGGCGTCGAGGCCGCCATGAACAGGTACAACTGACTCAGAGGCGGATCACTCGATCGGCCCCTGGAGGTGTCTGGAAAGGACCTGGCGTGAACGAACTGAATTTGTCGGGCCTGCTCTCCCTCATCGAAACCATACCCAGCTATCGTGAGCTGATCGAGGGATTGACGGCCCAGGATACGATCCAACGACCTCTACCCTATCCCCTAACCCTCAGCCTGCTGTCCTCGGCGCGGCCCTACCTCATCGCTGCCCTACAGCGGGACCTGGCCAGACCTCTGGTGGTGGTGACGGCCCGACCAGAGCAGGCCAACCAACTCCACGGGCAATTGCGCCTCTGGTCAGCCAGGCCGGAGAGCGTGCTGCTTTTTCCTGAGCCTGACGCCCTGCCCTATGAACACATCGCCTGGAACACCGAGACCATCCAGCAACGCCTCCGGGGCCTGACCAGGCTGTTACAGTGGCAGGAACAAAGCACCCTTCCCCCTATTATCATCGCCTCAGCCCGCGCTTTGATGCAGAAAACCATACCCGTGGGCGAGTTCCAGGCTGGCGTACATACCTTGCGGCAGGGCCAGCCCATCTCCCTGGAGAAGATGCTGGCCCACTGGGTCTCCCTGGGCTACGAACCGGCCAACCTCGTCCAGGAGCCGGGCACCTTCAGCCGGCGGGGCGGGATCATCGATGTCTTCCCTCCCCACAGCGCGCAGCCGGTGCGCATTGAGCTCTTCGGAAACGAGATCGAGTCCCTGCGCCTCTTCGAGCCGGACACCCAGCGCTCCCAGGAGAAGGTACCCTCGTTCACCCTGGTTCCAGCCAGCGAGGCCCTGCTCCAACATGGCCCGCTGCCAGCTCAGCGAGCGGCCCAATTGGACCTCTCAGCCTGTCACGAATCGGCGGCAGCCGAATTCGAGGCCAACCTCGCAGCCCTGCAGGAAGGCCAGCACTTCACGGGCCTGGAGTTCTACATTCCCCATCTCTACTCCCAGCCGGGGAACCTCATAGACTTCCTCCCTCCCGAGGGATTATTGGTCGTTGATGACCTGACCGAGTTGGCAGCATCTATGGCCGACCTGGAGGCCAGCGCGCTGGAGCTTCAGAAGACCCTGCTCGAAGCGGGGGAATTGCCCAGCGGGCTCCCCATTCCCTACTTCACCTGGGACGAGCTACAGGAGGCATTGCTGGACAGACATCCCCTGGTGCTGGGATACGACGGCGAGGAGGAACAGCCCCTGACCCGACTCTTTACCCCAGGTGCCCGCTATGGCGGACGGCTCAAGCAAGTGCTGGACGACTGGCGCAGGATGCTCCACGAGGGTCAGCGGATCGTGGTGGTGAGCCGTCAGGCCCAACGCCTGGCCGCGCTGTGGGGCGAGCGAGAAGTCTACACACAAACCCCAAGGGTCTCGGAGACCCTCAGGGTTTTGCCCCCGCTGCGCAGTCTGACCATCGTGCAGGGCACCCTGGCCGAGGGCTGGACGCTGCTGCCCCTCCTTTTTTCCCCCCAAGCTTGCCCTGGGCAAGGTCGAAGGGCTGGGGAGGATGGAAGGGGGGGGCAGCAAGCAACGTGCTGCTTGCAGACGGATGCGGAGATCTTCGGTTGGTCGAGGCCCCTGCCCCGCCGCGCACGCCGACCGCGGGCGGCAACTCCAGAGGCTTTCTTCGCCGACATGGCGCCCGACGATTACGTGGTGCACATTGAGCACGGCATCGGCATCTTTCGCGGCCTGATTGAGCTGACCCTCGCCCCTCCTTCATCCCCCCCAACCCTTCGACAAGCTCAGGACACCGCTTTGGGGGTGAAAGAGGGGGTGAGGCGGGAGTATCTGGAGGTCGAGTACGACGGGGGCGACAAGCTGTACGTGCCCATTCACCAGGCAGACCGCCTCAGCCGCTACGTGGGCGCGACCGATCGCGCGCCCAGACTCCACCGCCTGGGGGCAGCAGATTGGGCACGAGTCAAGGCCCAGGCCAAACGGGCGGTGGAAGACATCGCGCGGGACCTCCTGGAGCTCTACGCAGCGCGGGAGGTCGTACCGGGCCACGCCTTTCCTCCCGACCACCCCTGGCAAGCCGATCTGGAGGCATCCTTCCCCTACATCGAGACCGAGGATCAACTACGAGCTATTGAAGAGATCAAAGCCGACATGGAGAAATCCAAGCCGATGGACCGGCTCATCTGCGGCGACGTGGGCTACGGCAAGACCGAGGTGGCCCTGCGGGCGGCTTTCAAGGCAGTGATGGACAATAAGCAAGTTGCCGTCCTGGTACCCACCACCGTACTGGCCCAGCAGCACTACACCACCTTTCAGGAGCGACTCAAGCCCTTCCCCGTCGAGGTGGAGATGCTCTCTCGCTTCAGATCGCGGCGAGAGCAGGGCAAGATCCTGAGTAAGCTACAGGCGGGGACGATGGACATCGTCATCGGCACCCACCGTCTGATTCAAAAGGACGTGGCCTTCAAAGACCTGGGTCTGCTCATCATAGACGAGGAGCAGCGCTTCGGCGTGACCCACAAGGAAAGACTCAAGCAGATGCGCAAGGAGGTGGACGTCCTCACCCTCACCGCCACGCCCATACCCCGCACTCTCTACATGTCACTGACGGGGGTGCGGGACATGAGCACCGTTGATACCCCGCCGGAAGAGCGGCTTCCCGTCAAGACCCACGTAGGCGAGTACGACGAGACCCTCATCCGCAAGGCCATCCTGCGGGAATTGGACCGCGGCGGACAGGTTTATTTCGTACACAACCGCGTACAAAGCATCCGTCCAGTCGCCCAGCGACTGGAGCGTTTAGTGCCCGAAGCTACCCTGGCCATCGGCCACGGCCAGATGCCTGAGAAGCAATTAGAACAGGTGATGCTAGATTTCGCAGCAGGCAAAATAGACGTCCTGGTCTGCACTTCTATCATCGAGAGCGGCCTGGACATCCCCAACGCCAACACCCTGATCATCAACCGCGCCAATCTGTTCGGCCTGGCCGACCTCTACCAGTTGCGCGGCCGGGTGGGGCGGGGCGCTCGTCGGGCCTATGCCTACTTCCTGTACGACCATCCCCACCGCCTGACCGACACAGCCCGCCAGCGTTTGCAGACCATCCTGGAGGCCAGCGAGCTGGGGGCCGGGTTCGGCATAGCCATGCGCGACCTGGAGATTCGCGGAGCCGGGGACTTACTTGGCACTCGGCAGCACGGTCACATCGCGGCCGTGGGCTTCGACCTCTACTGCCGCCTCCTGGCCCAGGCGGTGCAGAACCTCAAACAGGAGCCTTTCGCCTCGGTCGGAGACCTTCGGCGATCTTCACCCCTATCGGCCCCACTTGCGCCCTCCGTCACCATTGACCTGCCCCTGCCGGCCTTCATCCCCAGGGATTACGTGCCCCATCCCCCCCTGCGGCTGCGGCTCTACCGCCGCATGGCGGGCCTGGTCTCGATGGACGAAATCGAGGACATGGAGCGCGAGTTGCAAGATCGCTTCGGCAGCCTACCCGAGGCCACCGCCAATTTGCTCTACCAACTGCGCCTCAAGGTGCTCGCTCTAAACGCCGAGGTGCGAGGTATCTCCGTTCGAGAGGGGCAAGTCGTCATCAGCACCGACAGGGACCTGGAGCGCAAACAACTGGAGAAACACCTGAGCGACCGAGCCCGAGTGAGCCGGCGCCAGCTCTGGCTGCCGCTTCGCCAGAAGGGAGATGTTTGGCGGAAGGATTTGGCCAGGGTGCTAGAGACGATGGGGCGGGTTCGGGAGAGGGGAACAACGGACTGGCGGGATTTAGCGGACTAGTGCACGACGACGCAAATCTTTCCCAGGTCAGGCGTTGGGCGAGAGCGACGGTCGAGTAGGAGCGTAGCGACGTATTGAGAGCTTTGTTGAAAAACATTGTGCTGTGGGACGGATCCCCACCGCGGAGCGCCGGAGTCTCGAACTTGTTCGGGGTGTCCCCACAACAGGGTCAGCTTGCAGACCGAAACACCCCTAACGAGTTGGGGAGTCCCACCTACGAAGTTACTCAAGCTTTGCTGTGGGATTCGTGGGATATTTGTGCGATACGAGCGTTAGACTGTGGGATTCGTGGGATATCTGTGGGATATTGGCGCCAGGTTGTGTGATATGTGGGATATTCTGGAAATTGGAAGTTGGAGGTTGGAAGCTAGAGTTTTGAGCTTCCAGGTCTCCTCGTTGCCTCGTTCCTCATCGCCTCATTCCTCGTTGCCTCATTCCTCGCTGCCTCGTTCCTCGTGACTCGTTACCCCTTCACTTAAAAATGTAATAAGTTGCCCGCTTCCTGCCTATCTTCAACAGCACGTTCTTGTTCACCAGGTCGGCCAGGTCTCGCCGGATGGTTTCGGAGCTGACCTCAGAGCTGAGTTCCTGGTACTCGCGGTTGGTGATGCGGCCTTTTTCCAGCAGGTAGGTCAGGGCCTTCTCCTGGCGCTCGCTCAGGTCCAGGTGGGACCAGCGTCCTCGGTCTATCTCCTCGCCTACCAGCTCCTCCCCATGCCCGTAGAGGATGACGCGGAATCCGCCCGCCGTCTCCTGGAAACGCGGGGCCGGCAGCCCGTAATCCCGCATCAGTTTGATCATGCGATCAATGCCGTAGCCCAGGTGCTCGATGAAGCCCATGTCGGCCAACACCTGGACGATGACCTCGTTGCGGGAGAACCTCTCCTCGACGATGTTGTCCACGGTCACGTGGCCTGGCAGGCGGCCTGGACTGTAGAACTCGATGCGGTCGCTGAACATGAAGACGCGTATCTCGTCGCCTCGGATGCTGTAATCGCGGTGGGCCACGGCGTTGACGATGGCCTCGCGCACGGCTTTGACGGGATACTCTACCTGCTCC
Organism: uncultured Anaerolineae bacterium; assembly: GCA_964625745.1. Taxonomy (GTDB): domain Bacteria; phylum Chloroflexota; class Anaerolineae; order VGOG01; family VGOG01; genus CAZVCJ01. Next base: position 1,063 of record CAZVCJ010000070.1, on the reverse strand, counting down.
TCCCTCTCCAGGCTCACCAGGCGAACTCCGCGCTTCATGTTGCTGACCAGGAAAGCCTCGGCGCGGCGGATCTGGTCGGGCAGAGTTCCTCTGATATCCTCCCGCATGAATTCGTCGCTCATCTCCCGCCCAGCATAGCGGACCACGATGATCTCGCTGGACTTCACGAAGCGCTCAGGTTGGATACCAAACAGAAGTATGCCAGCGTTGGTTGGCTGATAGCCCCCCCTCTTTCCCCCCCAACTTTGGGGGGGAGGAAGGGAGGGCTGCCCCCCACTTGGGGGGGGAGAAAGGGGGGGCGTCACCAGACAACCACGGTTGTGCAGGGCCTCTTCAACAGTAACCGCGCTCATCCCCTCCAGTGAGGCCAGGTATCTCTCCGCTTTAGCCCAGTCTATGTCGGCGAGCGTGGCGCCAGGAAGGATGCGGGATTCGAAGCTCACCTCACCTCGCTCGATAATCAACCGACGCAGCATTTCCGGAGCCAGAGGCTCGTTCTGAGCGCCAACGCGGATCAGGTACTTTCCACGCAAGCTGTAGACGTGGGGCAGCCCTGGGGGGACGGTGATGATCAGGATGTCCTTGTCGCCCACGGTCACCACCTCTGGCAAAGGGATGATGAGGGGAGGCTCGGTAAGAAAAGCCGCCTCCAGAGCCTTGTCGCGAGCCGTCTCGGCGTCTTTCAGCCCTGGCGGCCTGGCCGATCTAGGGTCAACGCCCACCAGAACCACGCCGCCGCTGGCGTTGGCCAGGGCCACGAGAGATTCCGCCAATGTGCGAGCCGAAGCCCTCTCGGCCTCAAAGTCTATCTCCTGTCCCTTGCCCCGTTGCAGCAAGGCCAAAATCTCATCTGCTGTCATGTTCACCCCCAATCGTGACTACTCAGGCTGTCATTGCGAGCGAAGCGAAGCAATCCCCAAGCCGCAAGGAGGAGATTGCTTCGTCGCAAAAAGCGCTCCTCGCAATGACACAGGCTGAGCAGTTACCCCCAATCTCCAATATCGAATCTCCAACATCTGCACATCGGCTATTAGCTATTGGATATTGGCTATTCCAGCCGCTT
>CAZVCJ010000069.1:3595-20098 GCA_964625745.1 uncultured Anaerolineae bacterium | reverse complement strand
GCCGCCGTAGAGCTTGGTGAGGTCCATGGTGGCCATAGCCAGCCCCGCCCCGTTGACCATGCAGCCGATGGTCCCGTCGAGTTGGACGTAGCTCATGCCGTAGCCTCGCGCCTTGCGCTCCGCTGGCGTCTCCTCTTCCAGATCGCGCATCTCGGCCAGCGCCGGGTGGCGGGAGAGAGCGTTGTCGTCCAGAAGCATCTTGGCATCTACGGCCAGCAACGTCCCGCCAGCAGTGACGACCAGCGGATTGATCTCGGCCAGGGTGGCATCGCTCTTTGTGAAAGCAGTGTATAGCCCTTTGGCCACCTTCAGAAAGCCTCGTACCAAATCGCTGCCCAGACCGATTCCGTAGGCCGCTTCTCGGACCTGGTAATCCCGCAAACCCAGAAAAGGATCAATGGCGGTTTTGATGATCTTCTCCGGAGTCGTGCGGGCCACCTCCTCGATCTCCACCCCGCCCTCGGATGAAGCCATCATCACCGGCCTCTTGGCCGCGCGGTCAATGACCATCCCCAGGTAGATCTCGCTGGCAATGTCGGAGGCCTCCTCGACGAGGACGCTTCTAACGGGCAGCCCCTTCAGATCCATGGCCAGGATTTGGGCAGCCACGGTCTCTGCTTCCTCGGGCGTCTCGGCCAACTTGATGCCCCCCGCCTTTCCGCGGCCGCCCACCAGGACCTGGGCCTTTACCACCACAGGTTTGCCCAGTCGCTTAGCGATCTCGCGCGCCTCCTGGGGAGTGGTAGCCACGCCACCCTCCGGGACAGGCACGTCGTACTGGGCGAAGATGCGCTTAGATTGATACTCCTGAAGTTTCATGGTCCTCCTCAAAACAAAGCCCTGCCATCGGCAGGACCTAAGATCAGCCCAATTATACCACACTCGCCAGATTTTTCAAGTCATCGCCTTGCTCACTCTGACTGGCAACGGATGCCTGACGCGCCGACCCGCTCAACGACGGCCTTCTCCATCCTCAGCCAGAGTCAATCGCCGGGGGTAGCTGAACACCTCGGACGGTATGACTTCGCGTCCCTTACCAGGTGGAGTCCAGAACAGTACCAGGCGCATCCCGCCGCCACTCTGGGCGTACCGCAGGCGGAAATCATGCCAACCGGCATCCAGCAGAATGCGGCCGTCTACATACCTGTCACCGTGGTCCCCTCCATTGTCAACCACTAGCCGATCATCAATGAACATGAGGGAGCCATCGTCGGAGCTGGTGCCGAAGACATATTCACCAGTTTTGGGCGCCCACATCTGACCCTGCCATTCAATGCTGAAGATCCCCTCCAAGAGGACAGCGTTGGCAAAGATCGCCCGATCAATCTCAACCAGCAAGGGTGATCCCTCCCAATACTTACCCTTGTAATACGATCCCTGCAAACCATGGTCAGGTGGCCTGCGGATGAACAGATTGGAAGAGGGTATGATCTCCCGCGCAATCTCTGGGCCTCTCCACAGCAAAGCCACTCCTCCCTCTTGTTGCACCTGGTCCACCGTCATCCACAATGAGAGCGGATGCAACCCTCTTGCCAGGGGGACACCCTGATCCAGCGAGGCAGGCGTACCGTCCAACTCAAGGCGCTCCACCTCTCCGCCAGAGATGGAGAAGGCATACTCGCCATGTCTGGGGATAAACAGACTCCCTTCCCACAGGGCGCTGAAGGGTGTCGGCAGGGGAGGCATAGTGTCGTGCCAATCGAACGCCAAGCTAGTCTCGCGGCGCGTCACAACCGGTTCTCCAGCCCAGCTCAAGCCCTGATAGTACTGAGCAGTCAGCCCATGAGCAGTCACTATCTCGTCGTGTTCCACCCGGTAGGAGATGAACATCGTATCGCCGAATGGATTGAGGTGCTCTTCCAGGTGCCCCTCAGGGTAGAAGGTCTGGAGGATCTCCAGCAGGAAAGTGTAGTGAGGTTCGAGGATGTAGAGCACGCCCTGGCCGGTATCCTCCTGGAGAGGGACGCTTCCCACAGGATCCAGCGAACGATATCCCGAATAGGGATAGGCAGCAAAGCGAGCTATTGTGTCATCAGGGAAGACATAGTAGTACGTGGGAGACACGTAGATCAGGTAATGATCGCTCCAGACGTTGATCAGCTCTCCCACGCCAGTGGCGGCAGGCGTAAAGGCGTTCCATGACTGCACATCGGCCGCTTGCCGCACGAAATAAGCATCATAGTCCATGCACAGTGTGGCCCCGACCACGATGCTCAGGAGAAGAGCAACAGCGATAACCCTCCATCTCCATACGTTTCGCAGGTGGTGTTCTAAGCCGCTGGGCTGAGCCTGTCGAAGCCTTGTCGAAGGGTTGATCAGGCTCTCAGCCAACCGCACAGCGGCCAAGGCAGCCAGTAAACAGACCACAGGCGCCGCCCCGATGACACGCGTCCCATGAGGCGACTCAATGGAGTGGGTCAGAACGCCCGGTAGTAGAGAAACAACGAACCACAGCAACAGAAACAGATAACGCTCCTTGCGGATACGGAAGACGGCCCGCCCCAGGCCCAGTACGAAGAACATCGCGGGGACGAAGCTAAGCGCTGGCTCGCCGGACAGATTCAGCACCGGGTTCCGATCGCCCTGGTAGTTGAACATCAAAAGATAGCCAACGACGCTCTTGATCAGCGGCTGATAGCTTTTGTCGCGCTGCATCTCTGCAAAGAGAGATACCTCTTGCAGGCGACTGGTGAAACGCTCTGGATTCTGCCACGCGAAAACAACCAGTGGTGACGTTATGATAACAGTGGTCAAGAACAGGAGCAATACACCTGCCCAATAGTCTTTAATAAAACTCCGTTGCGAGACAACCTTGTAGAAGAGAAAAACGACGATCACGAAGGGGACCAGACGAAAGGAGATGTAGGTATACAACCCAACACCCAGGCACAGCCCGCTGAGGAAGAAATGGCGCAGCTTACGGGAATGGAGACCTCGAAACAGGAAGTAGAAGGCCAACAACTGGAGAAGAGGGTGGAGGATGGCCTCAAATGCGATTCGACTGTAGTTGACGTGCCACCGCGCCACAGCCAGGAAGAATGCGGCCAGCAAAGCCACCCACCGGTCAAAGAGATGGCGAGCGAAGAGCCACAGAGCGAACACGGTGACCGTGCCAGCAACTGCCGATACCAGCCGCATGGCGCGCTCGTTCACTCCCAGAAAACGGAAAACCACAGCCAGGATGTGCAGGTGCAGCGTAGGGCGGCCGCTCAACTCATCGCTCCACAGTGGGTGAACGTTCTGCTCCAGAATCTGAGCTGCCTCCAGCCCATTCATCGCTTCGTCGAAGAACACCCCACTGGGAATCTCCAGCAGGCGGAAGGTGCGCATGAAAACGGCGAGGCCAAGCACGGCTACCAGGAGAACCGCCTCCAACGCGATGCCCTGAGCTTGTCGAAGGGTGGAGATGGAGGGGCGTTGGGCCGCTGGCTCCTCTCTCCGAGAAGCCAGGGCCAGAATGCACAAGACGACGGCTAGAACATAGAGCACAAGTGCACAATCTAGTTCAGACTTGCGATACACTAGAGTCTGAGCAATCAGGCCCAGGAGCAGGGCGCCAACAGCGGAGACAGTTTCCAGGGAACGAGAGTAACGAGTAGCAACAGCCATCAGTTCAACCTGTATGTACCTCCTCACTCGTTCCAGGGAGCAAACTTCTGGATGCGGTTGTTTCGGTTATCGGCCACATACACACTCCCATCCGGCCCTACGCCAATCCCCATCGGCCACCGAAACTCCCCCTCCCCTCCGCCCTCTCTACCCCAACCTCCTATCAACTCTCCCCCTTTTCCATACACCAGCACCCGATGACGCGGCAGGTCTGTCAAATACACCCACTCCCCCCTCACTGCCACGCGGTTCCCTTCCGCCGTGTGACTATCCGGTATCCCCCACGCCCTCACGTACGTCCCATCCTTCTCCAACACCTGCAACCGCCGATTGTCCACATCGGCCTCGTACAACAACCCGTCCTCATCTATCGCTAACCCCACCGGCCCATACAACTCTCCAGGCCCACTCCCCTGAGGCCCGATCTCCCCTATCTTCAGCCCTTCCCTGCTGTACTTCACCACCCGCGAGGTCCCTGTGTCCGCTACGTACAATACACCCTCCTCATCCACCACTAACCCCCTGGCATGGAAGAACCCTGAATCAGGTCCCCCCACCTTCCCCTGCCACTTCCCTTCTCCATCGAACCTGTGAACCCAGTTGGTGTACGAATCCAACACCCATATCTCCCCATTTGGCCCTGTGGCCACTGCCAGGGGTTCCACGAAGGGCTCGTCCCCACCCTCCCAGGCAGCCAGGAATTTGCCGTTGGCGTCGAACTTCTGGACTCGCTTGTTGCCCAGGTCAACCACGTAGACGTTGCCGGCTTCATCTACCGCTACGTCCGCCGGCTCCTCAAACTGCCCCACAACGGAACCCCGACTACCCCACTGGAGGATGAACTGGCCAGTGCCCAACTCACCAACGGGGGTCTCCACCGGCAGCGGGGTGGCAAGGGCCACGGGTTGCTGCACCCCTGGCGTCGGTGTCGCCTGCTCCATCACAGGCGGAAGCGCGATGGGGGGCAACGAAGCCACATCCACCGTGCCTGGCGGAAAGAGCACCTGGGCCGGCAGGAATTCCATGGGGCCACGAGGCGGCTGCCACAGGACCTCCAGGGTGGCGCCACCGCCATCCTGGAAGTACTTTATGTCAATATCGTGCGGGCCAGCTTCCAGGTTCACACTGTTGGAAGCACGGCGTGAGCTATGTACACCACTATTGTCTACCACGAGCTGACCGTCAATGTACACGTAAGAGCCATCATCGGACAGCGTTTCAAAAGTGTAGGTGCCAGATTCGGGGGCATTGAAGATTCCCTGCCACCACACGCTGAACGAGGGGATCTGTAGGTGCCAATGAACGGCGATGAGAGGATCTACCATCTCATACAATACCGGCCCATTCCAGTTTAGCCCCTGGTAGTAGCGCGCCAGAAGGCCCTGCTGGTAGCCCTCGGCTGAGACGTTGACCTCACCCGGCACGGTCAGGGCCAGCAGTCCCACTCGTCCCGGTTTGTCGGGGTCCATAAGCTCCCCATAGGTGGCGTCAGGAAACTTCTGCTGTAACAGGTACATGATTTGACGATTGCGGGTAGTGGGCTCCAGCAAGAAGGCCAGCGGCCGGTCTCGGGGGAACTGATTGAAGAGAAGTACTGCCGCAGGGTCGAAGAGGTTGTAGGGACATTGAGAAGGGAGCTCACCGGCGCGATAGGTAATGAAACGCACTATTCGGGCCACGTAGTAGCGATCACCGAGAAAGATGTAATAGTCGTCCAGGTAGGGCCTGGTGAGCTTGCCCGCGGCCAATCCATCTTCGAAGAAGCCCCACATGGGCCGCCGTGTAGGCCCGATGTAGTCACGATAAGTGCCACGTGCGATGACAAAGAGCAAGGGGACTGCCAGTGCGACGAGCAGCCATTGGCGGCGCTCTCCTGGAGTAACCCACGCAGCAACCCGCGCGATTGCCGTCAACTGCTCCCAACACACGCCCAGAAAAAGGCCGGCGAACATGTAGGCTGGCGGGATAGCGCCGATGCAACGGTTGCCGTTAGGCATGGCCAGCACGCCCAGCATCAGCGTCAAAATGGTCCAAATCAGCAGCAGAAAGTGAGCGGGCTTGCGCCAATTGACCAAACTGTATATCACGCCCAGCACGAAGAACACAGATATGGGCGAGTCCATGAGCGGTTCGTTGACGAAGAAATCGTTGCCGTTGCCCCGGTAGTTGAATAGCAACAGTGCTGCTTTGACGTTGTCCCACAGTGGAGATAAGTCTCCCACCTCAAGGATTCGCCCGGTAACCATGACCTGTTGGCTGCGGGCCACGAACGCGTCGGGATGCTTGACTACGTATACCCCCAGCGGGATCATGCCCATGGCGAAGGCGAGCGCCAGCACCGCGAGACCCTGATAGTTGTGTCGCAGGAAGCCGCGCTCGGTGATGAGCTTGTAGAGGATGAAGAGACCCATGATGACAGGGGCGACACGGGCGCCTTCGTAAGTGTTGAGGCTCAGGGCCAGAGCCAGGCCGGCCCACACGAAATCCAGTTTCCGCGCTGACTTGAGACCGCGCCAGAGAAAGTAGAAGGCAAGCACCTCAAAGAAAGGTGTCATGATGGCCCGCCAGCCCACTTTGCTGAAGGTGATGTGCCAGCCCCCTGTAGCCAGGAGAAAGGTGGCCCAGAAGGCGCGCTCAGCATTGAAGAGAAATCGAGCGAAGAAATAGAAGGCCGCCACGGTGGCCAGACCCACCACGACCGCCGTCAGCTTGACGGCCAGAACTGTAGGGCCGACCAGCTTCATGATGCCGGCCATGAGGTACAAGAAGAGGCTTTCGTGACCAGCTCCAATGCCAGTCATGTACGGTGTATACGTCTGGCCCTGAAGTATCTGCAAAGAGAGGAGAGCGTTTTGGGCTGCGTCGTCGTTGAGGGCCGGCGGCGCCTCGTCCAGGTTCCACAGGCGGAAGAAGACGGCTACCAACATCAGCAAGCCGAATAGCCACGGCTCTGGCCGGCGTAGAGCGGCCGCGATATCGGCTCGGAGGACTGGCCAACGTGTTGAGAAGCCCACTGCCTTTGACCGCAGATGACGGAGCCAGGCCAATGAGGGCCACCAGAAGGCGACTACCAGCAGAGCCAGGCTGAGTAGCCACAGGCGCAGCCCCTGGTTGGATCGCCCCAGGTTGAAGTCGCGCAAGGACAGCAGCCCAACGAAAACAGCGCCGGCCAGCGTAGCGATCCTGGGCCAGCTCTCGGCGATGGTACGCTTTGCCGATTCACCCAGGCTGATAAAGCCGGGCCAGATCCTGACCGAAGTCCTGGCCTGCCCATCAGGAGCAGGGCGCTTTGGCAATGACCTGTAGGCGTAGGCAGCCAGCAGCATGGCCGCGCCGTACAGGATGGCCGCATCGCTCAGTTGAATCCGCTGATCCACCCTGCGCTGACCCAACAGTGCCAGGACAAAGGCCATCGCGAGTAGTAACAAAGGCTTCATTTACTCTCGAACCTCTGAACGCGGTGGTTCAAGGTATCGGCCACGTAGAGGTTGCCCGCCTCATCCAACGTGAGGCCCACGGGGATGCGGAACTGCTCCAGGCCGCCCCACTGGCCCAGAAGCTCACCTCCAGAGGAATAGCGCCGCACCTGGTGTTGCTCAGGAGTAGTGACGAAGAGGCTGCTGTCAGCAGCCAGGGCCAGGTGAGGCCCGTTGTAGGCGCTGGCCACGGGGACGGCCCACTCGCCCTGATAGCGGCCGAAGAAGTCCCAATGCTGAATCCGCAGGTTGGCCACATCGGCCACGTAGAGGTCGCCTCCCGGGCCGATAGCCACGTCGGTAGGCTCCAGGAGCTGGCCGGGACCGTTCCCCTTCTCCCCGAACTGGGTCAACCGGTTACCCTGAACATCATATTTGATCAGCCGACAGCCCCCGGTGTCGGCAATGTAGACGTTGTCTTGAGAGTCAATGGCCATTCCCCGAGGATGGAAGAGCTGTGCCTCCGGCCCACCGAAGCGGCCCAAAGGTTCGCCATCGGACGTGAAACGATAGACCCATCCCGGCTCGGAGTCGAGGACCAATACCTGGCCCTGACTGCTCACCACCACGGCCAGAGGCTCGACGAAGCCCGCCTCCCCGCCACTCCAGGCCAGCAGGAATCCGCCCTGGCCGTCGAACTTCTGGATGCGGCGGTTGCCAGTATCGGCCACGTACACGTTCCCCTCCTGGTCAACGGCGATGTCGCGGGGCTCGTTGAATAACCTCTCTTCTGCCCCTGGGCCACCCCAGACCTCAGGCTGACCCAGGGCCATCTCCTGGGGCCTGGTGGGCACAGGGGGCGGCATCGGCGCGTGTACCACAATATCGGGGTAGGCACCCTGCGGTGGAAGAAGCCGCTCCGAGGGTATGATCTCCTGGCCGCCGCCTGGGGGCCTCCAGTAGAGATTGATGTGAGAATGGTCGGTCCTGTCCACGTAGCGCACGGTGATGTCGTGCCAGCCCGCTGTCAGGCTGATCTGCCCCTCACGATACTGGTTGGGCACGTGGGTTTCCACCACCGGCACCCCGTCAACGTAGAGCCAGGAATCGTCAATGGACTCCAGCCCGAAGCCATAGCCCCCGTTCGTCGGGGCTTCCAGTTTGCCCGTCCACTCCACGGTGTAGGGCCGGCGAAGGAGGGTGACGTGAAAATAGAGAGCCAGGGTGGGGTCAATCTGTTCCAGGACTGGCTCTCCCGCCCAGTCCAGGTCCCGGTAGTAGCGGCCCAGGAGGCCGTTGTTGGTCACCGGCGGGGCAGTGTAGAGAAACTGCTGGGGAATAGGGTTGGGTGGCTCTCCCGGCGGCTGCCAGTAGAGATCCACCCGCCCCCCCCCCTTCATCCCCCCCACTTTTGGGGGGAAAAGAGGGAGGGCGGCTTCCACTCGTAGAGCATGGTTGCCCTTGGCCAGGAGAAGCTTGGCCTCTCCAGGCTCATCTAGCAGGACATTCTCATCCAGATAGACCTGGCCTGCGGCAGGAGCCACTAAGCCCAGGCTATAGGGCCCATATCGCGGGACGTACAGTATTCCCTCCCAGCGGGCATTGAAGGGCGCGGGCAAGGGCGGATCGGCTTCCCAGTCGAAGCTGAGCTGGGAATCTTTGCGCTCCAGGATGGGCTTCTCTCCTTCGGCAGGCTCAGGACGACGCTCCTCTCCGCTTCCCTGGTAATAACGGCCTATCAGCCCCTGGATGCCCTTGATCTGTGTGGGCGTCAGTTGGCAATAGTATAGAACAGTGGGGCCGCCGAAGGGAGGCTGGAACTCCTCAAAGGTGCCCCCAGGATAATATCGCCTGGCCTCCAGAAACAGGGGACGCCTCTCAGGATCGAAGAAGAGTACCGCCTCTCGCTCCCCGCTCTCCCGCAGGGGCATAGTGTCGGTGGTCTCCAACCGCTCATACTGAGTTACGTTCCTGGCCAGAAAGCGCAGGACAGGATGGTTATGATAGAGCGAGATGACGTGGAAATCGTAATCAGGGCCCATTTCGGCCATGCGGCGGGCGGTGAGGGTCTCGGCGGTGGAGAAAGCGTTCCAGACAGCGAAGTCCCTGGCCTGCACCTGAAAGTAGGTGTGCATATTCTTCCAGCCGATCTGGGCCAACAGCAGGCAGCAAGCAGCGACTGGCAGCCAGCACCAACGCCTCACCGCTTTGTCCCATTCCGTGGCGATGAGGTACAGAGGAACGCAAGCCAGGACGTAGGCCACGGGCAGGGTGCCGATGGCTCGCAGGGATTGGGGAGCCTCGAACTCCAGAGAAAGGATCCCCCCGCACAGCATCACCACAAGCCAGAATACCAGGAACCAGTATTGGGGCTGACGCCAGCGTGATAGGCTGTAGCCCAAGCCTAAGACAAAGAGGGCAGAGGTAACGAAGTCTAGCATCGGTTCGCCGGGCAAGTTGTGGCGGCCGTTGGGATCACCGCGATAGTTGAACATCAGGAAATGCTGCTTGGCGCTCTGGCGCACTGCTTCGATGGCCTGGGAGCGAGTCTTATCCTTGAATATCGAGGTGACCTGGGTGCGATCAAAGAAGGTCTTGGGATGCTGCCAGGCAAACTGGCCTACCGGAGCAAAGACCAGAAGAGCCGCGAGGATGAAGACCAGAACGCCTGGATAACAGCGCCTGACGAAGCCCCTTTCGACAATCGCCCTGTGGACCAAGAACAGCCCAATGACAAAGGGGAAGAGACGGAAAGGAGCATAGAAGCAAAGTCCCAGACCTAAGGCCACGCCTCCCAGGGCAGAGTCCAGATACTGCTCGGTACGCAGTGCTTTGACAAGAAAATAGGCAGCCAGGGCCGCGAAGAAGGGGGTACTCACTCCGTGCATGCCCAACCGACTGAAATTCACATCCCAACGCGAGACCGCCAGGAGGAAGGCCGCCACAATCGCCAGACGATAATCGAAGATCTCCCGCACCAGAAAATAGCCGGCCATGACTGTCAATACACCCAGGCCGGCGGTGATCAGGCGGATGGCCCATACACTCACGCCGAAGAGTTTGAAAGAGAAGGCCACGAGATAAAGAAAATGAGCAGGCAGATTAGTGGACTCCACATAGATGGGACGATAACTGCTATCCTCTATGATCCTAAGCGCCCATAAGCCATTGTCCGCCTCGTCATACCAGACGCCGAAGGGGAGGGAGTCCAGGTTGTAGAGGCGCACAAAAGCGGCGACGATGAGGATTGCGAGCAGGATAACGGTCCCTGTCCTGGGAGGCCAGAGCCGGGAGAAAAACTGTCGGAGGTTCCACTTTCTCGGTACGAACTCCATCGCCCAGAAAGCGGCTACGAAGAGAGCGACGCTGGCCAGGTAGAGGAGCCAGGCGGTAGAGGAAGAAGCGCTGCGTCCGAAGAGGCGCAAGGAGAGGAGGGTACAGATCCCAGCCAGGGCCAGCAATGCGACGCCCCAGCCCAACTGGCGTGTCGAGATCGCTGTTCGCGTTGGTGGAGAGCCCTCCGCCTCGACCTTTGAGCTTTGAGCGCGGTTGGCATAAACCAGGAGCACAACCGCCACCAGGTAGAGGATCAAGGCATCGTTAATGCGGTCCACTCGGAAGCGGCTCTGGGCGAAGAATCCCAGGCCTACTGCCGCCAGGGTCAGTACCAGGTTAGTGATTTTGCGTCGTTCTCGCATAGTTGGCTATTGGGTATTGGCTATTGGTGCAAACTTCATGACTCGATGATTGGCCGAATCAGTCACGTAGACGTTGCCTTCCCCATCCACGGCGACGCCCGTCGGCAGGGCGAAGGTTTTGTTGTCGAAGCCGTACTCGCCGAAGGTGGCTACGAATTCGCCGTCCTGGTCGAAGACGAGCACTCGATAGCCCTCAGGATCGGTGACGTAGACGCGATCCCCGGCAGCGGCCAGGTAGGGCTTGTTGACCACCGACTGGCCGTACCAGCCATTTATCGGCCACTTGGCAACGAACCTTGCTCCCTCGCCCCCCGCAGTCGGGAGGGGCAGGGGGGGGGCGTCAAATTTCTGCACCCGCTGGTTCCAGGTATCGGCCAGGTAGACGTTGCCCGCCTCGTCAATGGCGATGCCCACCGGCTCGTCCATAAGGCCGTCCTCCAGCCCGAAGCCGCCCCATTGAGCGAGGAACTGGCCATCGGGATCAAACACTTGCACCCGCTTGTTCCCGGTGTCGGTCACGTAGACGTTGCCCGCCGCGTCAACAGCGATGTCACGCGGCCCCCAGAAAAAGCCCTCTTCGCCGACCGCAGCGCCGCCGGTGGCTCCGTAGTTGCCCCACTGCAACAGGAAGTTCCCCTCGGCATCGAATTTCTGCACGCGATGGTTCCAGGTATCGGCCACGTAGACGTTCCCTTTGGCATCCACAGCAATGCCCCAAGGTTCCTTAAATTGACCTGGACCATCCCCTTCGCTGCCCCACCGGGTGAGGAACTGGCCACTGGAGTCGAACACCTGGATACGATTATTGCCGCTATCGGCGACGTAGACGTTGCCCACCTCGTCCACTGTGATGCCTCGCGGGTCCTGAAGCTGGCCATTGCCTTTGCCCTGGCTGCCCCAGACCAGCGCAGCCGGCACCTCGCGCTTGCCCTTCTCGTAAGGATCCTCCACCAGTTCTATCGGGGCCGGACCGACGCCGTAATCCCAGAGCTGGTTGACCACGTCCTTGCGCACGCAGAAATAGAACGGATCTCTGTGATACCAGTCGTCAGTAGAGCGGGGGTACTGGCGATAGAAGAAGATGTTCCACCACTCACGCCGCTGGGCAGGGTCTCGCAAGATAGCAAGGAGCTTGTTCGGGGTCCAGTCCTTGTACTCCTCCATGGGCCACCAAATCAGCCGCCGCTCGAACCAATAGTAGTTGTCGCCCAGGAAGGGCCTGACCTTGGTGTCATTGGGCGGGCCGACGAGGACTATCGGCGCATCCAGAGCCTGTTTTGTGGGCTGAGAACCATAGTAGGCCGTGTTGGGATAATCCTGCAAGTACCATTCAAAGGGCCAGGTGGACTCGTTATCGTAGGCCACTTTGATTAGCTTATCGCCCACCGTGCGCCGCGAGATGTCCTCGATCTCCTTCATGGTCAGCGTTATATCGGGGGTGCCGTGAGCGTAGACGATGAACTCCTTGGCCGTATCGTAGTTGATGTAACTGGCCATCCAACTGAAGCGGACGGTCAGCAGGCAGAGGAGCACAAAGACCGTGACGAAAACCACTTGCAGGCCGCGCCTCGTCCCCAGGCTTCGCCAATAGCGCACCACGCCAAAGACAAGGATAACGCCCACCACCAGAGCCGACAGCCACTGCAGCGTCCGACTCAGTTGAGCCAGCGACCTACCCTGGAAAGGCCCCGCCGTTAAAAGCGCAGAGGTGGCGAAGAGGGTGAGGATCAACAGCAGGGCCAGGATCGGCCCGCCCCTCCGCCCAAGATCCCGCCAATCCATCCGCTCGAAGACCTGGCCGACGAAGCGTCCGGCCACGACGATCATCGGCAGGACAACGTGCACGAGTAACCAGGGCATCCTCTCGCCAGCCCAACTATAGAGAACCACGCTGGCGATCAACCAATAGATCAGAAAAGGAACAACGGGGGCTTTTGAATTTCGGATTTCGGATTTCGGATTTCGGATTTCAAACCCCATTCCGACTACGCTGAAGATCAGGGGCACGAACTCATAGAAGGGAATGAGGACGAAGTAGTAGAACCAGGGCTGGCTACCGCGATGGACGTCTTGCTGGGCCAGCCAATAGCCCAGGGAGCCGACTACCCCCGTGGCGAAGCCCTGGCCGTTGGTGAAGAAGGTGGTGTACATGACGATGTAGATGCCATAGAAAAGTCCAGCACAGATGAGCCAGCGTTTCCAATCCCACCATATACCAACCAGCGCAGAGATAGCTAGCAGGGCAAGAAAGGTCGCGCCGGAGCGAACAATCCCTGCCTGGCTGTAGTCCAGGGGATTGAAGCCCAGGAATTTAACAGGGAAGGCGGTGAGGAGGGGCAAGACCAGAGTGGCCATCACCAGGGCCAACTCGAAGGCCGGAAAGCTCTTTATCCCCCACTGCCTCTCACCAAGCCATTGGACGAAGAAGAATAGCACCAGGAAGGACCCGAGGATGAAGCCATTCATAAAGGTGACTTCCTTGGTGCAAAAAGAGAGGGATAGGATGATGGTCATCAGGTAGAGATGAAAGTCTTTGCGTTCTTCCAGGTATCTGAACATGGCGAAGATGAGAAGCAGGGTCCAGACGACGATGTAGATATCGTTGCGGATGTAGCGGGAGTAATAGAGGATGGAAGGCGAGATGAGCAATAGAGCCGAAGTAACCAGCGCCCCCGTCCGCCCCAGCCACTTGCGGAACAAGTAGGGCAGCGCGACCAGGATCACGCCGAACAGGGCGGGCACGATGCGGGCCGTGTAGCTATTCACGCCAAAGAGTAAGTGGATGAAAGCGTTGGCTTCAAAGAGGAAGGGGCCATGGCTGGCGGGGTCATGCTGGTAGCCCTGGCCAGCGTACAGCTTCCACGACCAGTTGGCGTGCCAGCTCTCGTCGTGGCTAATCGCCCGCGCCCCCAGGTCCCAGAAGCGGGTAGTTATGGCCAGAACGATGAGGAGGATGTAGAAAGCTGTTTCCCAGTTCAGGTTGAAAAGAGCCCAAATCGGGGTATCAAGGAAGCTACTTTTTTCAGAGGATTTTTTCTGCATTAGAGTCACCTTTCTGAGAACACGGATTGGCAGGATTAGCGGATTAGTGATTGTCACCTGCTCCCGCTGGACCCTAGTCCAGCGGCTTCGGCAGACCACTGTGATCTTGACCAAATAGATTCAGCGGTTTCCGACCCTCGACTGCGCGCTCAGGGCAGCGGACCCTGGTCCGCTGCGAGCACAAGTTGAATAGATACGCGGATTATTCTGATCCGTCAATCCTGCCCATCCGCTGTTCTTCTATTCACCGCCTGCCTGCGGCAGTTCTTGCTTCACCCACACAATCACGTTGCCGGTTTGCACCGGCGTCGAGGCCCGGCGATATAACAGCCAGCGCATCAGGTCGGACTCTGAGAGGCCCTGGAGCTTCCAGGATGATGTCAAGGCAAAATCTTGCCCGCTGTAATTCGCGCCCAGGGTCGGTTCTTGCTCCTCGGCGGGAGCGATGACTACCGGCGTGTCCACGGAAGGACCGAGTTGGTCAACGAATTCGACATCCTCGAAGTCGCGCAGGTACCAGGCCAAGGCCGGCCCCGCGCCCTGATGCACGGTCACGGCAATAGTCCTGGGATCGCCACTCTTCCTGCTGGACACCATCTCTACGGTCTCCACCAGATCGAAGATGCCGCGAGAGGTGGGTGAGGCGACGATGATCTCGCGGGGGTCGCTGCTCCGCTGATAGCTCAAATAACAACTGATGCTCACGGTCAGGAAAGTTAAGACAAGCAACAAGACCAGCCCTCCTGCCCGCAGGGTTGGCCCCGGCCCGAAGGAGATCCAAGAGAGCACAAACAATCCAACCAGAATAAGCGCGGCTACCAGGGCCAACCACAGGTAATTGCGCCCGCCCCTGAAGGCGTAGCCACCCAACTCCAGGCTCAAGTATACGACCATGAGGCACGCCAGAGCCACGAACAGACCTTCCCCCACCCAGGAGGCTTTCGCAGCCAGCTCGTCGAGCAGACGACCCACGAACGTGCCCGCCAGCAAAGCCAGCGGCACCACGATGAGTAGCACATCGCCCGGGCCCCGCCCGCCGGCGACGAGGTATACCAAAAACGCCATCGCCGACCAATAGGCCAGAAACAAGGAAAAGAGGTCACGCTGCTTCAGCAGGTAGATCACCGCCGCCAGGCCGAAGACGAGGATCAGCGGCTCGTAGACGAGTAGCAACTGGAGATGGTAGTACCACGGCTGGCCCCCAGCCTGCGGCTGGAAAGCGGATAGCCAGGCGGAGAACAGGTCTATGCCATCCTGCAAGCCTGAGAGGTGAAGCAACAAGCCGGTGCAAATCAGGAGGAAGATGAGGACGAGCAAGGCTACGCAATCTCTCAACAGGCCATTTGCCCCGCGCACTGCTCGCCAGGCGTCGGAAATCCGCTGCCAGTACTCGCTGGGGCCTGCGAACCTGTTGGCCAGAGCCAGCACCAGCACGAAGGTGACGGCGATGAGGATGAAGGTGAAAGCCCCCGCACCTGCACTCAAGGCCAGGCCCAGAGCGGCGGCCACCAGGTACAGGTGTTTTGGCTGCCCTTGATCGAGATAGTCGAACAGCCCCCAGGTCATGGCCAGAGCGCAGGCCACCACGACGATCTCGCCCCCCAGATAGCGGGAGAAGAACAGGGCCGAGGGTGAGATTGCCAGGAGAAATGAGGCCGCCAGAGCGCCCATCCGCCCCAGATGCCGGCGCAGGAAGTAAGGGCCGATCACCAACAACACTCCGCTGAGGGCCGGCACCAGTCGGGCCAGGAAGTCACTGGCCCCGAACAGGGCAAAGAGGAACATGTTGGTGGTGAATAGAATGGGGCTGGAGTGTCCCAGGGCCGAACCCTGGGGTAAGCCCTGCGTGGCGCGCCAGGCCGCCAATGCCTGAACCGCTTCGCCCGCCTGCATGGGCCGACCGTCCAAGTTGTAGAGGCGCAGACCCACCGCCATCAGAGCGATGATGAAGTAGAGGGCCGCCTCCACCGTCAGCGACGACGGCCTGGCAATCTGCCTCGTTGTTTCTCTAGTGCGTTTCGCTACCGTCATTCCCTTGTTCCTTCCTCGTTGCCTCGTTACTCATTGCCTCGTTACTGATCTGCCCTACGGCCGCCGCTCATAGATGGTCACGTTGCCCTGCTGGAAAGCCACGTCCATGAAGCGGTCGAATTTGGCCAGGGCTGCCGGGCTGTACTTGCCTCGCTCCAGGGATCCCACGTAGACATAGGTTATACCATATTTTTCCAATAGCGTCAAGACGGACTGGGTGTCTGTGCTGCTGTAGATGGCGTTTATGTCAGGCTCGCGGCGGCCTGGCTCGTCGTAGTTTCCTCGCCACTGCAGTTCGTGGCCGCCCCACCCCAGCAGGGTGGGCAGCCCCGTGCGGCTGGAGACGCGCCCGTACTCGGTGAAGGAGCCGCCTGAGACCTCCAGGATGGCCGGCGTGCCCGACACGTTTTCGTTGAGCCATTGGACGGCGGCATACTCGTCGGGGGAATATTGGCGCACCCAGGCCAGGCCGTCCAGGGTGGGTTGGTGGGCAAAGCCGCCGGCCTTGTCGAATCCCGCGGCCAGGGGGTAGACCATGCCCAGGGCAACGAGCACCACGATGCCCGCCAGGAACAGTACCCGCCCCAATCCTTTCGCCTTTTCGATGACGTAATACACCCCGTAGGCACTGGCCAGGGCCAACAGCACCCAGGCCTGATAATAGAACTTGAACACGGTGTTCATGCGGCTGTTGAAGGTGTCCTTGA
>CAZVCJ010000069.1:0-3495 GCA_964625745.1 uncultured Anaerolineae bacterium | reverse complement strand
GCCTGATAATAGAACTTGAACACGGTGTTCATGCGGCTGTTGAAGGTGTCCTTGAGGTAGACGAACTCCACGCCGAGGGTGAGCAGCAGGCCGGTGGCGATGATGAGCAGCACGAAGACGGTGCTGGGTTCAGTGATTCCCGGCGGATCCAAAACTGCTCTGAGAGGATTGTCAAATCCCCGCTTTTGGCCTGGATCTGGCGATCCAGGCCGAGTAAATCTACTTATTCGCAATCTCCCCCAGAGCAGAGCCACGACCCAGGCGATCAGCAGGGCCAGGAAGAGCCAGGTGCAGGGGTTTCCAAGACGGATGACGATGAGCTTTCTGATCAGCGAGGCCCAATCGGCCCCGCCGATCTGCTGCCGCACCATCTCGTTCGCCAGGATGCTCTGCAAGAAGGCCTGCCCCCTGGTGGTTAACATGATCAGAGCGATGGATCCCAAGGCAAGCAAAGGCGGCAGAAGTACAGCCCCCAATAAAACTTTCAGGCCGCCGCCCAAAAGATCTCCATCCTCGACCTCAGCTCTCCACCGCTTCGCCACCAGCGCGGCAAAGCCAATGACCACGAACACGAACGGCCCGAAGAAGATGAGGTACTGATGCAGCCTGGTAGGATTGAACAGGTTGGGCAGGATGCCCCCGGCCTGCGACTGGAAGCCAACGTAGAAGGGCAGATAGAGGAGGCCGCCGAGGAGCCCCAGGCCCACGACCGTGTAAACGACGTCCCTCATCAAAGCCCAGTTGATTTTGCCATAGTGTTCATAGCGGTGCAGTCCGTAGGCCATCGCCACCAGGAGCAGGTAGATGGGGAAGTCCCAGGTATTCAAAAATGCCAGGCTGCCCAGGCAGAGAGCGTGGAGGAGGGGATGTTGGAGGTTGGAGAATGGAGATTGGATATTGGAGATTAGAGATTGGAGTTTTGAGTTTCGAGTTTCGGGTTTCGGGTTTGGAGTTTGGGTTTTGACGTTTGACGTTTCACGTTTTACGTTTGTCACCTTTTGCCTGAGTACATTCAGTGCCAGAGCCAGCGCCAGCAGGACGAAGGGCAGCGCCAACACGTGAGGGTGCATGTCGCCCAGCATGAAGCTGAAGAAGGGGAATTCGTCAATGACCTCCATGCTGTTGCCCAGCAGGTCCTTGTCGTGGATGAGACGGGAGGCGCGCCACCACCACCATCCGCTGCCGAGATCGAACCATCGCCCAGTGACCTGCCCATTGCTCACCAGCTCTTTTATGTCCAGCCAATTCCAGAAGCCGGCCGAGCCAAGCCCTTTGGAGTGGAGCACTTCCAAGACACCCTCCAGGTTGCCGAGGATGGCGACAAACAGAGGGCCTAGCAGGGGAACGAAGTAACGGGGTAACGAGGTAACGAGTTTCCCCTGCTCCCCTGCTCCTCTGCTCCTCCGCTCCTCTGCTCCCTGGATGAGGTTATACACCAGCGAGTAGGCCCCCGTCACCGTCAGAGCGAACAGCAGCGTGATACCCAGGTTGAAGGCCACGGGGGCCGCCACACCCGATAGCTTAGTGAGCATGGCCATCATCAGGTAGCCGAAGTAGTAGTAGCTGATGCCGAAGCCGGAGAGCCAGGGGTCGTGGGGAGGGAAGGTGTCGCTGCGCAGGATGGCGTTGAGGAAAGCGAATTCCATGGGTTTCTCGGTGCCCATGATCTCAGGGTTGTAGGCTCGGAAGAGGGCGAACAGGACGAAGGCCAGGGCGAAGAGGGCTTCGTTGGCGATGACCAGGCGCCTGTTCCCGCGCAGGAAGCTGGCTATCCCCGCCTCCCGGTCTCCCCTGGAGTAGAACCACCACGAGCCGGCCGCCACCACCAGGATCGAGAAGACGATGCCTCCCCAACTGTGGCGCAGGAAGCCGAAACTGGCCCCGATCCAAAGGACGTAACCGGTCAGCAGGATGCCCAGCGGCCTGGCGAAGGCGTAGCCCCTATCGGGCAGGTTCTTGAACAGCCGATAGGTAAGGGGCAAGGCCGCCAGGCCCAATATCTCAACAATCAACCACCAGATCAGGACAGCAAACATCGCTTCTCCCATGCTCTTAACCCTCCTGCAAGTTGCCAGTCTGGACGGTGACCCAGGGCTTAGGCTTGCGTCTCAGCCAATTCCCCTTGTAGCGCCTCATTAGCTTGGGCAAGTCCTGCTTGAGACTGAACTTACGCCTGGTGAGCACGGCCTGGAAGACTCGCTGGGCCTGCTCTGGATGGCGCTCCACCATGCGCTGGAAGGGGAGAGGCGGAATGGTGTCTGCTTCGAGGTAGCCGTAAATCAACTGGCGGTAGCCGGGAATGGACTGGAAGTCCTCTTCGGTGAAGATGCGACGGAAGGTGCCATACTCTGGCAATAAGACAAAGCCCTCCTTCTGGTCAACGAGGACTCCTATCTCCTCGGCCTTCATCAGCTCAGGTGGGTATCCCTGCTCCGGAAGTTTCGGCTCCACGCCCGCCTCCCTCGCCTGCTGGGCCAGGGTCTTGCCCGTGCTCTCCTGCACATGCTCGAAGAGGTGGTAGCGACAGAAGGCCTCCATCCCCTTGGCCATCTCCCGCCCGGTGGGGAAGACCACCTCATCGTCGCCGAAGAACTCCACGAAGGCCCGGCACATCTCCTCCTGGGCATCGAGGGCTTTCTGAATCATTTCCTCATCCATCTCCTCGCGGGCGAGCTCTGGATATTTTCCCCTCATATCCTCGATCATCTCCGCGAGTTGTTTCTCTGCCTCCGGCGGGAACATGGCACTGGAGCCCGAAAAGTAGTAGTGGTCGTACCAGGGGACGATGCGGGCGATCATGTAGTAGCCGGGCGAGACGCGCTTCGCCAGGAAGCCGGGCTTGTTAGATTTGATCACATATTCCCGCTGCCTCAGGTGCTCGTAAGTTAAGACAGTGTCCTGGTCAATCAGCTTGCGAACCTCGAACAAGCCCTCGGTGACGTTGCCCCAGCGCAGAAGTCGTTGACAGATCTCCTCAGGCGTTCCCTCTTTGCGCTCCTTCTCGACGAATAACTCCAGGGGCGTCTTCCCGCTGCGGGTGGGGCGTTCCAGGGCAAACCAGTCCATGAAGTTGATCAACTCTTCTTCGTCGCCGACTATAACGTCGCCCTCGAAGCGCTCCCGTACGGCGCGTTTGAACTCAGCATGGAAGCGATCACTCTGGGCAAACCTCACGATCATCCCCTTGAGATCGCTGGGGTCGTATTTGGCTGTCGGTTTTCTTCCCTTTAATCGGTCAAGATGTCTCACTGTTATTACCTCCCTGGATGACAAATACCTACACCGTGTCCAGCAGGGGCTTCCCCCTGGTCTCGGTCCCCAGGGCCAGGACTGCCAGCCCTCCCACGACGAAGGCCACGGCGTAGAGGTTCAGCGCGGCGACCAGGGAGACGGATAGCAAGCAGGCCCCCAGGGTGGGAGCGATGGCGCCGGCGATACGAGTCATGCCGCTGGCCCAGCCCATGCCCGTAGAGCGGATCTCCGTGGGATACGACT
>CAZVCJ010000068.1:0-20126 GCA_964625745.1 uncultured Anaerolineae bacterium | reverse complement strand
GGCAACGACTTTTTGGAGATGATTAGCCCTGTAGGGAGACTCTAAACATTCCCTGAATTTCATTATATCACGTACCCCAAGCATTGTCAAGGACTTGGCATCGTGGCGTCATCTTCTCCTCAATGAACTCAACTATCTTCGCTTTGCCGGTGTTGGCGCTAAGACGCTCGTCCCTGGGATACGGATGTGGTCGACGTGTAAGTGTTATCGTGCTCGCCTGACGAACACACGATGCCCGGCGGCTCGAGCGTCGCCGCCTCGGCCTCGTGGATAGCGCCGCCGGGGACGTCCACCGCCATCGGCCGCCGACTGAACCTCTGAAAGTAGGACAGAGATACCTGCGGCCATTCGATGGCGTGGGCCTCCTGCATCGAGAGCTTTCTCAGCACCTCCTCGTGGCGCTGCAGGGCGACATGGGGCTTGAGCTCCACCCAGGTCTCCAGCATCCGACTGACGTACTCGACGCCGTGGTAATAGTACCAGGCAAGTTCGTCCCACAGCGTCCGCCCTGAGTGCATCTCATAATCCCACGGGACATGGTGGAACCACAGCAGGTATTTCTCCGGGCAGGCCGCGCGGTCGTCGAACAGGTCGCGGACCGGGGGGTAGTACTGCTCGACGGCATTGCTGCCGCTGCTGCTGCGGTCAAAACCCAACCCTTCGGCGTCGGCGCGATGGTAGTAAGGAGGGTTCCAATCCTCACGTCCCGTATCATAGTCAAGATCGGGGCCATAGTGGTGCCCTTCGCGCATGAGGTGATGCAGACCGAGCGGCGTCATGTAATTCACGCACGCTTCCCAGGAGCCCATCATCATATCCAGGATGGTCGCGACGGCTCCATCGTCGTTGGTGAACGTGGCGCGGATCCACTCCTCGGCAATCGCTTCCGAACTGAGGTGTTGATTCCAGGCCAGCCGGCCAAAGGCGTACCAGTTCGCCTGCGCAAAGTGGTGCCCGCACCAGTTGCGGTCGGAGCCGACGTTCGCCACGCCGGCGATGCCCGTCATGGGATAGCCGTGCAGACTGCCGTCAACGACTCTGGCCACTGTGGAGCCCTTCCCCTGGGCAAAGGTATCAGAGTCCAGCACCTCCTTCCACATCGGCGCCAGGTAAACCAGGTGTATCGCCTGCCCCAGGTATTCCTGGGTGACCTGGAATTCCATCATCAGCGGCGTCTTGGGCATCGCACCAAAGAGGGGGTGGAAGGGCTCCCTGGGCTGAAAGTCCACAGGGCCGTTCTTGACCTGCACAAACACGTTGTCGTCGAACTTGCCATCCAGTGGCACGAATTCTTTATATGCCCGTTTCGCCCGGTCGGGGTCGGTGTCGGCGTCGTAGACGAAGGCACGCCACATGACGATCCCCCCGTGGGGAGCCAATGCCCTGGCCAGCATGTTCGCGCCCTCCGCGTGGGTGCGGCCGTAATCAAATGGCCCAGGCATGCCCTCCGAGCCCGCCTTCACCAGAAACCCGCCAAAGTCGGGAATGTGGCGATAGATTTCGTCCGCCTTTTCCTTCCACCACCGTTCGACGTCTGGGTCGAGGGGGTCTGCGGTGTGTAGATTCCCAATGCCCCCATCTCTTATGAATCGGCCAGGTGTATCCAACGGTCTCAGGGGTGACGCGAAATTGGCGGAGAGGTACACCTTAATGCCGTAGGGCCGCAGGACATCGGCCAGGGCTGCCACCTTCTCCAGGTAATCGCCCCTCAAGATCCTCGGGTTTGCGTTGACGTTGTTCAGCACGGCGCCGTTGATGCCGATCGAAGCGCAGGCCCGGGCGTAGTCACGGTAGCGTGGACCGAGCGTGTCGGGGAGTTCCTCCCACTGCCAGAGGGATTCGCCGGCGTACCCGCGTTCGATCGAGCCATCCAGATTATCCCAGTGGTCGAGCAGGCGCAGTTGGACCCTCGGCCGCTCAGCGACGTCGAGCCCGGCGAGCGGCTGTTGGGTCTGCAGGAGCCGCAGGAAGTGAAAGCCGCCGTACAGCACGCCCAACTCGCTCCCGGCGGCGACCACGACCGCAGGCTCGCCGTCCACCGTGGCGGAGCGAATCACGTACCCTTCCGGGCCTTGCGCCTCGATCTGCTCGTCCCAGCCGAGGGCGGCGATTTGGGACGCCGTCTGTGGTGTTCCGGTGAGAAGACCTGCCCCCTGCAGCCGGTCCTGGCCAACATCCACCGGCCCATCCAGCAACCCGGCCAGTCCCCGCTGCAATTCCGAACGGACCGCCGCCATCGTGGGCGAATCGCCGGGGACTGCGATTTCTTGCAGGTACGCTCGATAAGACGCCAGGCGCTCGGCGGGCCGAACTGGCCGGTAGCCCAACCACAGCTCATACCCATCCCTGGCTGGCGCATGTCCAGCGGCGAGTGTTGTGTCCGTCGTCATCTGCTCTGTCATGTTGCCCATCAGCGCCACTCGATGGGAAAGTGCATTTTCAGGCCTTTCACCTCAAGCAGCAACTGGTTACGCCGTACGTTTTCGGCCATCTTTTCTCACTCTTTCTGCAAGGCTACATTCGCCTCCAGCAACTCGTCGAGCAGCGGCTCGACCATCGCTGGGTCGCGCACCAGTGGATCGGTGGCCAGTGCGGCTAGCGCTGGCTCACGCTGGTTGGTCAGCGCAGCCTCGACGATCAGTTCTTGCCGGGCGACGTGAGGTGCAATCACGGCGTAGGCCGCCTGTGGCAGCGCGCCAACGGCCAGCGGCCGCACTCCCAGTGAGTCTACCTCCGCCATACACTCGACGACCGCTTCGCGCGGCAGGTTGTCTATCTGGCCATTGTTCGGCACGTTGACGATAAACTGGCCCGCCGGCCCTCCGGCGAGTGCGGCCATCACCGGCGCAAGCTGCTCCTGCGACCGCTGCAGTTTCTCCGTCTCCCCACCGACAAAGAGCTCGATCTGGGCACGGCGCAAGCGGGCCATCTCCTCACGCTGATCAGCCGTCGTCAGCACGACGCCGTAGCGACGGCCACGTTCGCTTGCTTCGGTCAGGAAGCCGGGGATGAACTCAGCCACGTGACGATCTCCCGCGCCGAACAGCACGCCGAGTTGCTCGAACAACGTCAGCTTGACTGCCAGCCGATCGGTAAAGACATCAAAAACTGAGTTGAGGTCGAGTTGACCCACCTGGGCGAATGGCCCGTGCTCCGCCAGCCAGTCGCGCAGCATGTCCATTCCATCACGCCCGCCGACGTCAAAGCGCAGAATGACTGGCAGGTGGTTGATACCCGCAACCTCAAGCGTGATTGCCTCTACCGGAACGTCGAGCAAACCCGCGAGATGACGACTTACGCCGGTCACCTCGTGGCACAACCCGATGGTGCGAATGTTGGTCGCACGAGTCATGCCACGGCAGATCGTGGTCATCGGATTGGTCAGGTTGAGCATCCAGGCATGGGGACACAGTTGCTCCATCTCGCGGGCGACCTGCACGGCGAAAGGGATGTGGCGCAGCCCGCGCGCCAGTCCACCAGGCCCCACCGTGTCGCCCACCGGCTGGTAGATGCCATAGCGCTCCGGGATCTCCAGATCGTTGCGCACCGCCGGAAGCCCGCCGATGGCGACGCACAAGATCACAAAGTCAGCGTCCCGCAGCGCCTCGGCACGATCTAGCGTAGCTGTGACCTGCAGACTCTCACCTACCTGCGCGACGATGCGCTCGCACGCGCGGGTCAGTAACTCAAGTGCGTCCGCGTCAATATCGTGAAGCACCAGGTTGGCGCCGGCCAATGTCTCGGTCAGTGCCATATCGGTCACCAGCTTCGGCGTCCACTGGACGCTGCCGCCGCCGATAAAAGCGATCTTCATCGCAGCCCTCTCCCCGGTCAGATAGGTGAAGAACTCGTGAAACATGGCACATCGAACATCAGACACCTACGGTGCGCTGGCCCGGACGATGAGTTCCGGTTGCAGCACAGTCTCCGTACATTCGCCGCTGTCAGTTCAGGATAGGCGGTCAACAAATGACGAGCGGTTTCTCGCCCGTTTTGTACTGAGGGGGAACAATGTCGCGTCCAGTCAGGATGGTGGGGCAAGGCAGCAGCAGCCAGGGCAGCGCGATAGCCCTTGGCCCGCTGGCGACTGCTGCGGGAGGCCAGGGGGCCAGCGAGGAAGCCCACCGCCCGGTGACCGGCCTGTAATAGATGTTGGGTAGCCAGTCGGCCGCCAGCTTCGTCGTCGATCAGTACTGAACCAACGACCCCACCTCCCTCGAGCCGGCGGTTGACCAACACGGCGGCCGGGTGATGAGCCAATGCTGCTTCTAACTCGCTGTCGTCGAGACGCGAACTACACAGCACAACACCATCCACTTGCTTTTCTTCAAGCGATTGCAATACGCTCAATTCCCACTGTGGATCCTCTCTTCAACGCTGTTGGCCGTTAGCGCTAACAGGATTATATCACAGAGGTTTCGATTTGTCAAGAGGCAGCGTGAAACGTTCTCCCGCATTGGGCAAGAATTCTCTCGTGGTCGTGGGGGGGCATGGCAACCTTTCCTGAGCCTGGGGAAAGCAGGAACCCTGGTTCTAAAAGACCCTGAACGATGGCGCAGACCAGCCTCAGTCATAGGCGATGCCGAGCAGGGTCAGCTCGTCGGCGCGGTGGCAAGCGACCCAGTGGTCGTCGCTCAGTTCGCGCCACTGAGGAATCTCCTTGCTGCAGATGTCTTTGGCGTAACGACAGCGGGGATGGAATTTGCAGCCGGGGGGCGGGTCGGCCGGGCTGGGGACGTCCCCTGGGAGAATGATCCGCTTGGATATGTGATCCGGATCAGTGCGGGGCACTGCCGAAAGCAGGGCTTCTGTGTAGGGATGCATGGGGCCAGCGTATAACTCGTCGGCCGAGGCCAGCTCGACGATGACGCCCAGGTACATCACAGCCACCCGGTCGCTGATGTGTTCCACTACAGAAAGGTCGTGGGCGATAAAGAGGTAGGTCAGGCCAAACTCCTTCTGGAGATCCTCAAGCAGGTTGAGCGTCTGGGCCTGGATGGAGACGTCCAGGGCCGAAACCGGCTCGTCGGCCACGATGAGCTTGGGCCGCAAGGCCAGGGCGCGGGCGACGCCGATGCGCTGTCGCTGTCCGCCGCTGAAGGCATAGGAGTAACGACTCATGTGCTGCGCCCTAAGGCCGACCGCCTCCAAAAGCTCTCGGACCATTGATTTGAGCTCCGCGCCCTTGGCGATGCCGTGGATGCGCAGCGGTTCGCTGACGATGTCCATCACCGTCATCCTCGGGTTGAGGGAAGAGAAGGGATCCTGGAAAATGATCTGCATCTCGCGCCGCAGGGCCTTCATTTCATCTTTGGGGACTTCAAAGACGTTCACCATCTCCCCGTCCTGGCGGAACCAGACCTCACCTGCCGTTGGCTCGTAAGCGCGCAAGATGCAGCGACCAGTGGTGGTCTTACCACAGCCCGACTCCCCTACCAGTCCGAGAGTCTCTCCCTCTCGGACGAAGAGGTTCACGCCATCCACGGCCCGCACGTGGCCCACCACCCGTCGTAAGAAGCCCTTCTGGATAGGGAAGTACTTTTTCAGACCCTTGACATCTAATAATACAGGTGCTTTTGATTCCATGTTGCCTCTTGCAGCATTATCTCTTGACAGCCATCGTCTTGGTGGATCAAGACACTGGGTTACACGTACAGCGAGCAACGCACGAAATGACCAGGCTCCACTTCGACCAGCATTGCCTCCTCCTGTACCTGGTAACAAGCTTCCATCTTAGGAACAGGGCAGCGCGGCAAGAAGGCGCACCCAGACGGCACCGAATAGGGGTCCGGGACGCTGCCAGGGATGGGTGTCAGGCGCGCCTTCACCCGACGGCCCAGGTGCGGGATGGATCGCATAAGGCCCACCGTGTACGGGTGGAGCGGACGATGAAAGATAGTGCGCGCGTCGCCGCTCTCCACAATCTTGCCCATATACATCACCGCCACCCGGTCGGACGTCTCGGCGACCACCCCCAGGTTGTGGGTGATCATCATGATCGCCATCCCGAACTCGTCCTGGAGGGATTTCATCAGCTCCAGGATCTGGGCCTGGATGGTGACATCCAGCGCCGTGGTGGGCTCATCGGCGATGAGGAGCCTGGGATTACAGGAGAGCGCCATGGCGATCATCGCCCGTTGCCGCATGCCTCCCGAAAACTGGTGCGGGTACTCACTGTAACGCCGGCGCGGCATGGCGATGCCAACCTCCTCCAGCATCTGGATGGCCCTCTCCCTCGCTTCCTCCTCGCTCACCCGCTGGTGCAGCTCCACTGCCTCCGCAATCTGGCTGCCCACCGTGTGCACCGGCGACAGGGAGGTCAGCGGCTCCTGGAAGATCATGGCAATCTCGTTCCCCCGGATATTGCGGATGAGATCCCCATTTGGATCAACGGTGGTCAGATCAACCGACGGATTGCCATCTCCCTGATCGTAGAGAATCTTGCCCTGGACGATGCGGCTCGTCTTCAAAGGGAGCAAACGGAGGATGGAAAAAGCGGTTACACTCTTTCCACACCCTGACTCGCCGACCAGGCCAAGAGTCTCACCAGGCCTGATCTCCAAGGACACACCATCCACCGCCCGGACCACCCCGTCCAGGGTATAGAAGTAGGTCTTCAGATCTTCAACTCGAACAATACAGCGCTGATTGTCGGATACCATACTCATATCGTATAAGGGTCGGAAGCATCGCGCAGGCCATCGCCGAGAAAATTGAAAGCGAGGATAGCGATGGCGATGGCAAGCGCCGGAGTAAACACCCAGGGATAGAGGGCCATAGACTGAATATTCTGCACCTCCTTGAGAAGCACGCCCCAACTGGTGATTGGCGGGCGGAGTCCCAGTCCCAGGAAACTCAGCGCGGTCTCCGCCAGAATCATGGCCGGCATGGCCAGTGTCGAGACGACGATGATGTGGCTAAGGGTCGCCGGGATGAGATGCCTGAAGATGATCCACCTATCACTTGCCCCGGCAAGTTTCGCCGCCAAGACGAAATTCTCGTTGCGCAAGGACAGCACCTTCCCCCGCAGTTGACGGGCCAACCAGGTCCAGCCGATTACGGACAGGATGATGGTCACGGCGAAGTAGGTCCTCAGTGGTGGCCAGTGAGGGGGCACTGCGGCCGATAAAGCCATCCACAGGGGAATTGCGGGGAAGGAGCGCACCAGTTCGATCAACCGCTGTATGAGTTCGTCAATCCAACCGCCGTAGTAGCCCGAGGCGACGCCCAGCACCGACCCAAAGACCAAACTGAAGGCCACGCCCAGTAGTCCGATGGTTAGCGAGACCTGGCTGCCATAGAGGACGCGGGAAAACATGTCGCGCCCTTGTCGCTCAGTGCCCAACAGCGAGACGATCCCGCCCGGCGCCTGGAACAGGTGCACGTCGGTCTCGATCAATCCAAGAAGCTTGTAGGGTTCGCCGTGGGAGAAGAACTCGAGAGGGATTCTCTTGTCACAGTTCGGCTCATAGATCTTGCGCAAGTTCTCGTCAATGGTCAAGTCAACGTCGCAGACAAACGGCTGCAACTTCCCGTC
This sequence comes from uncultured Anaerolineae bacterium, assembly GCA_964625745.1. Lineage (GTDB taxonomy): Bacteria > Chloroflexota > Anaerolineae > VGOG01 > VGOG01 > CAZVCJ01. The sequence goes on along the minus strand of CAZVCJ010000068.1, from coordinate 12,589 downwards.
GTTGAAGAAGTGAACACGCTGAGGGGGCATGTGGATGTACTTGATGAACCGTGTGGAGAGGGTATATGGGGCCACAAAGCCGGCGAAGAGCCCAGCCAGGTAGTAGAGCAGGATCACGATTCCTCCCACGATGGCCACTTTGTTGCGAATGAACTTTCGCCACATCAGTTGCCATTGCGAGGCAGCGTAGATGGCCTCAAGGGATTTCTGGCCGGCCAGGTCTTCCGGCTCCAGGCCCTCGCTTGCGTCGCTCAGCCCCTCGTATAGCTTGAACAGCTCCTCCGACTTGGCTGCTACATCGCTCATGTGTACACAATCCTTGGGTCAGCCCACGCGAGGGCGATATCAGCCAAGAGATTGGATATCATCAACAGCACAGTCATAAAGAGCAAGAAGGTCCCGGCCAGGTGCATATCCTGGCTGAGCAGGGAACGTAGCAGAAGAGGACCGATAGTTGGGACCGACATGACGATGCCCACGATGGTAGACTCTGAAATGATCTTGGGAACTTCCATGGCCATCACGCTGATCAAGGGGTTGATGGCTACCCGCACAGCGTATTTATTGACCACTTTTCGTTCCTTGAGCCCTTTCGCCCGCGCGGTGGTGATGTGTTGCTGTCCCATCACGTCCAGCAGGTTGCCCCGCATGATGCGCTGGAGTTGGGCTGTGCTCGCCAGGCCAAGGATGACCGCTGGCGGCCAGAGGTGATTCAGATAATCCAGTAACTTGGCCAGGCTCCAGGGCTGCTCCGCCATCTCCAGGGAGATCTCTCCTCCGACAGGAATGCGTAGAACAATGATGCCAAAGAACATCCACAGCAACGCCAACAGGAAGCCGGGTAGCGATAACCCCAGGAATCCCACCAGGGATAGTGCATGATCGCCGAAGGAGTACTGATGCGTGGCCGAATAGATGCCAATGGGAATGGCAACGCCCATCATGAAAAGCAGCGACAGCCCACCCACCTGGATGGTGTAGCTCATTCGCCGGAACACGATGGGCAGGACTGGACTGTTCCATTCAAGAGACCACCCAAAGTCACCGCGAGGGAAGCCGGAGACCCATCGCAGGTATTGAACGTATAATGGGTCATCCATGCGATACCGCTCCCGCATCTTCTCGACCGTCTCTTTATCCTGCCCACCGCCGCTCATGGCTATCTCGATCGCCCGCGTAGTCCAGAAGTCGCCTGGCGGCAACTGGATGATAATGAAGGTGAGGATAGACACGATGACGAGCGTGGGAATCATTCCCAGAATACGTCTCCCGACATAAGCTAGCATAGTAAATACTCCTCAACAACACCCGGAAAGCGTACCATTTGGAGCGAGGAGGAATCTCTACCTGCCGATCCCTCCTCGCCCAGTATTACCTCCGCCTACTGCCTATTATACTACACTTGCTTTTCTGCAGCAAAGGCATCGGTCTTGTGCCACACCTACTTCCCGATCCAGAACTGGGGCGGGTCCATGGTGCCCGGTGTGAAGACGATCCAGTCAGAGGTGTGCTTATCCATGACGTTGTAGAAGTTGTTCTTGACCACCGTCAGAGCGGGCGGCTGGCCCACCGTGCCGATGCTGAACAGGCCCTCGGTGGCTTTCCGGACGATCTGCTTGCCGATTTTAAGTTGCTCGTCGGCGTCCACAGTGATCTTGTACTGGTCGTAAAGGTCCTGTACCTCCTTGAAGAGGGCTATCGGCTCCTCACCTAGCTCGCCACCAGACTTGTACCAGGTGCCAAAAGCCGGCCCCATCCAGGAGCGCTCGTCAAAGGGGAACTGGTAGATTGGGTCTACCATCGGTACCAGGCCGCGGTCCGTCTCCCAGGTTGCGATCATGACCTCGTTGCTGTTGGCCCTGGGCCAGTAGATGTCGCGCGACATGGCTTCCAGAACTGTCTTGAGACCGGCGTCGTTCCAGTTCTGGGTCACCAATTCCAGAGCATCCATGCTGGCACCCGAAACAGCGTCAGTGCCCTCAATGATCAGCTCCACCGGCGAGCCGTCTGAGAAGGCATAGAAGCCATCAGCGCCTTTCACCAACCCGATCTCGTCCAGCAACGCCTGGGCTGCCGCGGGATCGTACTCGGCATAGTATTCCTCGATGTCCGCCTGGAACAGAGGCGAATCGCGCACAACGGTGGTGTTGCGCGGGATGGCCTGGCCCAGGAAGGAGACCTCGTTGATCAAGTCGCGGTCTATGGCCAGTGACAGGGCCTGGCGGAACTTGAGGTTCTGCAGCAGCTCGCGATACTTGGGATCGGGATAGCTCTGATTGGGGAAGAGAGTGATGGTGGAAGCCTGTGCCGTGGGCCACACAAGCAAGTGGTAGTTGCCCGCCTCCGCGTTCTCCTGGTAGACGGTGTACTGGCTAAAGCTGATGCGGCGGTGCTGCATGTCCAGATCGCCCGCGATGGCCATCAGGTTGAGGGCGTCGCCACCCTCGACCAGGGTGTAGTGAATCCGATCGATGTAGGGGAGCTGCTGGCCCACTGGATCCACCTTCCAGTAGTAGGGATTGCGCTCGGCGACCATTTCCGTGGCCCCGGCTTCCCACTGCGCGACCTTCCAGGCATACATCACCGGAAGCTCGGTATTGAAGTTGAACGCCTTCTCCTCGAAAAGCTCATAGGTCGCGTCCGTGTTGTACTTGGGATGGAACTGCTCCAGATAGTGCCTGGGGGCGAAGAAGCCAAAGCGCTCAAAGCCCAGCGGCCACTGGCAGCCATGGAAGGCCAACCCGGTGGTCTCGGCCAGGCCGTTAGGCCCGGCGAACTTTAGTTTGATGGTGGTATCGTCTATCTTCTCCAGTTCCATTGGCTCTCCATTGACCACCCATTCGATGTGCGGGGAGGCCGTGATTTCCGGGTCGTTCTCGATGTCCTCCCACCAGAAGATGATGTCGTCCACGGTGAAGAGCTCGCCGTCGGACCACTTGAGACCCTGGCGGAAATAGAGAGTCAACTCCGTACCGTCATTCGACCACTTCCACTCCTTGGCCAAGCCAGGCTGGATTGGATCTTTGGGATCACGCGGCCAGCGCAGCACAGACTCGTAGATGAGGCGCCCAAGGGCGTGAAAGTCCGCGACGCCGAGGAAGGCCCGGTGCCAGGTGCCCCCATACTGCCCGATCGACTTGACAGGCAGGACCATCAGCGGTTCATCGGGAAGGCGCTCTGCTACCGGCGGAAGCTCGCCTTTTTCCACCAACTCCTTCAGCATAGGGGCTTCGTCGTACTTTTTGACCTCCTTCTCGACGACGACGGTCTGGACTACCGGCTTCTCGACGACCACCTCCTTCTCCACCACCACGGTCTGGACCACCGGCTTCTCCACGACCACCTCCTTCTCGATCACCTCGGGGGTTGGCTGGGCACAGGCGGCCAACACAAGAGCCAGAACAACGAACAGGTTTAGAAGCGTAAGCTTCCTCATTTCTTTCCTCCTTATGTGGTTTAACTAGAATTGGGTTACTGACACAGAACGAGCAATATTGGACATTGACTGAAAGCCTATCTGTCCAAAAGACCACCTCCTTTCTGAGTCACTGACGCAAAGTAGACAATGCTGGACACTGTCCCGAAGTTAGTTATCCGTCCGGAAGATCACCCCCTTCTTTCACAGATAGCAAGACAGGACGTTGTTTGAATTACCGGCCAGTAACTTATGGCGCGCTGGCTCGGACGATGAGTTCCGGTTGCAGCACGATCTCCGTACATTCGTCATGACAGCCATTGATCTGGTCCAACAGCAACCGCATGGCCTGAGCGCCTAGCTCATACCGGTGCACACGGCAGGTAGTCAGCGGGGGGATGACCAGGGCGGCCAGCAAGATGTCGTCAAAGCCAACGACGGCCAAGTCGTCAGGTACCCGGCGGCCCAGATCGGCGCAGGCTTGCAATGCGCCGACGGCAACCAGGTCGTTGTAACAGAAGAAAGCAGTCAGTTCAGGATAGGTTGTCAGCAGATGACGAGCGGTTTCTCGCCCGCTTTCTACTACGGGGGAACAATGCCGCGTCCAGTCAGGATGGTGGGGCAAGTCAGCAGCGGCCAGGGCAGCGCGATAGCCTTTGGCCCGCTGACGACTGCTGCGGGAGGCCAGGGGGCCAGCGAGGAAGCCCACCGCCCGGTGACCGGCCTGTAATAGATGTTGGGTAGCCAGTCGGCCGCCAGCTTCGTCGTCGATCAGTACTGAACCAACGACCCCACCTCCCTCGAGCCGGCGGTTGACCAACACGGCGGCCGGGTGATGAGCCAATGCTGCTTCTAACTCGCTGTCGTCGAGACGCGAACTACACAGCACAACACCATCCACTTGCTTTTCTTCAAGCGATTGCAATACGCTCAATTCCCGCTGTGGATCCTCGTCGGTGTTGCACAGAAAGATGTTGTAGCCCTCAGCGTAAGCCACGTGTTCCGCGCCGTGCGCCACGTCAGAAAAAAAGGGGTTGGCCACATCGGGCATCACCAGACCCAGGCTGCCTGTCCGCTGCGTGGCCAGGCCGCGGGCAATGGCACTGGGCCGGTAGCCCAACTGCTCAATGACTTCCAGAACACACTGGCGGGTAGCCGGACTGACTTCTCCCTTTTCGTTGACCACCCGGGAGACAGTCATCAATGAGACACCAGCCTCGCGGGCAACATCAGCCATGGTAACACGGTTGGGCATGAATTACCTCTCCTCAACGACGGTGGCTGTTAGCGCTAACAGAATTATACAACAAAGCTTTTGCTTTGTCAAAAAACAAAAAAGACCTCTGAGACCGCAACCCTGGCAGCCTGTCGGAGAGGGCGTGCTCCCAGACTTCGGAAGTCTTGATCTGAGAACTCTTAGTGCATCAACTACCTGAAATCGACTGAAATCCCTGCAAGCTTGAGCTATTATGGAGACTTCCGAAGTCTTCTCCGACAAGCTCTTGGAGGTCCTTTTACGGGGTAACGAGTCAACGAGGTAACGAGTAACGAGGGCCTCATTGACTCGTTTCTCACTGACTCACCAACCGTGGCCTGCCAGGATGTCGAGAAAAACGTCGGCGTGCTCCAGGTTGATCATGTCCGCGCCCCACTGCAACACCTGGCGGAACGCCTCTGGATCTTTCTTGGTCTGGTTGACCATGATTCGGAGCCCGCGCTCGCGGCAGGCAGCAATCAGTTCCCGGCTCATGTTCTCCAGGCCCACCTCGACGATCTGCGCCCGGTAGCGCTTGGCCGCTTCGACCACGTCCTGAACGCTGCGGACGTTCACCTTCAGCACCAGCCTCGGGTCCAGCACGCGGACGATGCGCATCCACTCGGCACTCTGACACCACAGGAAGCAATCGCCCGCCATCCCCGTTGTGTAGAGCAGGTCTATCAACTGCTGGGGATGGGCGAACTTGACGTCGAGAAAGACCCTGGCCTGGCCCTTGATCCACCGCAGAAAGTCCTCCAGCCTCGGCACCTTCTCTCCAGCGAATTCGGGACCGAACCAGCTCCCGGCGTCCAGCCGGTCGATCTCCGACGACGTCAGGGCCAGGACGTAACCCGTGCCATTCGTGGTTCGATCCACGGTGGCGTCGTGCATCAGATAAAAGACCCCGTCACGGCTGCTCCAAACGTCAGCTTCGACGTAATCCACGCCCCAGTCCACACACAGTTGGGCTGCGGCAAAGGTGTTCTCTGGGGCGTGCTCGTTGGCCATGCGGTGGCAGACGATCTCGATGGGCCTGGACAGGACCTGGCGGCGATTCTGCGCTTCGATATGATTTGACACCTGCGGTTCCTCCTCAATGCAGGGAATGGACTGCGTAGGGATATGCAAAACCTGGGGGAGCGAGCGCCGACTGAGTAGCAAAGCGTGTTGTCCGTTCTGCCGTCGCCGATGGCGCCAAAGTCCACGATGTTGCAAGTCGCCATGATATACCTTCTTCCTACTGCTTCTGGTAAAGTCTCAAGGTAACTGCCCATCCAGTTTTTCGATCAAGGCCACCAACTCCGGCATGGACGTCACCGTGTGCTGCGGCCTCTCCTCGTCCGTCAGCGGCTGGCTGCGGCGGCGGTCGCTCCAGTAGAAGTAGACGGAGATCAGCCCCAGCCGGTTGGCCCCCACGATGTCGCGTTCCAGGTTGTTGCCCACCATCACCACCCGGCCGTAGCCACTCTCCGGGATGCCCAGCTCTTCCAGCGCCACCCGAAAGATCTGCGGGTCCGGCTTGCTGGCGCCGACCACCTCGGAGATTGTCAAGGTGTCAAAGAGCTCCAGCAGGCCATGCTGCCGCAGGACGTTGATCGGCGTATCAGGCCTGCTGTCGGCCACCAGGCCCAGAGCGTGGCCCTGAGCCTTGAAGCGGCGCAGCATCTCGGCCGCGCCTGGGAACAGGTCGGCTTGCAGCGTCGTCCCGCCCGCATCCTTGATCTCGCTTTCCTCGGCCATGATGGTGTCGCCCAGATCGAACAGCAGGGCGACCAGACTGTGCTCCATTCATCAGCCTCCGTAAGCGGCTTTGAGAAAGCCACTGAAGTGGCAACTACGAACCCACGTCCCGTAGAAAGCGCCAACTAAAGTATACCAGGTCAGGCAGAATTTGTCCGCTCCTTAGCGATTCGCTGCACGTTGAGGGAAACCGGGCAAGCGGGGCCGCCGGAACGATGGGCAGAGATGATGACAGAGCGAGAACTGCGCCGGCTGCCCCCGGCGACCAGCACCCTGACCGTCCAGGAGGCGGCGGGCAGGTTCGACCTGCGTTACCAGACGCTGGATGACCTGGATGGAGTGACGGCGCAGATCGCCTTCGATTTCCCACCCGGCGGTGTCTGGAAGACAGAAGATACCTGCACGAGGTCCGTAGGAGGTCTTTTCACGAGGTAACGAATAACGAGGGGTTCATTAAAACTATTCATGGAGAGTAAAGTTGGCGCAGATGGGCAATGCTTCGCTCGGCCGACGTGTCGGCGTCGGGCAGAGGCATGAATTCGCCGGAGACGTAGCCCTGGTAGCCGGTGGCGAAGAGGGTGTCCAGGATGGACTTGAAGTCCAGGTGGCCGGCGCCGGGATACCAGCGGTTGGAGTCGGCCACGTGAAAGTGGAAGATGCGGTCGCCGCAGGCGCGGATGCTGTCCTCAATCACCGGCTCCTCGATGTTCGTATGGAAGGTGTCGAGTAGCAGGCCGAAGTTATCCGCACCCACCGTCTCAATGAGCGCCAACCCCTGCTCGACGTTGTTGATGAGGGTGGTCTCGTAGCGGTTGATGGGCTCCAGCACCAGGCGCACGCCGTGGGGTGCGGCGGCTGCCGTGCAGCGTTGCAGCGCCTCGACGAGCCAGGTGTAGGCCTGGTCGTGGCTGACGCCGGGCTTAACGATCCCGCGCAGCAAACCGATGATGATTGCCGCACCAGTGCGGGCCGCAAAAGGCACGTGGTCGCGCACCCGCTGGATGGCCGCTGCCCTCACGTCCGGGTTGGGGTCGGTGAACGACAGCCCCTCCTCGCCCCAGGCCTGGCCGGTGCCGATGGCCGGCACCTCCAAGCCGTGCGCCGACACCACGCGCAGCAACTCGTCGGCGTCCACCAGGCTGGGATCGCGAATGGCGAGCTCGACGCCGTCGTAGCCCCAACCCGCGATCTTGGCGACGTTGGCTTCGAAGTCGCCCTTGAAGGCCACCGCCTGGAACTGGGCGGCGTGGGTGGAGAGAACGATGCTCAGCTTCATGGTCTCTGGTCTCCGGAGTGGCGAGTGATGAGGCAACGAGGCAATGAGGAAAATGAGGTTTGTCCCGTTCCTCATTACTCATCCCTCATCCCTCGTTGCCCCTTGTGCATCACACCAAGGTATTCTGTCCGATGGCCGGCAGCCCGTACACCGGCTTCCAGCCCTCGCTCAGCGGCTCGCGCAGGTAGGGCTCCATCTCCGCCTGAGTGCGCAAGGTCACCTCTTCCACCGGCGGCACGGTGCCGGGCGGGAAGGCCTCCAGGATCTGGTCGTTGAGCAGGGTCAGGTAGCGGAGGATAGCCGCCACCGGGCGCCTGGCCTTGTCTGCTGAACCGTGCGTCGCTTTGCCCACGACACCCTCAGGAGTGGCCGCGATCTCAATGGCAAAGTGACCTTCACCCTCCGACCAGCGGCTGGGCCGTCCGAAGGGGTCCACCGACTTGTCGAAGTGCCCTTCTGGCAGGTAGCTCTTGCCCTCGGTGTCCACGGCGTATCGCATGTCCACCATTTCAGGATGGAATAGCAGACCTAGCGAAGTCTCCGACTCGTCGGCGTGGACGAAGTTGGTGTCCCACTTGCCGCCGCGCTCTTTGGTGCGGAAAAACTCGCGCACCGCCCGATGCCAGTCAATCACGCGGAAGATGCCGGGGAGCTGGTAGCGCTTCTGGAACTGCTGCACCGCCGACTCCAGCACCCACAACTGGCCGTGGTTATTGATGATGATCTGCTTGCGGAAGCCGTCGTTCCACAGGCCCAGCATCACGTCCATCATCAACTCCCGCACCACGTTCTCCCGCACGATGACGGTGCCGGGCATTCCCAGGTGGTGGTAGGGATGCGCGCCGTACATCAGCGGCGGCAGGGCCAGGTTGACGGGCGCGCCTCGTCTGGCCGTGTAGCGCCGCACGCCCTCCACGATCTGGCTGACGTACAGCGTATCCGACGCGCTGGCCAGGTGCCGACCGTGGAGCTCGGTGCACCCCACAGGGATGAAAACGACGTCGTTCTGGCGACGGTTTTCCTCGACCTGCCAGCGCACGGTTGTTTGGATGTACGAACCCGGCTTGCCCCACTCGACCGGCGAGGGGACGCCGTACTCGGCCAGAATGGCGTCAATCTCGGCGTCGCTGGCATCCCAGACTTCTTTCTTCAGGCAGCCAACGGTGTTATCCTCGAAGAACAGATCAGGCTGGTCAGTAGCGAGTAGCCCCGCCGGTATTTGCTTGTCTGACATTTTACCTCCTCGACTCATCAAATGAGAAGTGAGAAGAGAGAAATGAGAAGGGTTAGCGGCAGGCTTGTTTGCGGCGCTTCTTGATGACGGTGACGAGCAGGGCAATGATTTCGCTGCATAGGCTCATCCGATGCTCGACCACATCTGCGGCCAAGAGCTGGCGCGATTTATAGTACCAGCTTCGCGTTTCCCTCGCAGAGCCAAGTGCGTAGCGCAGAAACTGCAGATACTCTCCCCTGTCAACGCCGCGCCCGAACCCCTCGTCTATGTTGGCAGTGATAGAACCAGCGCTGCGGACGAGTTGCTTGACAATCTCCCGACCTCGCGCATCTCGCAGCAGTTTCTCGCTGTCCTCCCACATTAGATCAAACAGCAACAGCGCCTTCGGATAAGCCTTGAACTGCCAAATCGGATCCTTCTTAAGCCCGTCCGGCACCTGCGCCAGCCACTCCTCATACACCATTCTCTAATTTCTCACTTCCAGTTTCTCATTTCTAATTTCTCACTTCTAATTTCTAGTTTGGCTTCACCAGGATCTTACCGTCCGTTCGCTCAGTGGACCTGGCGATGGCGTTCACTGTGTCCTCCAGACCATAGCGAGCGGTGATGATGGGGCTCAAGTCCAGTCGGCCGGCACCGATCAGGCGGATGACGTTGGGGAAGGTCTCGTGGCCGGAGTGCCCCTGCGAGCCGAAGACCTGGGAGCGGCGCACCTGCAAGGCTTCCAGGTACATGGGCACCCGCTGGGCTGCCCGCCCGATCTGGACGATCTTGCCATTGATGGCCAGGGCCTTCTCCATCTCTGGCACCGTCAGATGCGGAGCCCCGGCGGCCTCGACGTGAAAGTTGAAGCCCTCACCCTTGCTCAGCTCCATCAGCACATCGCCGGCAACGACTTCGCGCGGATCGTACACGTAGTCGGCGCCCACCTGCTTGGCCAGCTCGCGCCGCTGCGGCGAGATCTCAAAATCAGCGATGATGCCCGCGCCGGCCGCTTTCGCCAGGCCGATGGCCGCCAGGCCGATGGGTCCCGCGCCGAACACGCTGACGTAGTGCCCCGGCCGGAAGCCGCCTGCCCGCTCGAACATGGCGTTGTAGGAAACGCAGGTCGGCTCGGTGAGAGCAGCAACCTCATAGCCTGTCTCCTCACTGCCAAAGTGCTCGGCGATGGCGTCAATCTTCCAGCAGAACTTCTCGTCCACAGCGATGTAGTTGGCGAAGGCGCCGGGAATGGTGAAGCCCAGCTCCTCCAGGTTGGTGCAGTGATTGGGGTAGCCGTTGCGGCAGGGGATGCAGCGACCGCACCAGATCATCTCCTCCACCGTCACCATATCGCCAACCTTAAGGATCTCGACATCCTTGCCTGCCTCCACCACTTTGCCGGAGAACTCGTGGCCTAAGATGGTGGGGAACCTGGTCAGGCCGGGGTACAGGACGTAGTCGTCCTCGTCGGTCTCGTAGAAGTGCATGTCGGAGCCGCAGACACCGCAGGCCTGCACCTCCAGCACCACCTCTTGCGGGCCCGGCTTGGGGTCGGGCCACTCGCGCACCTCCAGCCTGGGGTGCCGCCAGATGCTATTGCCAGTGACGGCCTTGCCCGTCTCCTTCTCCCATTCGGAAACCACATAGTCTGGCTTGGGTTCCCAAACGGCATCAAGAACCAATCCTTTCATGTCAAAAACCTCCTTCTTATGTTATGTTTTACGTTTCGCGTTTCACGCTCACGTTGTCTCGCGTTCGATCAGCCTTCCTTTCACCACGACATCGGATAAGGGAGGCGACAAATCATCGGCAGCCATCAGAGTCAGAGCCATGCTCATGGCTTGCCGGCCCATGTCTCGCTGAGGCTGGGCGACGGTCGTAAGAGGTGGACTGATGTACGAGGCCAGAGGAACATCATCGAAGCCAACCACAGCCAGATCCTCCGGCACAGACAGGCCCGCTTGCCGAGCAGCGCAGAGCAGGCCGATGGCGGTCATGTCGTTGTAACAAAAAACGGCCGTAGGCGGGCTGTCCAGGCTTATCAGCGCATGCAGCGCCCGCTCACCGCCGTCGAGGCGACCGTTGCCGGGCACGACCAGAGCCGGATCGAAGGGGATGCCATTTTCTTCCAGCGCCTGCCGATAACCAGCCAGGCGGCCTGCGCTGTCGCTTTGATCGGCTGTGCCAGACACGTAGGCAATGCGGCGACGTCCCTGCTCGATGAGGTGCCGAGTCGCCAGGTGGCCGCCGTGCTGATTGTCCACACTCACCGAAAAGGTATAGCGCCCGCTTTGCTCGTTGTGGTTGTTGATGAGCACCACCGGCACGCCGATGCGTTCCAGATGCTCCAGGTAGAGCGCCCCCACACGCGAGGAGGTGACGATGACGCTGTCCACCCGCTTGGCGCGAAGCATCTCCACGGCGGCCACCTCGCGGTCCGGCTCGGCAGCAGAGCTGGCCAGGATAACAGAGTAGTCGTTTTCCAGAGCCGTGTCTTCGATACCCTGCACCACCTCGGCCACGAACGGGTCGGTGATGGTAGTGACCACGACGCCCACGGTGCGCGTTTGCCGCGTCACCAAGCTGCGGGCGATGGCGTCAGGGGTGTAGCCCATCTCCTGGGCCAGGCGCTTGATGTGGGTTTTGGTCTCGGCTTTTACCAGAGGGCTATCGCCCAGGGCGCGGGAAACCGTGGAGTGAGAGACGCCAGCCGCTTGAGCGACGTCCTTTATCGAGACACGCATGAGGGATGCTCCCGGTTGCACACGTGTGCATTGCTTATCCTAAAGAGAGGCGATCCTACGGTGCCATGTTGGATCGCCCGTGATGGGTTTGCACACGTGTGCAACTATACCATATTTTGCGAGCCATGTCAAATCGTCTTCAGATTTACATTGGTCGTCACTACTACAGGTTTTGGCCACACTCTATTGATTTCGAGGCAACTACTCACGAGGGTCACGGAGACTTGAGCATCTCCACGAACGCGTCCGGTGTCATTGTGTTTACAAGACTGGCACGTGCAAAGTGCTCATCATAGGCCAGGATGCAATCACACTGGTACTTCATTGCCAATGCAACATGAGGCTGATCAGACCGATCAGGTATGCTCACCAGCCGTCGGTATCTCAGAGTCTCGATCCGATCAAGGAGTGGCAATAGCGTGACTTCATTCTGAAAGAGCATTAACACAGCCAATCTTAAAACAGTTGGAGCATCATCAGAGGCGTAGTTGTCGTATGCAAAGATGGCTAGCTCCTGGAGCGAGTATAACGAGACAAAGGCCTCAATGTCAGCTGCGATGTTGATCATCTCAAACATGTCAGATGCAAAAGCTTGTCTCTCAGCGTCGGTGTCGCTCAACTCACCGAAGAGATAGGCGATGAGCACTGTCGTATCGAGATATACCTTCACGTCGCAAGCTCCAGTATTTCGTCAGGGTTTTCTATAGCGCTAGCGAACAAACTGGAGAAAACGACGGCCATCGAAGCCAGCCCCTGGTCTTCAAATAACCGATGGCTCTTTTGGCGTGCCTGGCGAGCTGCTGTGTAAATGTCTCTTGTCAAGATAGACTCTTTAACGACCGCAAACTCCTCCGTCCGGGCAGTCCCAGAAGGTGTTTTCCGTAGCATGACCTGTCGGACAAGGCCAGACTTGATGGCTTCATCCAACACATATTCTACC
>CAZVCJ010000067.1:12725-20361 GCA_964625745.1 uncultured Anaerolineae bacterium | reverse complement strand
TGACGTCCGCTTCGCAGGCGGTGAGCACATCGCGGTTGAGCCAGGTGGCGGCGTTTTGCAGGTCGTGCTGAACCACCAACTCATTGTTACCCCAACCGGTGATCTGGTAGATCTGGTAGATAACCGTGACGAGGATACCGGTTATCATCGCGGTGATGGCCAGAACCACTAATAGCTCGACCAGGGTTATTCCCCTCTCCCCCTTCATTCCTGGTTCACCTTGTAGTTCGCTATCGTAAACAACGTTTCGCCATTGTGAGAGACGGTGACGGTGATCCACTGCATATCGCTGTCGTTAAGAGGGTCGGAAGTGAAAGTAGGTGAGAGCCAGTAGGAGATGTTAAGCTCAACAGGGTATGCTGATAGTTGTGTAGCAGCGCACGCAGTTGTATAAGTAATAGGGTATGCGCCGGGAACGTAAGGAAGGTCTTGGATGCACTCCAACTGTGCCCGAGCCAGATTCTCCGCCGTCACCCGTTCGTGAACCACGCGCGTGACAAAGCTGCCGGTGGAGAGGGCGGAGAGGAAGGCGGTGAGGACGATGGACATGATGGCCACCGACATCAGCACCTCGACCAGGCTCTCCCCCCGCTCATCCGCGAAAGCAGTTGACTTCACCGCTCATCTCCTTCTCCATGCCCAGGATCAATGGGGCCTTGCTTTTCTTCTTATCTATCGCTCACATCTCCAATCACTTGTTTCGACAGGCTCAACACAAGTCGCCAGGCCCACAAAAAAAGCGTGCTGTCGGCCGACCTGCTTCCGAATAGCACGCTTCTTAAAATCTGTCTTCGGCAGCTCGGCCGTCATATCAGTAGTCAGTTCACTGAAACAGACCCGTAGCTTTGCGCCTCCACCTTTCGATGGGTTTGCCTTTATCGGACCTTATGCAATTGAAAAGGTAACTGCTCAACCCGTGTCATTGCGAGGAGCGTTTTCTTGCGACGAAGCAATCTCCTCCTTGCGGCTTGGGGATTGCTTCGCTTCGCTCGCAATGACAGCCTGAGTAGTTACTTGAAAAGGAGCTTTTGCCTCGTACAATTATTATACCAGATTTCCCTGCCTTTGTCAAGGGGCAAAAGTGCATTGAAATCGTGTGAAGAGATCACGATTCGGTTATCACTTTCTTCCCGCGGGCTACCCCTTCTCTCAAAATCGGGCCTTACGCAATTGAAACGGTCTATATTGTCCCGGCAGGATGTGGCCGATTCCTTCACATTCCATCACATTCTTGTGCCAAACAATGAACGTGCCCATAGCTAGAATTAACCAAGCTGTCTTGCTCAACTTCACTAGCTACTGTTGTTGCTATTTAATCTAATACACTAGGATTTTTAAGCCAGGCAGCTCAGGGCATTCTGGGGGATCAGGATACCCCCCGCTGTAGCCGGGATGGCAACCGTCTTTGATCTGAGCCTGTGTCCCAAGCGTGATATTGACGTTATCCCCCGTGACATAGACACCACCTTGGATCTGAGCCTGTGTCCCAAGCGCGATATTGACGTTATCCCCCGTGACATAGACATCACCGTGGATCTGAGCCTGTTTTCCAAGCGTGATATTGACGTTATCCCCCGTGACATAGACATCACCGTGGATCTCAGCCTGTTCCCCAAGCGTGATATTGAGGTTATCCCCCGTGACATAGACATCCTCGTGGATCTGAGCCTGTTTCCCAAGCCTTATATCACCGCCGGCACAGACATGGCCGTGGATCTGAGCCTGTGTCCCAAGCTCGATATAACCGCCGGCACTGACATTACCGTGGATCTGAGCCTGTGTCCCAAGATCGATATCACCGGCGGCACAGGCATCGCCGTGGATCTGAGCCTGTTCCCCAAGCGTGATATCACCGTCGGCGTAGGCATTGCCTTTGATCTGAGCCTGTTTCCCAAGATCGATATCACCGGCGGCATAGACACTGCCGCTGAACGGCTTACCACCTGTCCAAGTGAAATCACCGGCTATGAAAGAGACATCGCCTACATCGCTTACCCAGACAAGGGATTTCAATGTAGTGCTGCCCTCATCATCACTGGTAGCGGTGGAGATAATCTCGTACACTAGCCCATCTTCAAAAAGATCTTGAGGGACAATGTCTATGGTAACAGTCACAGTCTTGTTATTTATCTCAAATTTTGGCAACCCTCCCCAGCCGCCTTCCGGCTCTACCCCATGCAGTAAATGTCCCAGGGCATACTCCACCCCGGCATCAGCGGCGTACAGTTCCTTCATGTCCTCTTCGGTGACGCGGGTGGCGAGGAGGTTGGTGCTGGCGTGGGACAGAAAGACAGGGACGAGCAGAGCGCCAATGGCCAGGACAATGAGGGCCAGAACCAGGGCCCCTCCCTCTTGAGCAGAAACTTTGAGTTTTGACAAATCCTTGTCACCTCCGTCGTTTTTATCTTGCAGACCGCATGCCCAGGTGCAATATGGCGCTCTCGGTGACGTCGCCGGCCTGCGAGGTGATGGTGATCGTGATGATGGAGCTAAAGGTATCCGCAGGCGGGAAGGGATTAGAGACAATGTGCCTGGCCACTATCAGCATAGAATTGTCAGAATCACGGGTTAGAGTCGAGTCTGTTATGGAAAAAGTGTAGGTGATAACATAGGTAGAAATGCTAAGGGTAGGGGTGGTCCTGTGGTCGGGGATAACCAGGGTCATCTGAGAGTCACTGACCTCCGCGGAGCGGGCCTTCAGCACATCGCGATTGAGCCAGGTGGCGGCGTTCTGCAAGTCGTGCTGAACCACCAGCTCATCGTTGCCCCAACCGGTGATCTGATAGATCTGGTAGATAACCGTGACCAGGATGCCGGTTATCATCGCGGTGATGGCCAGAACCACCAATAACTCGGCCAAGGTCATTCCCTTCTCATCCCTGATCATCGGTCCACCTTGTAGTTCTCTATCGCAAACACCGGTTCGCCTTTGTGGGAGATGGTGACGGTAATCCACTGTATGCCACTGTCGTCATCAGGGTTGGAAGTGAAAGTTTGAGTTGAAGAGAACCAATAGGAGACGCCAATAGTGATTGAGCAACCTGTCGAGGGTGCTATTGTTGGGTAGGAAGTTGCCCCATACGTATAAGTATAGTTCTTGGTGTATTCCAACTGTGACCGAGCCAGGTTCTCCGCCGTCACCCGCTCACGAACCACGCCCACGCTGAGAGTGCCGGTGGAGAGGGCGGCGAGGAAGGCGCTGACGACGATGGCCACGATGGCCACCGCCACCAGCACCTCCACCAGGCTCACTCCCCTCTCACTTGCAACAGCAACTGACCTCACCGCTCACCTCTTTTTTCCACGTCCCCAATCAATAGAGCCTGCCTCTCCAAATCTCAGAGTACCACCAGCTATCCAGCAACACTGGTAGTCTGAGTCTACCCAAAAAGCGTGCTGTCAGCCGGCCTGCTTCCAAACAGCACGCTTCTCAAAACCTGTCTTCGGCAGCCAGGCCATCATATCAATAGTCGGTAAACAGTAGTCAGACTACTGTTTACTGTTCACTGAGACAGGCCCGTGGCTTTGCGCCCCCTCATCCGCAAAAGCCAACTAACTCCACCACCACTTGTCTCTCTTCTTCTTCATGTCCATGTAGACCGTCACCCAGGCCAGCAGCACAATGACAACGACTACGGGTGGCGCAATGACCCTGTAAGGCACATCGGACAGGGAGCGATAGACAAAACCCAGTATCGCCATCTCGATGGCGTAGATGACGCCCAGCACAATGATCGCCCTCAGCCCGAATTCGACTTTTCTCAGCATTTTGACTACTTTATACTGCCCATCATGGTGTACATGGGCATAATCACCGAGACGGCGAGGAAGCCCACCATCCCCCCGACAAAGAGCATCATGGCCGGCTCCATCATGCTCGTGAGAGCACCTATCTTGCGATCCGCTTCCTCTTCATAAAAAAGGGCCAATGTCGCCAGGTTCGTATCCAGAGTGCCCGTCTCCTCACCGACTCTGACCATCTGGGCCAGCAGGCCGGGGAAAATCTTCTCCTGGCGTATGGGATGGGAGAGACCTTGCCCTTGCAGCATCTCCGTGCGCACCCTGCCAAAGGCCTCCCTTATGATGACGTTGCCCATCGTATCAATGATCAGGCTCATGATCTCAGTCATAGGCAATCCCGCCATCAAGAGGATGGACATAGTATGACAGAGTTGGGCCACGCTGCTCTGAACATTGATGTCGCCTATAATCGGGAGCTTCAGGAGCAATATATCGCGATGCCGCTGACCGATGGAAGTCCTTAGATACAGAGCAAGCGCGGTTACCACAAGTACGATACCGGCCACCATTGGGGTCCGATAGGCCGCGGCGAAGTTACTGACGGCGATAAGTATCTTGGTAGGCAGGGGCAAATCTATATCGAACTCACTGAACATCCCCATTATACCAGGAAGGGTGAAGGTGATCATCAGGAACCCCACGCCGAAGGCCAGGACTACGATAAATGCCGGGTAAGCCATGGCCCCGCGCAGCTTACGGGTCAGAGCCTCTCGTTTTTCCAGGTAGGTCGCCAGTTGCCGCAACACCGACTCCATGTTCCCCATCCGTTCCCCTATCTCGATCATCCGACTGTAGATGGCAGGGAAGGCCTGAGATTGCTTCCTCAGTGCATCGGAGAGAGCCTCACCCTGCTGCACATCGTCGCTGGCCTCTCGAAGGGATTTCTGCAGAGGCCTACTGCCGGTCTCATCTGCTAACATCTGGAGGCCGGACAGGATAGTGATACCCGACTCGATCAAGGTCGCTAATTGGCGACTGAAGATGATCAGGTCCCGGGTCTTGATCGCAAAGAGGGTGGGCATCAGCGTCGTTAAATCGGCCCTGGGCCGCGCCTGCTTGAGGCTGACAATGACGTAGTCCGATCTCCAGAGGGCCTCCTCGGCCGCCGCCTCCGAGTCGACGTTGAGTACACCCCGTACCCGCTCTCCAGCTTTAGTGTAAGCGACGTACTTATAAGGCATGATCTCTCACTTATCGTCCGCTACTGAAAAACAAATCTCGATGGGCGAAGGTCTCCGACCGAGCTCGCCTGGCCTCGGTCAGAGACCTTCGGCCATCGAAAGATCGCTTCTTACACTTTGAGCTATAGATGGCCGTTGGCGCCGCTCGACGCCCAACGCGGCTTCGGCGCGAGCTCAACCTGGCCGAGCAGTTGGCTACCCCTTATATCAGGACGTCAGAACGCCCCTGGCAGCACAGGAGAGCACCGATTTCTCTATTATAACGCCGTTTGGAATATTTATGTGTGAAGACAGCATGAAAGCTGCGTGAATTTTCTATGAATAAAGAGATCAGCCACGGCATCATCTGCTATGAGCCAATCGCAAATACATTCCGCAGTATTTCACGGGGCGTGGTGAGGCCAGCTTGCACCTTCAACATCCCATCGCGCCACATAGTCACCATACCCTCTTTAGTGACCTGGGCCTTGATCACATCAGCGCTGGCGCCCTTGAGCACAAGGCGTCTGATCTCCTGGCTCATCACCAGAATCTCGTAGACGCCCATCCGGCTACGGTACCCGGTAAGGGCGCAGAAGTTACAGCCCCCCCCATGATAGAACTTGGTTCGCTTCTCCCCCATCTCTATCTCGTAGGCCATTTGCTCTTCCTCCGACACCTCGCGGAGGATGCGGCAATGCGGGCAGACGCGGCGCACCAGGCGCTGGGCGATGATGCCCATCACCGCTGAGGTGATGAGGAAAGACTCGATTCCCAGGTCCATCAGCCGAAAGAGGGCTCCCACGGCATCGTTGGCGTGCACCGTGGATAAAACCAGGTGCCCTGTCAGGGCCGCCTGGATGGCTATATTGGCCGTCTCCTTATCGCGGATCTCACCCACCAGAATGACGTCCGGGTCCAGGCGCATGGTGGCTCGCAGGCCACGAGCGAAGGTGACGTCCGCCTGGGGGTTGACCTGCATCTGGTTGATGTTGGCGAAATGGTACTCGACAGGGTCTTCAATAGTGATGATATTGCGTTCCTTGGAGTCCAGTTGGTTGATGGAGGCATAGAGGGTCGTCGTCTTGCCTGAGCCCGTCGGCCCGGCGGCCAGGATCATGCCGAAGGGAGATTGAATGAGTCTTTGATAGGTCTTTAGAGAGCCGGGGAGGAATCCCAGCTCTGGGAGGTCCATGACAGACATGGACTTGTCCAGGACACGCAATACGGCCATCTCCCCCCAGGAGGTGTCCGCTGTGGCCACACGGAAATCCACCTCTTTACCATCTACTGAGAGGGCGAAGTGGCCATCCTGGGGTCGCCTGCGCTCGGCGATGTTCATAGAGGCCAGCACCTTGACCCTGGAGATCAGTGGCCCGTGGACGCTCAGGGGCAAGGAGAGGGTGTCGTGCAAGATGCCATCAATGCGGTAGCGGACGCGCACGCGGTCCTCCTGGGGTTCGACGTGGATGTCCGAGGCCCGGTCCTTTACCGCCTGGCTGATGAGCAGGTTTATAGCGCGCACCACAGGAGCCTCGGCGATGAGATCAGCGCTTATCCTCCCCCCCGCCTCCGCCCACTCCGGCGTAATGGGGATGATGTGGCTGAGCTCCTTTTCGATCTCTCCCGCGGCCCGGTAGTGGAGGTTGATGGCCCCTCGCACGTCCATGAGAGCGGCGCGCAAGACCTTGGCCTGCATCCTGGAGAGGGCTCGGATGTCCTCGAGGGCGTATAGATTATTAGGGTCAGCCATGGCCACTACCAGGGAATCACCCTCGATGCGAAGAGGTATGATGTCCCACTTCCGTGCGACCGCTTCAGGGATCAGGCGCAAGGCTGCCGGTTGGACTTCGTATCTCTTGAGGTCAATGCGGGGTAGGCCTGGTGCCTCAGCCCGACCTTCGATCATCTCCACAATAGCATCTATATCAAGAGGCTTGTACAGGATACCAGCAACCCCTGCCTCTATAGCCTCGGAGGCCGACTCTCCCAGGGTGGTGTGCCCGGTAATCAGCATGGTTGTGAGCTGGGAGTCTATGACCTTGATCTGCCGCAGGGCCTCGACCCCATTCATCCCTGGCATCACTATGTCTATCAACGCCAGATCGAAGTGTTGGCCTTTCACCTCTTCGATGGCCTGCGGACCATCATGGGCGACAGCCACGCGATACCCCTTCTCCTCCAGAATGTCCGCGAGCGTTCCACACAGATTGACATCATCATCAACTAACAAGACGCTAGGCTTCTCGTCCAACTTCTTTGCCCCTTTTTGTGTGCGAATGAATCCATGGCCTTGCTTCACGCCGGCCCTGGAACTCTGCCTGAATTATACCACATCAGGCTCTTATCCGCAACTGTGAATTTGGCGGCGCGGGACTAGCTGGTTTTCCAGTCCTCCTGCCCATCCGCTGTTCTCCATCCACAAAACAAAAAGCCGAGGCCTTGCTCCTCAGCTTCACCATTTCTTATTTGCTCATCTGCTCTTCCTTCACATCTACCTCGCCTTCCCCCTCTTGCACGGGCTCCGGTTCCTCTGTGTCTTCCTGCGCCGGGGAGAAGTCGGCCCTGGGCACGGTCGAAGGGCCTGCCCTGGGCGCGGTCGAAGGGTCGAAGGGCCTGTCCTGAGCGTGGTCGAAGGGCTCCAGGTCCAACAGCTTGCAGTAAATGTACTTCCC